>JAAUPE010000007.1 GCA_012034595.1 Calothrix sp. CSU_2_0 | reverse complement strand
ATTAAAGTCTATTATTTTTATATCTCTACTTTACTGATTTATTGATTACATAAAAAACCTATTTAAACATTTTTAAAAATAGTGCAAAATTAAATAATTAAATACTTTGATTTTATAAAAATACAAAATATCTAATAAGTCAGATGGAGAAACTTTCAATTACAATAATATAGAAGATTGCAATTAAATAAGTAACATTCAAATCATCCAAAAATTATCAAAAAAGTTGCTTTACTCCTGACTTCTGTACTCCTGACTTCTGTACTCCTGACTTCTGTACTCCTGACTTCTGTACTCCTGACTTCTGTACTCCTGACTTCTGACTTTTGCAGTAAACTATAACTCTGATGATGTATCTGGTGCGACAATTTCACCAGTTCCTATTTGCAATATCATATCTTGGTCAGTAATTAATTGAGTTAGTTCCTTAACTTGTAAATTCATGCTTTCGCAAGCATTACGTAACTCTTGGGCAAATTGATTTAAATTATCACCATAACCACATTGATAAGCAGCAGTTTGAATCCCTTGATTCGCATTTGCCCTTGCACAATCAACTAATTCAGTACCTTTTAATGGAATTGAAGAAGCCATTACTTTATTTTTCACATTTTTTTAAATTCTTTCTGCAAGATTATTCATAAATGGGAATGAACTCATCCTTCTTTGGGATGAAGTCAAAAGTGAGGGGCAAATTATTTATGTATAGCAGATATCAGGAGTTAGGGATTAGGAATCAGAAGTCAGATGTCAGAAGTAAAAATGAGATGGCTTTCTTCGGATGGAGCGACTGTAGCTTCTGTACGGTAATTATGCCGTAATTCTACAAATTTTTATACTTGAGCCGATCTAATTATTTTGTGTTCATTTATGAAATTTTATATTTTTTAATACGGCTCTAAGTGAAATTGACGATGTAATCGAATTAATCGGAACTCTATAATACTTAATTAGTAGCACAGTATTTTCATGTTTCCATTCAATATTTAGCTTCTGTTTGTACAGTCGATTTATTGGTCAACATATAACCGATATGGAGATTTAGCAAACAAAAATATCTTTGTCTCTGAAGTGCGAGATGTCGGAAGCATTAAAATTTGCTTCAGGCTATTTTGGACTGGTAATAAAGCTAAAAGAATAGGACAGAAATAACTTAGATTTATCTCTATTTGAATCTAAGTAATTTTCTGCTGTTGAGATTATTTGATTTAGATGTCTTTTATTGATAAAGGATAATCGAAACTTTTTTGGATGAATAAGAAGAATAGAGAGAAATTTTCAAAACAGAAAAATCAACTTTTTTAATCAATCTTAGATATGCAAACACCTGTACAAGTTACTAAGAATAACCCCACATCTATTTTTAATGCTGGTTCAAATCCGACTAATATTATGAATGCGGGTGGTACTACTTTTTTCACAGCCACAGATTCAAATAATATCACCGGATTATGGCGCATAAATGGAACTCAAGCACCAATATTTGTTAGCAATATCCGCTTGGGTAGTCAGTCGGGATTGAATGATTTAGCACCTATTGTTGTCAATGGTAGTCTGTATTTTGCCAATTCCGATATTAATAGTAATATCGAGATTTGGAAAGTCGATCCAGCTTTTGCTTCGACCACTACCTCAGTAAATCCAGTTCGGGTTTCGCTACCACTATTTACTGCATCACCCCGATTTTCTAAGTTGACAAATAGCAATGGAAATCTCTATTTGGTTGCTAATGAAAGTAGTTTTATATCTAGTATCTGGGGATTAGATTTTAATGGAAATCCTGTGCGAGTGGGAAGTTTGCCAACAAATTTACGGAACCCTGGCAATATAATTAATGTTAACGGAACTGTATTTTTCACCGCAAGTAATTCGCTGAATACTTCTCCAACTTCCCCAAATCCACCTACAAAGTTATTCATTCTTGGTACTGGTGGTAAAGTAATTCCTGTCAGAAATACTTTTTCTAGCATTGATAACCCCATCAATCCAGCGAATTTTGTAAATGTTAACGGTAAGCTCTACTTTGCTGCAACTGATGCGGGTAATCGATTCGGTAGGGAATTATGGACATTGGATAATCGTTTAACTCCTGTCAGAGTTAGCGATATTGCTCTTTCTAATACATCAAATCCTTCTGGCTCTTCCAATCCATCCGAACTTACTGCTTTCGGTGGTAGCCTCTATTTTACTGCGGAACAGCAACCGGGAAATCGTAAGTTGTGGCGACTTGATGCTAATGGTGTTCCGAGTTTAGTAAAGGAAACAATTTTTACGAGTCTTAGTAGCTACCGAAATTTAACAGTTGCGAATGGGAATTTGTACTTTAGTAATGATATTTTAAATGGTAGTGAATTATGGCGGTTAGATGGAAACGGTAGTGCGATTCGTGTCCCATCTCCTGCGAATATATCGAATTTAACTAATATTAATGGTGCGCTTTATTTCTCGGCAACAGATACAAAGGGAAAGGAATTATGGACATTAGACAGCTTGGGAAATCCTAAACCCACAAGCGATATTAATCTTGGTTCAGGTTCTTCTAATCCGAATAATTTAACTGCTGTTGATAATATTCTCTATTTCAGTGCGGATGATGGGAAAACGGGACAGGAATTATGGCAAATTGATACTCGTATTGGAAGTAATACAATCCCAAAAGCTTTAACTGATATCAATCAAAAAAGTCGCCAGGTTCCAGCGAATCTGATTAGTGTTAACGATACGCTTTATTATACTTTCAATGATATATCTGGGATGCAATTATGGCGGTTAGATAAAGGAACTGGACAACAGGTAAAAATTAATTTTCCTAATGGTTGGAATTCCATATCTAATGTAACTACAGTTAATAATAATCTGTACTTTACGGCAAATGATATTAATGGTCAAAAACTATGGAAATTGGATAGTGCAAATGTAGATAAATTAACGACAATCGCTAGTTTGGGTGGCATTGGTACAACCTACGAACAATTTCTCAATATCAATGGAAATTTGTTTGTAGTTTCAACCCAACCAGATCGAGTTAAAAAGCTGTGGAGAATTGATAATAATGGGATATCTACAAGTGTTAATTTACTAAGTACTACTAGTCTGATTAATAATATCTCAAACTTAGTTAATTACAATGGTTCGCTTCACTTTACAACAACTCATAGCGATGGTTTCATACAACTTTTTAGAATCAATCAAACTGGTGTGACGGAACTAATATCCATTCCTAGCAGCGTACCTTTAGCAGCGATTAGAAATTTAACTGTTGTTGGTAATAAGCTTAATTTTGTCACCGAAAATGTCGATGGTAGAAGATTTTTGTGGTCAACCGATCAAAATCGCATGACTTCATCAATTCCCCTACCTTTTTCAACTAGTGGGAGTTTGAATTTATCGCAGTTATCTGGTGTAGGCAATTCGCTACATTTCGTCGCTCAAAATGGTACCTTTCCACCAGAATTATGGCGATTAGATGATTTTGGGAAACCTGTGAGAATAATGGTTGCTGCTAATCCTAGCCAACCCGCATTTGAAAATCTCACTAATATCAACGGAACACTATATTTTACTAATAACTTTGGTCGAGAACTGTGGAAATCCGACCAACAGAGTTTCCCAACAAGGTTATTATCACCCAATAGCAGCAATCCAAATTTCCGTATCTCAAATCTGACTAATATTAATGGGAATTTGTATGCCAATATTACAGATTCAATTTCCGGACAGGAACTTTGGAAAATAGAAACTAATAACTCATTTATCAGAATTAGTGATATTAACCCAGGTGCAAAATCAGCGAATCCGGTAAATTTAACCTATGCAAACGGTAAATTATATTTTGTTGCCGATAATGGCATCGATAATGATGAAATTTGGTCTTTGGATGTGGGTTTTCCTAATGTTGCTCCAACTTTAACCGATACAAATATCAGTTTTACGATTAATGAAGATGCGGTTTCACCCTTTGGTGCAGTTGGGTTTTTGGTTTCCGCGATCGCAAAGTTGGGAGTGAATATTACCGATCCAAATAGTCCTAATACTGGTATCGCTCTTATTAGTGGAGATACTCGCGGCACTTTATTCTACAGCACTAATAACGGCTTGCGCTGGAATTTTGTAGACCCCCGCAGTCTTTCTAACTCGAAAGCGCTGTTACTATCTGCGGATGCCAATACTAGACTGTATTTCAAACCTATTTCTAATTTTAATGGAACCCTGGGTAGCGCTATTACTTTCCGAGCTTGGGATGGTAGTAGTGGTCAAAATGGAGCTTTGGCAAACGCGGGTAGTAATGGTGGATTTACGGTATTTAGTACTGCATCTGATGTTGTTTCTATTACAGTTAATTCCATTAATGATGTTCCTGTTGTTTCCAAAGGATATAGTTTCAGCATTCCTGATGTCTACGATAACGGAACTGTACTCGGCAAGGTAGCTGCATTCGATGTTGATGGTGATACTTTGAATTGGAGTATTACTAGCGGGAACAGAGACACCAATGGAGATGGTACTTTTGCCTTTGCGATTGATGCTAGCAGTGGGGAAATTCAGATTAGCGATCGCAACGATCTAAATCCCTTAACAACCCCCAGTTTTCAATTACAATTGAGCGTTAATGACGGTACTATCACCGTTCGGGAAACTGTAGATATTAAGTTAGTTCGCAAACCTGGTGACCTCGACCCAAATTTTGGTAATGGTAGTAAGGTAGTTAGCGATATTCTCAGCCGAGCGGGGGATGTGGAGCAACTTGCCGATGGGAAAATATTAACCTTGGGTTACGGTTTGGATGGAAACACGGGGTTAACTAAGTTTGCTTTTGCCCGCCATAATGTTGATGGTAGCCTGGATAATACTTTTGGGAATGGTGGGAATATTCTGACTTCAATTTCCGCTTTTTCCTCATTTCAAGCCAGTAAAATGCAGGTTCAAGCCGACGGTAAAATTGTTATTACCGGAAGCACAAATGGTGCTAGTGGTTCTGACTTTGTTGTCGCTAAATTTAACAGCGATGGTACAGAGGATACCAGCTTTGGTGTGAATGGCATCACTTCTACCGATATGGGAAGTGCATACGATTATAGTAAGGCGATCGCAATTCAAGCTGATGGAAAATTTGCGATCGCGGGGTTTGTTTGGAATTCTACCAGTTCCTATGATTTTGCTGTCGCTAGATATAACAGCGATGGTTCTTTGGATACTAGCTTTGGCAATGGCGGAAAAGTTACAACCCAAGTCAGTACTAGTTCGGATTATGCAGAAGCGATCGCAATTCAAGCTGATGGGAAAATTATCGTATCTGGAACTGCATCGGATTCCCAAGGTACAAATTTTGCATCGGTTCGCTACAACAGCGATGGTAGTTTAGATACCACCTTTGGCAGCCAAGGTAAAGTTCGCGCAACAGTAAATAGTAATGGATACGCTACGGCAATTCAAACCGATGGTAAAATTCTTGTTGCTGGTAGCAGTAGTAATCAGTTTGCATTAGTACGGTACAACAGCGATGGTAGTTTAGATACCACCTTTGGCAACCAAGGACAAGCGACTACACTCATCGCAGACTACGGTGCAACTGGGCGTAAAATTGAAATCCAAACCGATGGTAAAATTGTTATCTCTGGAGATGCTTACAATATATCTTCCAGTTCCTATGAGTTTGCCCTCGCACGCTACAACAGTGATGGTAGTTTAGATACAAGCTTTGGCAATGGAGGCAAAATCTTTACTCCCATAGGCGATCGTACCCAAGATTATGGCTTCTCGGCAACAATTCAAACCGATGGTAAAATTGTAGTCGCTGGTAGTTCGGATGGAAATCTGGCATTAGTTCGATACGAAAATGGGTTGCAAGCATCTTCACCAAGTCAAACTCTACAAAGTTCCTCGAATCTAGGTTTGAAAGTATTTTCGTCTCCCACTTCCGAATCTAGTACATCTGCTTCACCAAGTTCACCATCACCATTTTCACAAATTTTCCCCAGATTCAAATCCATGTTCTTCAATAAACCTAGCACGTTGAACAAATTGGAAATGATTGCTAATGCTAGTGGATGGAAGCTCGATTCCCTGCTATCAGCATCCCAAATGTCACTGCCAGTATCTAGCGGGAATCTCCCTATTTCTACCAGCATAGAACCAGTGCGATCGCGAAGCGGCATCCTTGATGCATCGCTCCAATAAGAAATTGAGTGAAAACTAAGGGGATGTTTGACAACATTCTCTTAGTTGGTGTTGATTAATTCGCCAAAAATATTAATTTTATTTACTTTAGCTAACCGATGAGACGAATTTTAAATAGTTGGTTGTAATATCTGGCTGTAGCAATTTAAAAACAGGCAGAATCTTCTCTATGAAATTATTATTTCCATGAAGCAACAAAAAATAAATATAGTCATTTCACAGCAATAGAAAGGGTTTATCTCTCATCTCCCGCGCAATTTTTATTAGATAAAAATCTACTTCAAGGCAAAATATTAGATTTTGGTTGTGGTTTTGGTAATGATGTCAAACTATTACAACAAAAAAGATTTGAAATTACTGCATATGACCCTTATTATTTTCCTGAATATCCTGATGAAAAATTTGATACAATTATTTGCTTTTATGTTTTAAATGTTTTATTCGTCGAGGAACAAGCAAATATACTAATGGAAGTTTCCCACCTATTAAAACCAGGGGGTAAAGCTTATTTTGCGGTGAGAAGAGATATCAAACGAGAAGGGTTTAGAGAACATTATGTTCACAAAAAGCCCACATATCAATGTCTAGTCAAATTACCTTTTAAATCAATCAAGCTTAACGAATATTGTGAGATTTATGAATATACCCATTATAATTATCAGCGAAATTCATCTAATAATTGCATATTTTGTAACCCATATAAAAGTCTTAAATTACTGACAGAATCGGCAACTGCTTATGCAATATTTGATGGATACCCTTTAAGTAAAGGTCATATTTTAGTAATTCCTAAACGCCATATTAGTAATTATTTTGAATTACCATTAAAGGAACAATCAGCTTGCTGGCTAATGGTTAATAAAGTCCAAGTACTCTTACAGCAAGAGTTTGCACCTGACGGTTTCAATATTGGAATGAATATTAATAAAGATGCAGGACAAAATGTGATGCACGCAAGTATCCACATTATCCCTCGTTATCAAGGTGATGCTGTGGGTAATAAGAGCGGGATGCGATGCGTCATTCCCAAAGGAAAAAGATAAGGTTTCTTATTATTTTTAGATAATATCACTGATATGGAAAAGCAAATACTTATCAGGATTCAGGATTCAGCAACGACCAAATAATAGTACTCCAAAGTCTAGAAGCAAGCTAAATTCTTACTCCATAAAAAAATATTTATACTGAAAATATTGAATAAATATCAAAAATTAACAACAGGAATATTTTAATTTTTACTAGTACAGTTCGGCGGAAATAAACCAACCATTTTAAAGTGACAAAAAGCTTTTAAAATGAGCTTTATTCCTTCTACCTTCTGCCTCCTTTCTTCTGCCTTCATACACTAGTTTTATCAATTAGCATTGCTCGCATTTTCATACTTCCTGGTGTCGCAATCGTCAGTCCACGACGCACAGGCTTAACTGGACGCTTATCAACAAGCGAAAGTTGATATTTTGACAAAACCGTAGCTAGAACAATCTTCATTTCATACATCGCAAATGCTAGCCCAATACAACGGCGATCGCCACCTCCAAAAGGTAAATATTCATAGGGTGAAAATTGTCTTTCTAAAAAGCGTTCGGGTTTAAATTTATTAGGTTCGGGATAGGTTGATTCGCGATGGTGAGCAATATAAATTCCCGGTAAAATAACTGTACCTACAGGCAAATTATAACCCATGATTTCAATTGGCTTTTTGACAACTCTAGCAAAACTAGTCATAATAATTGGGTAAATTCGCAGAGTTTCTTGGCAAACTGCGGTTAGATAAGGTAGTTTCGCGATCGCGTAGCGACTCCTGCGGAGTATCGCACTTAGTTCTAAATTTTTATCAATAGAATCAAGTTCATTTAATAACTGTTTACCAACTTCGGGTAAATAGTCTATCCAGTAAAAAGCCCATGTTAAAGCCGAAGCTGTAGTTTCATGACCTGCTAATAGTAATGTCATCAATTCATCGCGCAATTCGACATCAGACATAGGTTGCCCATCATCATAACGGGCAGCCATCATTAAAGTTAAAATATCTTGACGGTTTTGGTCATTTTCACTTCTTCTTTCCGCAATTAAAGCATAGATGAGTACGTCTATTTTCCGAATTTGAGCCATCACCCAACCCCAAGGACTCCACGCACCAAAATCTTTTTGTAAGAAACGAAAAAAGAATGAACTTGACATTAATGGTGAAGTAATAAAATCTAAAACAGAACTCAATAGATGCTGCAATTCTTGCAAACGCTGTCCTTCATCTAAACCAAAAACTACCCGCAATATTACCCGTAACGAAATTTCTTGCATCGAATCACGAATATTAAAAGCTTTTCCAACTTGCCATTCATCGATTACCTGCTGAGTAATTTCGCTAATAGTATCACCGTAAGCACGCATCCGATCGCCATGAAACGGAGGTGCTAATAACTGACGCTGTTGTTTGTGGCGATCGCCATCTAAAGTAATCAGCGAATTTGCCCCCACAAGAAATCCTAAAATCCTATTTGCTCTTCCCGAAGCTAAATGACCAGCATCAGCAGTAAAAATCTGTTCTAGCGCTTGAGGATTGCAAAAATAAACTAGGTGATTACCACTTTTATTAAACAAAGTAAATGTATCACCATATTTTTTTGCATTATCTTCCATATACTTAATCGGCTGAAATACAAACTTCATCAACCGCTTCAATGATGGATTTCGACAACCTTCCGGCAAGCTAGTCGCAGTCGTCATCATAAATATACGTTCCCTTATTCGTACCTATTATATTTTGACAATTTTTTAATGGTTTGTGGGTGAATCAATTTTGGATTTTGGATACATTCGCTGTCGCTCAGTACAAGCTTTGGATTTTGGATTTTAGATTGATTCTAAAATATAAAATTCGGTGATGATTTCATTAGACATCTCCGGAGATGTCTAATCCTTTAAGCCAAAGTACGAATTAGTGTTAGCTCAATTTTATTTTCACCTGTTTCAGCAATTTTGATATTGACATTGGGACCAAAATACTTGGTCATTTTTTCATGCTTTGCTTGCCATGCTTCTAGTGTGATGAATGGCGAATCAAATTCCAAAATCAAAGTATAAGCACCATCTGTTTCTGTTTCTCGCAAACTCGTTGCGATCGGCATTTCGTCTTCAGAGGGACTAAGTTGTAGGTATACAAAAGCTTGATCTAGGTGAACTTCCTGTCCGTAACAATAGCGGGTAATATCTTTACGGATTTTATTTTGGGTAACAGTTGCTTGCTCTTCCCGCAGTTTGAGGATTTCAGGGGTAGTTGTTTGGCTAAAGGGTACAGGTTCAAGTTCGCTAGCTTTGAGTGCTAATCCTCCTAAAAGTAGGGGAATACCATAAAAGAAACCAGCTAGATTTAGGGTTGCGTTGTCGTTTGCGTACGCAATAAAGCCAATCGTTGTTAAAATGCTGCCTACAGTTAAACCCAAGACAGATAAGCGAATTTTGCCAAACATAGTAATGGAGGTATGAGTTTTAATAATTCCAGTGTTACTATCATCGGTGATTATTCGACACTTAGAAACATGGATTAACTCAAATACAAAACCTCACCTCTAAAATAGTCTCTCCTCTCTCCAGCAGACTATACCCTTAATTTTCTCACGAACGGTTGCAGGGTGGGGAAACCCCACTACTAGATGGTTGTAGAGACGTAGCAATGCTACGTCTCTACAGAATTGTGGATGTATACATAACCGTCAAAATAAAATTGACAGACTACTACGGTTGACTATGGTTAAATTATTTGGGGGTTAAGGTGAAGATAATTCCTTGTACCCTATTACCTAATCCAATTTTTGCGCTAATTTTAAATGGAAGATGATTAAAAGTTGTTAAAACTAAGGTTGTTAAAACTATGGATTTACAAGATATCAAACAACGTGTTAGCGCTGTTCAAGGTAAACGAGATTATTTATTAAGGCTTTTGGAACAGCCAAACTTGGGAACCTTGAGAATAGATGTTAACCAAGCATTGGAAGAAATGGATGAATTAATAGATGAATATAGACGCACCTTTGGAGAAATGGAAAGCTAACAGTTCAATATAGTAAGCGCTGAATACCATAAAAACTGCGTCGGTGTTGGGAATAATAGTAAACTCGCACTGACGCTTGGGTTATGCTTTTCCTTTTCTCAGATAACTTAAGTTTAAGAATTTTAGTTTAAGAACTTAAGTCTAATAGTGTAAGTGTTACTTAATTAAAATAGCCGCGATCGCTCTCATAGTTTAGCCAGCTACTGGATTATTCCCGTTCCCTAATTGCCGTACTAAAGCAATTAGTTCATTTGTGGGTACATCTTTTTTACAAAATACATCCCAATTTCCAGAGTGGTTGATATCTTTTTTATTTGCATCTTCGACAGAAGAATAAGCGATGATCTGGGTATTCGGTGCGATCGTTTTGATTCGATCTGATGCCGTCCAACCATCCATCACTGGCATTTGCAAATCTAAGACAATAACATCGGGTCGATGCCGTTTGACTAAATCCACCGCTTCTTGACCGTTAGTAGCTAAACCTACTACTTGTATGTTTTGTTGGCAGGAAAGTGCCAATTGTAAGGTTAAACGAGTCAGTTCGTGGTCATCAACGACTAGAACCCTCAAGGTAGAAGACTCACAGGACAACATTAACATCCAATTAAAAAAACAAACAATAAATAATTACTTTTACAGTTTATAAGAACACCCCACTAAAGTGACTCTATCCTATGGTTGAAAAAGCTGCATGTAATGCACACATTTTTTTTGGCAAAATCCCAAAAATGACAAAATTTTCCGAATAAATAAATTTTACCAAGTCAGAGGTGACAGTTTTCAACTTTTTCAGGTATGGACAGCTTTACGAGATTCCATCGAATTTGAGTTAATACCTACCGCAGCTAATGCCATTGACATTAAAGCTTGTTGAGAACTCGATTCAGGACAATCTTCGCCGGGACGACGCTGAATGTAACTACCATCGGGCTGTAATTCCCAAGCTTGGCGATTATCAGCTAACATGATGCCGAGAACTTCTTGTAAATCTTTAGCAATATCTGCATCTAAAATTGGGACGATCGCCTCAACACGACGGTCTAGATTTCGTGGCATCCAATCTGCGCTACCAATAAATATTTCTTCTTGTCCTTTGTTATAGAAATAGAAGATGCGGGAATGTTCTAAAAAGCGACCAATGATACTAATTACGCGAATATTTTCACTAACTTCTTTGATTCCTGGACGCAAGCAGCAGACACCACGAATAATTAAATCGATTTGGACTCCAGCACAGGAAGCTTCGTATAAACTAGCGATAATTTGCGGGTCAACTAAGGAGTTCATTTTGGCTACAATCCTTCCAGAAGAGCCATTTTGAGCATTTTCGATTTCGCGCTGAATTAATCCTAAAAAGCGATCGCGCATGTTTACGGGGGCAACTAATAGCTGTCTGTAGGATTTTTGCCGCGAGTATCCCGTCAAGTAATTATATAAATCGGTTAAATCTGCTCCCAATTCATCGCGACAGCTAAATAAACCAAAATCTGTATACAAACGTGCGGTTTTGGGGTTGTAGTTACCCGTGCCAATGTGGACGTAACGACGAATTCGGTCTTTTTCCCGTCGCACCACCAAAACTGTTTTGCAGTGGGTTTTTAATCCGACTAACCCGTAAACCACGTGGACACCGACGCTTTCTAATCTTCGTGCCCAATAAATATTATTTTCTTCATCAAAACGAGCTTTGAGTTCCACCAATACGGATACTTGTTTACCATTTTCAGCAGCTGCAATTAGGGCATTGACGATTGGAGAATCCCCAGAGGTGCGGTAAAGCGTCATTTTGATTGCCAGCACATCCGGGTCATGGGCGGCATGGGTAATAAATTTGACAACAGAAGCCGTAAAAGATTGATAAGGGTGGTGGAGGAGTAAATCGCGATCGCGGATGACAGCGAAGAAATCCTTACCTTCCTCTATCTCCATTATGTCTGGATTGGTGATGGGTTCGCGGATGCGTTGGAGTCTGGCAGGTACAACCGACTGCCAGGGTTTATCTTTTAATCCTGGTAATGGTAGGGACATAAAATACATCAAATCCCGTAAACCGAGCAAACCTTCAACTTCATAAACATCGGTATCGTCCAATTCCAAATCTTGGAGTAAACGCGATCGCACTGCTTCCGGTGTTTGCGGGTTAATTTCCAAGCGCACTGGTGTTCCCCCGACACGACGTTTGCGTAACTCCTGTTCGATTGCCAAGAGTAAATCATCAGCTTCGTCTTCTTCCAGCCCTAAATCGGCATCACGGGTAATGCGGAAAGTATGATATTCCTGAATATTCATCCCTGGAAATAGGGATTCCAAGTTGTGTGCGATCGCTTGTTCGAGGGGAATACCTGTCCAAGCGGCAGGTTTGCCATTGTGCTGGATGCTTAATTCTGGAGGTAAGGGTAAAAAGCGTGGTAAAACTTTGGGAACTTTAACCCGTGCAAAAAACTCCTCTTCAGTTTCCGGATTTTTGATTAAAACTGCCAAATTTAGACTGAGATTAGAAATGTAGGGGAATGGGTGACTAGGGTCAACAGCCAACGGTGTAATTACCGGAAATATTTGTTCTTCAAAGTAATGATCGAGATAGTTGCGCTGCTTCTGGCTCAATTCGATGTAGTCGAGAATATAGACACCGTGGTTTGTGAGTTGCGATCGCAGTACTTTCTGAAAATGTTGGTGTTGTTGAATCACCAAAGGACGTAAGCAAAAGCTGATATCATCAAGCTGCTGTGTTGGTGTGCGTCCATCAAAAGCCAACTGGCTAACCTTTGCCTCAACTTGCTGTTGGAGTGCAGCAACCCGCACCATAAAAAACTCATCCAAGTTGGAACTAAAAATCCCCATAAACTTGAGACGTTCCAATAGGGGTGTACGCGAGTCCATCGCTTCATGCAAAACTCGGTTATTAAATTCTAACCAGCTAAGTTCGCGGTTGAGATAATATTGTGGGTCTTTGAAATCTATCTGAGGGGTGGTTTTTTTGGGTTTTGCCATGATGCACTCAAGATGGGCGAATATAGCTTTGGGGAAGAAAGTTTTTGGATTAAAAGCTTGTAATTATCTATTTTAAATGAAATTTCGGATTTTACTTTGAGAATTTAGAATAGGTCACGATGGGGAAAAACAGATTTTAGTAAAAATTCAGTACAAATTTTGCTATTCTTAAAATATATTGCTGTGATTTTTTCACAGATTCAGCTTTTTAAAATTGAGTTTTGTCATGCTTATCGAATTTAGTGTTGGCAACTATCGATCCTTCAAAGAGAGAGTCACTTTCAGTATGGTGGCAGCGAACCTTGTATCTAAAGATAAGGATATTGATAACAATAATGTTTTTAGTATTGATGATAATCTCAGCTTACTAAAAAATGCTGCAATATACGGAGCAAATGCAAGTGGTAAAAGTAATCTTGCAAAAGCAATGAGTTTCATGAAATGGTTTATGATTAACTCTTCAAAAGAAACTCAAAGTACGGAAAAAATAAATGTAGAACCATTTAGACTAAGTACAGAAACTGAGTTGCAACCATCTTATTTTGAAATTGTATTTTTACTACAGGGTCAAAAATATAGATATGGGTTTGAAGTTAATAAGGATAAAGTTATCTCAGAATGGCTTTTTTATGTGCCAAAAGTAAGAGAAACGAAACTTTTTGAACGCAAAGAGAATAACATTAGTTGTTCTAGAAATTATAAAGCAGATGGAATTCAGCAAAGAACTCGACATAATGCATTATTTTTATCTGTTTCGGCTCAATTTAATGTTGATATTGCCGAAAAGATACTAGCATGGTTAACAAATCAATTAAAAATTGTCTCTGGACTCAATGATGATGGCTATCAAGGATATACATCGCGTTGTATAGGTGAAAGTAAAAAAAAGAAAAACGCAATATTTAAACTAATTAAAAAACTAGATTTGGGTATTAGTGAACTCGACATGCAAGAAGTCGATTCTCTTGAAACCCTCCGTGAAGTCAGAAATAAACTTCCCAAGGACGTACCAAAAGAATTCAAAGAAATACTTGCAAATCTCACAAACACTTATCATTCAATCGAACTATTAATAGGAGAACAAAAAGTACCTTCAATTAAAACTCTCCATCAAAAATTTGATGACAATGGTATTTTAGTTGGAACGGAATCATTCGAGCTAAATTTACAAGAATCAGAGGGAACTCAGAAAATATTTGCGATATCAGGTTTATTAGTAGATGCGTTACAAGAAGGTAAAACTCTAATTATTGACGAGTTTGATGCCAGACTTCATCCTCTAATTAGTTATACCATTGCCGAATTATTTAATAAAAATGATACGAATCCTAATAATGCACAATTAATTTTTATGACTCATGACACTAATTTACTAACTAATAAGCTTTTTCGTAGAGACCAAATCTGGTTTACCGAAAAGAATAGATATGGAGTTACAGATTTATATTCTTTAGCCGAATATAAAGTTCGCAATGACGCTTCATTTGAAAGTGATTATATCAAAGGACGATACGGTGCAATTCCCTATATCGGCGATTTTAGCCATCTGATTGATGCTCATGGCTAAAAGGAAAAGTCAACATCAAGGATACTCATCTAGAAAAGTGAATACGAGAGAAATCCGACAAAGATTTTTGATTATTTGTGAAGGTGAAAAGACAGAACCTAACTATTTTAGGAGTTTTAGAGTTCCCAAAGTAATAATAGAAGTGCAAGGGTTAGGAATGAATCCTAGCAAATTAGTAGATAAAGCAGTAGAGCAAAAAAATCCAGAAGAATATGACCAAATCTGGTGTGTTTTCGATCGCGATTCATGGACGGAAACTGATTTCCATAATGCGATTAAAAATGCTAAAGATGCAGGTATCGAAATCGCTTATTCTAATGAATCTTTCGAGTTGTGGTATATTCTTCACTTTGAATTTCTCAATACGGGAATTCCCAGAAGTGACTATTTGAAAAAGTTGGATCGGCAACTGGGACACAAATACGCAAAAAATAGCGATGACATCTATGATGAATTACTCAATCGCCAAGCTAATGCGATAAAAAATGCTGAAAATCTTCTTAAGAAATATGAACCATGTAATCCTGCTAATAATAATCCTTCAACAACAGTACATCGATTAGTTCAAGAACTAAATAAGTTTCTTCAATAATGAGTATTCCAAGAAAAGAAATATCCAAAAATCAAGCAGAATTACCAAAGATTTCGACTTACTGCTTCTTTTTCGCTGCCGCAGAAATTGGTAATTGTAAATTCTGATTATAAACAAACTCATTACGAATCTCGATTTGCCGCTTCGGAAGTGCATCATTGCCATTAAGTATGTCTTGGGTAGAAATCCGCAACATATACTTACCAACGGGAACCCCATCAAGACGGTACAAACCGAACTTATCTGTCAAACCCGATAATATTCTTGCACCAGCAGAATTCATCAATTCTATCTTAACTTCCGCAACAGGTTGTCCAGAAACATCTGTAACCCGTCCAGCAACACCAAACTCTGCCCGTACTGGGAAATCAAGTCGAGTCACTGCCGAGTTAGCAACTTGCGCTACCATACTTGTCTTCGGTACTGAAAGTTCAACAGGTAATGTATCGGGTTCAAGTTCAACTATGTAGTTACCTTCAGGCAAACCACCAACAAAGAAATTCCCCTTCGAGTCGGTTTGAGAAGAACCCATAACTTGACCGCGATTATCGATAATAGTGACATTAGAACCGCTTAAATCAAAGCCACCTTTAGCACCTTCAACTTTAATATGTCCCGCGATCGCACCCCGTTCTTTGGTGACACCTGTATAGTTTGCTGGTGTAATTTGTCCCCGTGCGAATGATAAATCTGATACTAGGGTGAGACTAAAGCGATCGCTTCCAAAACCACCAAAATTACCGCTAGTTGCTCTAGAGGGAATACCTTGATATTCGAGTCTTGCCAACAAACCAGGTAATACCTGCATACTTGCACCTGCGATTGGTGCAACTTCACCCTCTCGCAATGCTAATCCGACGTTCCAACTTAGCTGTCTGAGACTATTTGGATAATAACCAAAACCTAAGGTATAACGTGGTGCGGAACCGCTACCAAATTCAGTTCCTCCAGATACTTGATAGTCATTTTTGAATTTGTAGCTCAAATCGGAAAGATAGGCATCACCATAGGTATTGAATGATAAGCGGGTAGCAAAATTTGGTTGATAGAAAGCATTGAATAAATATTTACCATCGATATCAGGTCTACCGTTTAAAGATACGGTGGAAAAAGGTCTTAATGTGAAAGTAGGTAAGATATAACTAGCTGTACTTGTATCGTCTTGTCGGTTGCGAGCAATAAATCCTAAATTGAATTTATTATTGAAGCGATACTTCATTTCTAAACTATGATTGAAGCGCTCAAAACTCTCTTTATTACCTGTACGAAATGACCTTGGTAATGATTGGGAGTTGGCATTAATATCTAATTTATCAAGTTGAATATCTAAGTCAGCGGCATAACCTAGTTTGCCGTAGGAATTACCAACACTTCCAGATAGAATTACAGGATTTGCCAATCTCCAAACTAAACCAGCTTGCGATTGTAGTGTACCTGGGATTGCCTGTAGAGAACTTTCAAAAGTTAAGTTATTTGATAATCCTTGTCTTAATTGGTAAAAACCCATCAATTTACCATTGTAGTCAGAATTTGATTCTCCAAACAATTGGTCTTGGACTAAATTACCACTAATACCCAAACCTGCAAGTTGAATATTTCCTCCCGATGGTAATAATAAATCTGATGCATTAATTCTCACTGTCCGGATTTCTGAAGGTACCCGCAGATTACTTCTGTCGAAAATCAAAACCTCAATTTCATTATTTTGACCGACAGGCAAGTTAACATCAACAAATTCATAAATTCCATCAAAACCAACTTGTTGTTGGGCTATTGACACACCACCAACCCGTAATTGAACAAAGCTTGCTGGGGGTGCTTCACCACGAAATGTTTGGATTGGACGTGACCTTCTTGGTAATAGTTCTGTAGCGTTAAAACTAGTACCAAAACTTTCTGGAGGTAGATTACTATAACCAAATTGTAGTCCGGTTAAATCCATCCCATTTAAGAGTGGATGTAAACCTAATTGTTGGCGACCTATTGATAGCGAAAGTTACCATTCGCTTATAGAAATAATATTCGGAAACATCTGGACTATTGACAAAGTTATTATCAAATCGAACCCCAACAGAACCACCTAATAATCTACCACCGAGACGTGTGGAACTGCGTAAGCTGGAATCACCACCACCATTAGTCCAATTAAATTCCTGTCTTAGGCTTGATAAACCATTTAGAGGTGCAAAAACATCGGGTTTTAAATTGGGTGATTTGGGACGATATTGACCGCTTGTTGAGCGCCAAGGAAGGTCTGCAAGTAGGGTTAAATCAGCAATGTTTAAATCAATGGTGATATTTAATTTATCGCGCATTTCGGCGCTACTGATGTAAGAGACACCGTTGATTTGTCTTAAGGAATCTGGGTCTAATTGAACAGTTCCTAAAGGAGTTTTAACTTGAACTTTTACACCGGATTTTTCAACAGTAAAACCTGTTAATTGAGCAAAGGATTCTAGAGGTATTAATAGGATTTTATTTTCTAAAATGACATCTAATGTGCCGATTTCTCGACCATTAACACTAAGTTCAACTAGAAAAGGTTCATCGGGAGATTTTGCTAGTTGTAGTGAACCTTCAGGAGTTGGATCGGGATTTAGATTTGGATTTACATTTATATTTCCGGGATTAACTTTATTACCTGAATTGGGCTTGAGCCGATTAATAATATTACCTGCGGCTGCTAACTTACTATTATCCGTAGATTGAGAATCGGTTGTTTTTTGTTGTAAATCTGGTTTGGGATTACTGGCTATATTTTGGGCTATGGTTTGCGAATTTTGATTGGGATTAATGGCATCATTAATTGTGTTATTTAATGTTGCCGAAAGTGAAATACTGATTAACTCTTGGACTAATGTCAAGATTCTTGACGCATCAAAATTAGAATTATTAGCTGCTGCTTGAATATTTTTATTATTTTCTGTATTTGGATTAGCTTGATTGTTTGTATTATCTAGTTTTGCAACTTCATTATTCGCTGACGCGGAATTATCATTAGATGTAGAATTACCGACTACAGGATTACTAGCGATTTGTCGGCAGTCGGAGCTTCAATCTGAGGTGCATCTGCGATCGCGTACCCGTGTTGTGCTTCACTTATCGCATTATTTATCGATGCATACATTGACATCTGAATCATTTGCTGTACTGCTGTCAAAATAGTCCCAACAGTATTTTTCTCTGCACTCTTGTTGTAGTCAGAGTTACTAGCTATTTGCACTGAATCCGTTTGTTGAGATGAGTTTTGCTCTGGTAATACAGCGATATTCGTATTCGCTGCATTTGCGGAGTTCGGCACTTGAGTGACAACGATTTCTGATTGCTGCTTTTGAGATTCGCAAGCAATATTTTGCGCTTTCACACTCGTGGAAGCTGCCAACATCTTGCCTAACAAGCTATTCACAAGACTAGGTTTTTGTGGGTTTAGTTTTTGTGGGTTTGGCTTTTGTAGATTAGATTTTTGTAACTTTGCTTCAGATAGCTGACATTCTGACGAGTGTGCTGTTGCTGTACTCGCATTGCCACTATCTGAAATTGAACTTTTTGTCGGTTTACCAGCACCCAAAACCTTTACTGATAGCGCTTTGCCAGCAGTTTGTTCGGATGCAATTGTGGCGACAATTGGGGTTGGTACAGGTGGTAAAGCTAGGTAGAGCATACTAAGCACAAATATTGAAATGGTTAGCCCAAAGGGGTTTTGTAAGTTTGAATTTCATTTAGTAGCAAATGATTTCTGAGCTTTGGATAATTTATTCACCCAGAAGATTAGCTATTTTTGCAGGTATACTAAGAACGGCAAAAATTGACCTTTAAATACCTCTTAGCCTTTCTTTTATTAGCTTTTGGCTAATGGCTAATCGCTCGAAGTTTCAGAACTATCCTGCAGGGGGAATCACAAGCTTTCTCACTGGTACAGATGCAGGTGTATTAGCTGGAACAGTGAAAGGAATACCTTTGTCGATCGCAGTTCCATTTAAGTCACCATTAATATCCAAAATGTAGTTACCAGGAGGTAATTTTTTGGTGATTGGCATGACTAATTTGCGACTCGTACCCGCAAGAACTGGTGTATCTTTGAGAATTCCAGCATCAACCACATTTGCAGGCAGTTTGATATCGGAAGAGCCAGCACCAGATATTTGTTGTGTCGTTTTCGCTCCTGGATAATTAGCAGCACGCCAAATCGAGTATTGTCCTTTCATACGGACATTTGCGTTACCGCTACTCGAAATATCGAAAATAGCTTTAACAGAGTTGGGTTTGGCATCAACATTGATAGAGTTGAGGTTTCCAACACGTTTAATATTTCCTGCAAAACCGTAAACGACCACAGCAACACGTCCAATCGTAGTGACTGACTGGGAGTTTTCCTTGCTCTGAGGCACAATTTCTTCAATGTAAATCACTGCTCGATGTTCACCATCTTTGGGCTGAACTTTGGGACGAATTGCAAAGCGGAGATTTTGGGAACTGCGTGGGGGAATGGTGAATCTAGCTGGAGTGAAAACAATCCACTGGTCAAGTGAATTCTCAGTTGATTGTATTTCTTGTAGCTTGCTCTCCTCACTCAAAGTCCAGTTGCGGACATAAGCTCGCATTTCCACTGGTTCTGAAGCAAAATTCGTGATTTTGATTGATTGCGATCGCCCTTTACCAGTCATCTGCACTTCAAATTTTGGTGGACTCACACCAATTTCTAGTGCTGTTGCTGGTGGTGTAACTAGTGTTAGAACCTGTGCGATCGCGCCAATTAAACTTAAACTTAATGCTATATTCTTCGTCTTTTGTTGCATTGTAATCCTTGCTTACCTCTCACACCTAATTAATTAGTAATGGTTATTAGTTAATGGTTAATGGTTAATAGTTAATAGTTAATATTGATTATTCATCAATCACAAATAACTTCTAACTTCTAACTCCTAATTTCTAACTCCTAACTCCTAACTCCTAACTCCCAACTTATAAACATCCACCATCTACACTCTGAATACATACCGATAAACGACCAGCATGAACGCCAGCAGTTGGACTTTGGGTTGGGTCTAAAGTAAATTCAACCTTTCCTTCAATTACTGCGAGATTTCTCGCTTCACTACGAAATACTAAAGTACTTTCTAACGGATTTAAAATAACGTTGATTGCTGAATTTCCATTAGTCGAATTATTTAAGCGATTAGCAGTACCGCTATTATCTTTTAACTCGTAAGTGACTTTAAGTGGTAATTGCATTTTGTCAAGGGGAACACGCTTTGTCCAAGTCGCTTGACGTTTAACATTTTGAATTAAATCCGGTTGAGCATAAAGTTCCTGTGTATTCTTTGCATAACCACTAGGATTAACAAATATATCTTTGATTGGGTCAAGAGCTATGGTATCAGGTGATATTCCCAATACTCCCGAATCTTCTACAGTTGGACTTGTTTGCGCTAAGACTGGTATCGATGGTAAAGCTAGAAATATCATCAATGTAGCCAAGCTGCGTAATAGATTAAACTGATAATTCATTATTTCGATGCTGACAAAATGAGGACTCTTGACAGAATTTAAATACTATTTAAAAGAGTTAAAATCAAAATCATGACTAAGTTTTGATCTGATAATTATTTGACTATAGGTCAAGCTTATTTTTTGATTGATATTTTTTAATTTGCAACTCCTAGTTAGTTCTTATCTGTTATATCTGATTAATTGTAAATTGCTCAAAATTTTAATAATTGACTTTTGGCTTTTAAAAACACACATATAAAACTTTAAAAGCAAAATAATCAACAAAAGCCAATCCAAAAATAGACTTTGCACTTGAGAACTGGAAGCAGGCATAATGCCTGCACCAGAAATTATGATGACTTCACCTTAGCTATGTCTTTGCAAGCAAATTAAAAAATCACAGGTCAGCTAAAGCTTCAACTGTCAATTTTCCACCAGAGTGAACACCAGCAGTTGCTTGGCTAACATCTAAATCCAAATCAACACCACCAACAAGTGGATTTTTACTGGTAGGAACTCCAGTAGCTTTTTCCCCAGTGACAGTTACACCTGTGATTGTGATTTCACTGGTTTCATCGTCATTTTTCAAAACAGCTGATTGACCATCATCACTAGTCATAACAGGTTTAACAGTAACGGTTACATTCTTGCCAGCAGTGTTACCCCAAACTGCAAACAATTCAGTAACTGATTTTTTGATTATGGGGTTTGCACCTGTACCAATAGTAGGAGCTGGAAGTAGTGTCAACTTTCCACTACCATCTGTTTCTGGAGTTGCATTGAAATCACTTTCTTTTGTCGCACCCAAGTCCCCTTGAGTAACTTGGAGGTTAACCTTCTCAAATGTACGTAGGTAAATTCCAGGTTGGATAGTTACTGTTACTTCTACGTCTTGCTTAACTGCATGGGCAGGTGCTGCGAAAACAGCACTTCCTACAGTTGCGATACCAGCGATAATGCCCAAAATTTTCTTATTCATGGAAAAAAATAACTCCTGAGGATAGATAATCTGATTTCTTTTTGAAGTAAAATTAACTCTCGTTTTCCTGCTTGTGGCAGACTTAATGTGATTTTGCTATGTACTGACCTTATCGATATAGCTTCCCTGGATAAGCCCGAGAGTTGAAATTAAGTAGAATCTGCAACCCGAACAGAAATTGCCGATTTACTCTGCCAGCATGGTTTTAACTGTTAACGCATCACCTCCTTTACATGAATAATTAAAAAACCTGCACATTTGCCCCGCTTTATGCATAGATTCTCAACCCGTCGCATAACTTATTCTTTTGTGAGATTAAAATTGCAAGTTTAATTTGCAAGTTTAATTTGTTGAAATTGGAAAGTTATGCCAGATAATTTCAACCACAATCGATAATTTATGGATTCATATTTGTGAAGCGGTGAATATTGGGCTGAGAGCGATCGCGAGAGCATATAATATCTATGTATGACTTTGTATGAATGTCATGGCATTTTTCCAAACTCATAATCGATTGGTTAAATGTATTAATTAATACTAGTGATTATTTTGAATGAATTGACTCTTTTTGGATGTGAGTACAAGCTACAGCAGTAAATGAAACCAGCTAAATTCAATTCATTTTTATTTTGAATCCTGATTAATTCTCGATTACATCAAAAATTTAACCCTTATCCTCTAAAGACTCCTTCAGTGAGAATATGGAATTATGAGGCAGAGGTAACAAAATTAAGTCAGTGTTACCACTGAAGCCAGATAGGCAATTTTATTTAAGTAGTTGATTGGTTCAATCCATTCTTTATGTTTCAAGCTACCCGTCGTCGTCTCGCAATTTGGTATACGGCAATTACAGCCGTGTTACTGTTAGTGTTTGCTTGTGGGGTATATCTGTACGTTCGCAGTACCTTGATAGAGCGAATTGACGATACCCTCAATCATGTGGTGGAAGTTTTGGAGCGATCGCTTGCAATCGAACCAGTGAATATTTCAGTTACACCTAATGCAAATCAATTCCGTATTAACGTCGAAGCTAGTTTTCGCAACAATGCTGATACTCTAGAAGACGATCGCATCGATATCGAATGGTTCAGTTCGACTGGTGATTTGCTTTGGTCAACTTTTTCCGAACCAATTAATGTTCCGATTCGCTACAATCCCAATGGGGAAACGGTGCGTGTGGAAAAGGAATTAGCAGCTTTCCGCAAAAACGTTTCTAATCCTTTGGTATTTCGTCAAGTTACCAAACGTGTAGAAATTGGACGGCAGGTTTTGGGATATTTGCGGGTAAGTCATCCTTGGTTTGAAGTGACAAAACCCAGTAGAGAATTAATTTTTGATTTGGGTTTGGGTACTGGGTTAATGGTGCTTTCTGTTGGTGCTAGTGGTTGGTTTCTTTCGGGTAAGGCTATGGAACCCGTACATCAGTCATACCAACGCTTAAAGCAGTTTACAGCAGATGCTTCCCACGAGTTGCGAAGTCCAATCGCACTGATTCAAACTAATGTACAGGTGGCACTTGCTGATTTAGAATCTTTGGAATCGACTGAGACGATTACTGTTAGTTCTTCCCATTACCGACAGCAACTCAAAATAATCGAAAAATTAACCCAGCGTTTGGGTAAGCTTGTTAATGATTTGTTGTTTTTGGCAAGGCAAGATAGTGGTATTAGTAAAGAGACTTTTTTACCATGTCCCCTTGATGCTTTATTGATGGAAGTGGTGGAAGAACAGCAACTATTTGCAGTTGAAAAAAATATTTTGCTGTCGTTGGAGTTAATCGATCCACCAGCAACGGAGACAAATTTGGAGTTGTTGGAAAATTGGTTTACATTAACTGGTGATTGGAATCAGTTAGTACGATTATTTACCAATTTGATTGGTAATGCTTTGCGTTATACACCTAATGATGGCAAAGTCAAGGTTGAGTTAATCAGGGTTGAGGCAATTTATCGAGTTTCGGGATTACGTTATGTGACTCCGCAGCTACAAGTGATAATTTGTGATAGTGGAATTGGTATTCCTACTGAAGCTTTACCAAAATTATTCGATCGCTTTTATCGAGTCGATCCAGCACGTACCCATTCTACCCACAATAAAGCGACAGAAAAGACCACAGGTTCGGGATTGGGACTTGCGATCGCACAAGCGATTGTCGAAAATCATCAAGGGCAAATTCAAGTTGATAGTACTTTGGGCAAGGGTACGACGTTTACTATTGTGCTACCAATTTTGGGGAATGGGGAATAGGATACCAAAGTTGCACATTTCTGAAGACAAAGTGTATAAGAGAATAGTATGGTTTAGAGAACTTCCTTTAGATGAATACAATTTACTGTAGTGCAAAGATTTATTTTGTATTATGATGCATTGTTAAGATAATCAAATTAAGCACCAATATTCGAGATTTTTAATCAAATCTAATAATATACAAATCTGCTACAAGTTTTTTATCTTGAAAATTGTAATTAAAAGCCTTCTATTTCTAGAGAAATTGCAATTATAAATGTTATTATACATCGTTATCTACATGGTTTAAAAAATATGAATGAGTTAGAAAAACGTAAACTTCTGTCCGTACTTTGTCATGCCTCACCCTTTTTAAGCTTTCTAGTTTTATCGGTAGCAGTACCAATTATAATTATGGCGACAACAGATGATTCTGTTGTTAAAGCCAATGCGAAAGAAGCTTTAAATTTTTTCATCAATCTATTTATTTACGGTATCGTTGCTTTTGTTTTGACTTTTGTTTTGATAGGATTTTTACTCTATATTGTCTTATTTGCTATTAGCATAATACTTCCAATCATTGCCGTGATTAAAGTTATTAATAACCCCGAAGAACCTTACCGTTATCCATTTATTTTCCGTTTGGTTTAGAAAATTGGTGCTTTTACCTACGTCTTCTATCTCCACAAAAACCGTAATTGACCTGATTTTTAAATCACACCAATAAATTATGCCAATCGTAAGGGTGGGGTTTTCCCACCCTCACTAATAATATGATTATTAAGTATATTATTTAAATGCTTTATTTTCTGAAATTTACTAAACTGAATTCATTATAGTTGAGATTATCCCAATTTTTTAGAAACATCATCTCTATATTCCTCTGTGTTCCTCTCCGAAGTTTTGCGGAAGAATAATCTCCCGCAAACTTCTCTCTGCATAAACCTTTGCGCTTCTTTGCGTTAAAAAAATTAAAATTCCACATTTTAAATACTCTCAAGTCTTTAGATAGAGTCATCAAATCTAATTGAAGATAAATGAATCCTGGCACGTAAGCGTTGTATTATAATTATCCGCACGTGCTTTTTCTGCGAATATGTCACAAGAACCAAAGTCTCATTCTTCAACCCCTTCATTACGTCGAGTTCTGGAAATCCTAGCACTATATCCTTGGTTAGTGTTTGTCGGTATCATTAGTTTGCTACTGCTAATTGCCACAAATGCTCTAACTCCACAGTTATTTCGCTGGGGAATCGATCGAGGTATTTCGGAAAATAATTTGGATGTTGTGTTTAAATGTTCGCTTTTATTGGTTTTAGCAGCAGTTGGCAGGGGAATATTTAGTTTTGGACAAAATTTTTGTGCAGAATCTGTTTCGCAGAATGTTGCTTACAGACTACGCAATCAAGTTTTTAGTAAAACTCAGAATTTAAGTTTGAGTTATTACAAGAATACCTCTTCAGGGCAATTGTTGACTCGCATTACTAGCGATGTTGAACAAATTCGTACTTTTATTGGCACAACTCTACTGCAAGTTACTAGTGGTTTAATTACTTTAATTACTAGTAGTGTAATTGTGTTTACAATGAATTGGAAGTTGGCATTAATTACATTGACAGCAATACCAATAGCAGGTTTTTATTAAGTCAATTTTTTAAGAAAAATAGCAAGTTATTTGGGATGGTGCAAGCTAAACTTGCAAACCTCAATAGTATTTTAGAGGAAAATTTAATTGGGGTAAGGGTTGTCAAAGCTTTTGTGCGGGAAAAGTCGGAAATATCACGTTATACGACGCTGAATGGGGAGTTATTAGCAGTAAACATTCAGACTGTTAAGGTATTAAGAAATTTATTTCCGTTTCTATTTTTGTTGAGTAATTTGATTAGTTTGGCAGTGATTGGATTTGGTGGTGCGGAGGTAATTAGTAATCGGTTTTCGTTAGGTGAATTGATTGCTTTTAATTCCTATTTAGTATTTATTCTGCAACCTGTTTTACAAATTGGGTTTGCTGCTGGTGTAATAGCCCAAGCTGCTGCATCTGCAAAACGAGTTTATGAAATAATTGATGCCAAAATTGATATTTACAATCATCCGAATGCAATAGTTTTAAATGCGAGTGATATTAAAGGTGAAATTAAGTTTGAGCATGTAGATTTTCGCTATCCAGGTTCGACAACAGAAATACTTAAAAATATCTCCTTTGAGGTTAAATCGGGTGAATTTATCGCTATTGTGGGAATGACGGGAAGCGGTAAAAGTACTATTGCCAATTTAATTCCCCGTTTTTACGATGTGACATCAGGAGTAGTGCAGATTGATGGGTACGATGTGCGTGATTTGAAATTAGAGAGTTTACGATCGCAAGTTGCGACTGTTTTCCAAGATGCGACTTTGTTTTCTGGTACAATTCACGAAAATATTGCCTATGGTTTACCTGATGCAAGTTCTGAGCAAATCATTGAAGCGGCAAAAATTGCTCAAATTCACGATTTCATCAGCACTTTACCTGATGGTTACAACACAATTGTTGGGGAAAGGGGAATTGGTTTATCGGGGGGGCAAAAACAGCGAGTGGCAATCGCTAGAACTGTTTTGACTGATTTTCAGATTCTAATTCTTGATGACGCAACTTCCGCAGTCGATGCGAAAACAGGTAGCCTAATTTTAGAGTCATTAGAAAAATTAAGGCAAGCTAGACAATGTACAATCATTGCGATCGCACAGCGTATTAGTAGTATTCGCAATGCGGACAAAATCTTACTAATCGATAAGGGGGAAATTGTCGCTCAAGGTAAGCATGGGGAGTTATTGGAGACGAGTTCGCTGTATGCGGCAATTTTAGATTCCCAAATCAAGCAAAGCCAACCAATCATTTCGCAAATCGCTTAAAGTTAGAAAAAAAATCAGAAAAAATAAAAAAATTATTAAATTTTACAATTTTGAGGGATAATTTGCCAAAATCATCTAACGCTTTTTTAGTGTGCATTTATTTATGGTTGCCATACAGCACGATTTCATCCGCACTGACAATAATTTAGATAGACAAATCAAAATTAAACGAACCCAGTTAAGAATTGCCCAAGAGGGAAATATGCCTTTTGTGATTGAGGCAATTCAACATCAATTGACAAAATTAGAAATGGGAGGGGAAGATTTGCAACAAGATTCTAATTTTAACGCTTTGATGAGTTTATTAGACAATTAACCCATCTAAAATCTGCGGGTTGCATAATTCGATTATCTGATATGTAGAGACGCGATATATCGCGTCTCTCTAAATCTAAATAAAGATATCACGCAGAAGCGTGCATTTTCATGTTCATTTATCATTTGAATATGAATATAGAGACGCGATGGAATATGAATATAGAGAGACGCGATGTATCGCGCAAACTTTGCCACGGGGATACTCCCCGTGGCAAGATTTGCGTCTCTACAATAATACAAAATGTATTAACTTGCTACTTCTGCCATTTCAATGACGCGACCATCATAATCTTTAACCAAGAACTTTAAGGGCTTGCGATCGCGAATTTTAAACTTCAACCCCCGTACCTCAACCCGCATCAAAATCAACTCCAGTGCATCATGGTCAAAACAAACGTGACGCTGTTGATTTTTACTGCCCAAACTTGCCCCTGTAATGACATGAAGCTGCGTATTCTTCTTTAATTGATACCAAAGTCCTTCACTCGCATTGGTCATGCGACTGCCAGCATAGCTAGCACCAGTAGACATATAAAGAGGGTCAATTCCCGCAGCACCAATGGTTTGCTCGTAGTTGTAGTAATAGTGTAAAGGAACTTCGGCAGCTGGTAGGTCGAGCAATCCTTCGTATAATTGTCGGGCGATTTCTAAATCCGACACCATTACCGTGTATACTTTTGGCGCACTCGTCAAAAACATCCACATAGCCCCAGCGTATGCAGCCAGCAGCATCACCATAATCCCCTGGGTAGAGATTAGACTATCCAATGGCAGGGAAGGCAGAAATGAGCCTAAAGTCAAAGGCGAGAGCAGGAACCACCATGTCACACTAACTGCTATATCCATGAAAACTTCAATTTTTTGTATAAGGGAGCGGCTTTTGTTTTGATTAAATAGGACTTAAATTATAAGTCTGTGTTTCCAGTGTATCAATTGCGGATGTATTCGACGGTTGACTCAAAATCGTACCGTCATCAAAATAATATGCGATTAACTATGACTCTGCTAAATTTTAGTCAATATTAACAAAATTAACTCTAACTCCGTCTAACTGTTTATACTTTATGCAAATTCCCCATTTCCCGGAAGCTAGTCATCCGCTTGTCAAGTCGTTATTTCACCACAGTGACTTGGAATTGATTAATTTATTTCAGCTAAACCCTGATGCTGGTAAGTATTTTACGGCGATTTTTTGCCGTTATAGCCCTATAGTATATACTTTGATTCGTCACTCAGCCCGTTCTCCCGTCCAAGCCGATTATTTATTTGCTCTGACGTGGAAACATATTTATCATGAACTTGCTGGACTAGATTTAACTCAGCCTGGGAATGAAAATCTAACGCTGCAAAATTGGCTGATTAACATGACGGCATATTGTATTAATGAAATTGAACTACCCCCCACAGAAGCTATTCACTATTCGCTGAAGGCAACTTCCCCACCACTATGGTGCTATGTCGAACAGTCTTTGGAACTGTTATCTCCAATGCTGCGGTTGATGGTGCTGATGGCACAAACTTTTCATTGGAGTGAAACGCGCATTGCTGCGTATCTTCAAGCGGAAGGGGAAGCAATTGCTCCGCACGAAGTAGCCAATTTTCTCCAGGAAGGCTATCGTATGCTTGAGGAGAAATTGCCAATAGACATACGTGCTATATATTTGGGCGAGAATCTTCTCCCGGCAGCAGTTGGGTAGAAACACTGTTAACAAGTGTTTTTTTTGTAAAAAATAACTTTTCTAAAGCCTTCTACTTAAACCCGAAATTCTACGGGAATTTTTTTTTATGAAACCGAAAGATTCATCATTAGGGCAAATGCGACCAATGTTCACACCCAAAAAGCAGCATCCCTATACTTTTTACATATTTCTTTTTGCTTGTTTGTTGATGCCAACTACGGCAAATGCAGCTGATATTACCGAACAATTGCATTACCCGAAACAGCAAACTGTATCACGGGATGGTAGGAATGAAGCTGATAGTTTGATACGGATTGCCGAGCAGCAGTTACAGTATAAGACTCCTGAGAAGGCTGTTACTTCGTTATTGCAAGCGTTGGAGATTTATCATGGGATTAGCGACCTCAGAGCACAGGGTTTAGCTTACGATTTACTCGGTAAGGCTTATGTTGAATTGGGTCAATTTAAAGAGGCTGAAAATGCGATTCGTCGTCGATTAGCGATCGCACGGGATACTCAAGATTTTCGCGGACAAGTTTTCGGTTTAAATAATGTTGGTAGTTTGTTGTTACAAAAGGGTGAATCAGCTGCGGCAAGGGAAGCTTTTGCCGAAGCGGTAGAAATTGCTGGTCAAATTAAGAACGCGGAAGCTCAGGGTTTGTCCTTAAGTAATTTGGGTTTAGCAACGGCAAGATTGGGTGATTATAACAAAGCGATTAAGCTTTATGAAACAGCGTTAACTTATCGCCGTATTGTTGACGACCCGATTGCTGAAGGTAACACTTATAATAATTTGGGTGAAGCTTATTTAGCGATGGGAGATTACCAAAACACCATCGGTACATTTGGTTATGGTTTGAGACTCGCAACTCGCACACGCGATCGCATAAATGAGTTTCGTGCTATTGATGGGTTAGTAGCTGCACATAGTTCGGTGGGAAGGAAGGAAAGAGCTTCGGAGTTGCTGTCGCAGCGTTTGATATTAGCGAGGCAATTGGGTAATATTCCTGAGGAATTGAAAACCTTTGAATCCTACGCTTTATTTTACGAAAAACAAGGTAATTTCCAAACTGCACGTAATTTCTACGAACGTGCGATCGTTTTATCCCGCACCTTGGAAGATAATAAGAAGGAAGTGCAATTACTTGATAAATTGACGCAGATTTTGAATAAGTAGGGCATTGGGGAATGGGCATTGGGCATTGGGAAATATGATATTAGTCTTTAGAGATAAAAACTAATTCTTAAGGAACACCAATCAAGAAATAAATTTTTCCCCATTGATGTCAAATTAGCCGGAAACACGTACAACACGAATTACAGTCAATAGAACCACAATTAATTGCAAGCAAAAGCCATATACAAAGCTTTTGACTTCAAACTTCTGAATTCTGTGTAATCCCAATTCCCAATCCCCAATTCCCCAATTCCCAATTCCCTAATTTAAATACACTGCACCATTATTTTCGATTCGCAATGCGGTTCTATCCATTGCAAAATCTGTAGTTTCTTGGAGAGTCACCTCCAAAGTACCTTGTGCAGAGCTTCGTGGTGTCACCATCAATAATCCTCTATCTTGACGGTAGAAAGTCACATTTGTAGGTGTGCTTAAACCTTGTAGTGAAACTTGCGAAGCTACATCTATCACTAGTAAGACTGTTTTATCTACCAATAGTTGAATTTTTTCTTTTCTCCCATACTCCTGACTTATTCAATAAGTTGGGGATATGGTAGAGATAGTATCTGCACCCAATTGTAAAGAATATAGGTTTGCATAAACTCCGTTTTGGGCAATTAATTCAGCATGAGTACCTTGTTCAAGAATTTCACCTTGCTGAATTACTAATAACTTATTAGCTTGTGTCACCGTACTCAAACGATGGGCAATTACAAAACTTGTCCGGTTTTTTAAAAGTTTTGACATTGCATCTTGGATTAATTCTTCAGTGCGAGTATCGATGCTACTTGTTGCTTCATCTAATATTAAAATTCGCGGATTAACTAACACTGCACGGGCAATACTAATTAACTGTCTTTGTCCTTGAGATAGGCTAACCCCTCTTGTTCCCACTGCTGTATCGTAACCTTGGGGAAGCGTCAAAATAAATTCATGGACATTGGCAATTTTTGCTGCTGCTTCGATTTCTGCTGGTGTCGCTTCTGGATTTCCAAAGGCAATATTTTCGGCAATAGTACCGCTAAACAAAACCATATCTTGCAACACTATACCAATTTGACGACGTAAACTCGCTTGCGTTACTTGACGAACATCAATCCCATCAATTTTAACAGCTCCTTTTGTGACATCATAGAAGCGCAAAATCAAGTTTATAATCGTACTTTTACCTGCTCCTGTTGCACCAACCAGTGCTATCATTTCTCCTGATTTTGCATGTACATTGACGTTTTTAAGTACAGTTTGATTTTGTTTATAGCCAAAAGTCACATTTTCAAAATCAACTTTTCCATTAATTTGCGGCATTTCTATGGCATCAATTGCATCAGTAAGTTGAGATGGTTCATCTAATAGTATAAAAATCCGTTCTAGTCCAGCTAATGCGGATTGAGCTTGGGTGTAAAATTGGCTGAGAATTTGCAGTGGTTGGAAAAATTGCTGTAAATAAATCAGAAAAGCTGTTACAGTTCCCACAGTCATCTTATTTATAATTACAAGATAGCTACCATATGCGAATATAGCTGCGACTGATAGGGTATTTAAAACATCTATAGTCGGTAAAAAAGCTGCTGTAATTGTTACTGCTTGAATGTTTGCCTTGCGGTTTGCAGCATTGAGTTTGTTAAAATTATTGATATTTAATTCGCTGCGGTTAAATAATTGGGCTTCGCGAATACTTCCTAAATCTTCTTCTATCCTAGTTGAAAGTTCGCTAATACTTTGACGTGTGACGCGAAATTTATTGCGTGCCAATTTACCAAAAACGGTAGTAATAATAACCACTAAAGGAATCACAATATTGCTTAATAACCCTAATTGGAGATTAACCACAAGCATTGCGATCGCAATTCCCAGTAAACTAAATATACTACCGACAATTTGCGCGATCGCAAGTCCAAATACTTGATTGACTGTACTCACATCATTTAGCAAGCGACTCATTAAATCCCCTGCGGAACTCGTATCAAAAAAGCTGAGTGGTAGGGTTTGTAGTTTGGTGAAGATGTCTTGCCGCAGTTGTGCCAGTACGTTTTGAGTAATCCAATTTGTCCGCAGAATTTGGGCACGTGTCGCTGTAAATCCAGCTAAATAAACAACTAAGATTAGCAATAATATTTGCATCAATCCTGGCAAGTTCCCTTTAGCAATTAGATTATCAATCGACCAACCAATTAAAAATGGAGCTAACCCCTGCATTATTGCAGCAAGAATTACAAACCCTAGTGCGATGGGAATGGTTTTGCGATGTGGAATTAAATATTTTCCAAAGCGTTGTAATGTTGGTGTCTGTTGGTTAATCATTGGATTTTTAAGTTTTAGATTTTAAGTTGTAAATTTTCAAGATTGAATTCTAATTTGAACCCAAAATTTTAGGGGCAGAATAAACTCTGCCCCTAAGAATCATACAATTGATAAGTCTATAATTGGGATATTTTATAGAAACATGTACAGGCACTATACAATAGGGTTTCTAGGAAGATTATCAATCCTAAATCGAACTGCATGAAAACACCTCTACTTATCAAATTGCTTCATGCTGTTCAGTATTTCCTCTGCGTCAACCGCTGCACCTTGGCTTTTGTAGTGTTGTGCGAGTATTTTCGAGTCTGCAATTGCGGCTTTTTTGTTGCCTGATTTGTAGTGTGCAACTCCCCGATTGAAGTAAGCATTATCGTATTTAGGATCGATTTTAATTGATATATTGTAGTCTTGGATTGCTTTTTCGTAATTCCCTAAACTGGCAAACAAAAGTCCCCGATTTACATAAGATTCCACTGATTCGGGATTGATTTCGATGGCTTTATCATAATCTGCGATCGCATCTTGATATTTTTTTAAACTGGCTTTTGCTGCTCCTCGATGGCTGTAGATTTCTGCATCATTAGGATTGACTTTTAACGCTAGGTTATAGTTGTCAATTGCACCTTGATAATTGCCTAATTTATATTCATTGAAAGCATTTTTTGAGTAAGAATTTGTATTGTTGGGATTAATTTGTAAAGAGTGTTCAAAATCCCTTGTTATTGTTATATTAGTATTTAGTTCACTAGTTTTGCTTGGCTTGAAGCGGGTACTTGCGGAAACATTGTAAACATCAGCTTTGCTAATATGAATTGAACTAATTTTCCAAGCTGATGCTACTGCACCAAAGATAAGCACTGTAACAGTCAACTTCCACATTTTCATATTTATATGTCTCCCTTGGGACTAAACTGATTAACCATGGGTTTCGTGATGATGTGTTACTTGACTACAATGCTCTTTCAGAGTGGTTTACTATTGTCGCCATTTAATTAACTCAAATGTATTAAGTAACAGCAAAATTAATCACAGTTCCAGTGCCGTAATTATTTTAATCGAATGACAAGGCAATTGGAAAAAGAGAAAACTATAATTCAAAATACATTTAAATCCAAAGTGATGATGAGATTCACTAACCTATACAGCTTCCTTATTCACGAGGATGAAAGCTGTTTCCGGAGGATATAAAAATTGCATTTTTAATCTAAAATTAATAGAAAAATTAATAAAAAATGTATTTTCATACACATCTTGATTGATTCCAAAGATATTTTAAATTTTGAATTTTAGAGAGTAAATTAATTACACCTACAACCCACAAATATTAAAGTCGAGCCACAGTGACACTGGAAAATTTACAGATAGACTTAAATGGACAAAAACGACAATGATAGCCTGGGTTTGGTGGGAAAATCATACTAAAAATTTGTGATTCTTCGTGGAATCTAGACATATCTTCCTGGTGTTTTTGGGCAATATCAGCTAGTTCATTTTCAACATTATCTAACTCATGATTAGATATAGCAATCAACTCTGATTTTTTGTCAGACTCTAAATTATAAAAAGATGCTACCGCTTCATACTCAGGGTATAAATAACGAGCTGCCAATAAATAAACTAAAGCTTGTCGTTGGTCGAATGGAGATTTACCAGTTTTAAAATCGAGAATATGCAAAGTACGTAAATTCGATATTGATTCCAAAGAGGTATCACGTTCGATAAAAACGCAGTCCATTGTTGCATACAAGCGGAAACTGTAATTTTCTTTTTTGATTGCGATCGCTTTGGGGAATCCTTCATCTCCTCGTGTTAACAGCAAAATCCTTTTATCTGCCAGCATTGGGGATGAGTAATAATTTTTCAAAATTTGTATTACCCGTTGTCGAACTTCGTCACTGCTTTCGCTTAATTTCAACAACTCTGCAACTTTTTCAACTCCGTTTGCTACTTTCAATAGTCTAGGATTGTAATGAAACTCGTACACACCTCTTTGTGCTAATAAACCTACACTCTGTGATGGACTCACATTTTTGAGCAGCGCTTTGACTTGCGGTTCATGTTGCCGTGCTTTAATAAACCCCCTTCGCATTTGGCAATGCCAGCGTTGTTGTCCCTCTGCTGGGGCAATTAAAGACCAAAGATGATAACTGGCGAATGGTCGCTCAGGGGTTGACATTGTTCGGGTTGGGTGAGAGAAAATATAGTTAGCAAATTATCTGAAATTAGCTGACTTTGAAGATTTAAACAAAGATGTAAATAAAATTCAGCATTAATGTCATAAAAAATAGACACTTAGTAAAAATAGAGCAATTATTTATACGGCAATTAGTTCTAGTACAAAACTAAGAATCTTAATTTAGTTACTATTTGGATACAATCTATACTATTAAAAAATTAATTGTAGTTTCTTCCCATACTCAAATTTGAGTTGAAGCACCACAGAATGAAAATTCTCGGACTCTGCTATATCTATTGTGACAAATACAAAAGCTATCTTAGATACAAATTTTCTAGTTATCAAACTGGTTTAAATATTTTCTATTTTGTCAGCCACTACTAGTATTGTACCTATTGATTTTGGAACTAAAATCTTTATGATTGTAATTATAAAAAATTTACAAAACTTGATATAAATTAATAAAATGAAAACTATTGTGAACTTATTGACATCACTAATCATTGCAGTTTGGGTGATTGCGATCGCGGTTATTTCAGTTCAAAATGCAGAACCAATATCTCTAAAATTTCTCTCTTCCCAGTCGATTCAAATACCGTTTGGTTTGGTTTTAGCGTTTAGTGCGGGTATTGGGATGATTAGTGTGGCAATTCTCAAACCTTTATGGGGTTTTGCGGGTTCAGGAGGTGGGAATTCTAAGTTTGATGATGAACCGGAATTTTTTAGCGATGAAGATTTTTAAGAAATTAAGCTTTATTTTTTCCCGCAATGAGAATACACCCAATTACAAATAGTGTTAACCCAATATAACTAAATACAGTTAACCATTCTAGCCAGCGATCGGATATTACCATTAGAGTATATTTATTGTTTAAAATCGAGAAGTCAGAAATCAGAAGTCAGAAGTTAGAAGTTAGAAGTCAGAAGTCAGAAGTCAGAAATTAGAAGTCAGAAATCAGAAATCAGAAGTTAGAAATCAGAAGTTAGAAATCAGAAGTTAGAAATTAGAAGTTAGAAATCAGAAGTTAGAAATTAGAAGTCAGAAGGAAATTAAAATCCAAAATCTAAAATACCTTTATACCTTTTTACTTTGTATCCATCCAATTATCACCAGCACGAGCTTCGACTAACAATGGAACTCGTAAACTTACCGCATTTTCCATGACTGACTTAATCTGTACTTGTAATTCATCTAATTCATTGAGTGGAACTTCAAACACCAATTCATCATGAACTTGTAACAACAATCTAGCTCGATAGTTTTTTAAAACCTCTTGCATACGTACCATTGCAATCTTAATAATATCAGCACTAGAACCTTGAATTGGAGCATTTGCAGCAGCACGAAGTAAACCAGAATCGTAAGCACCTAAATTTTTCAGCTTACTCAAATCAATCTCTTCGGGATTCGTGCCTTTTAAATTTCGTAAACTATTGACTGTAAAATCAAAATAGCGACGACGACCTAAAATAGTCTCAACATAGCCATTAGATATAGCTTGCTTTTTCACAGTTTCCAAATATTCAAAAATTCTGGGATAGCGGGTATAAAACTTCTTGATAAACTCATTCGCTAAATTTTTATCGACACCAGTAGAACGGGAAAATCTCAGCGAACCCATACCATAAATTACACCAAAATTAATGATTTTAGCTACTCTGCGATCGCTATCGGAAATATCGTCTTTTTCAAACATTAATCTTGCGGTAACTGTGTGAATATCCTCATTATTCTGATAAGCTTGCAACAAAATTGGTTCTTCACATAAATGAGCTAAAATTCGTAATTCTATTTGCGAATAATCAGCAGCTACCATCAACCATCCATTTTGAGGTAAAAATGCTTTACGAATAAGACGACTAAATGCAGTCCGAATTGGGATATTTTGTAAGTTGGGATTCGATGAAGATAAACGTCCTGTAGATGTTGCAGTTTGATTAAAATCTGTGTGGATGCGCTGAGTATCTGGACGTACTAATTTTGGTAATGCATCGACATAAGTAGATTTTAATTTGGAAAGTGTACGGTATTCGATAATTGCTTCTATAATTCCCGTATTGTCAACTTCACTTAAACGTTCTAAAGTTGCGGCATCTGTAGAATAACCTGTTTGGATTTTGCGCGAATATTTAGTACTTAAACCTAGATTTTCAAATAAAATTTGGCTAAGTTTTTTGGGAGAACCTAAATTAAATGTTTCCCCAGCAATTTCATAAACTTCTTTTTCATACTTAGCTAAATCAGTTTCTAAAATTTGCGAAAGTTCTTGCAGATAATCTGTATTGATACGGATTCCCGAATATTCCATCTCCGCTAAAACTGGTTCAAGCGGTTGTTCAACTTCCAAAAGTAACTTTAAAGAAATTGAATTTTTCTCAAGTTCTTCCCGCATCTTTGCAACCAGTTGAAATGTGGCATGAACTTGTAAGCAGCAATAATAAGCAACTTTCTTAATCTCAATATCGCCAATATTTTTACCTTTGGGAACCAAATCTTCATAGGTATTTAAATTTAAACCCAAATATCGCTCGGTAATCGCATTTAAATTGTGACTATTATCTGGGTTTAAAACATAACTAGCTAACATTGTGTCAAATACAGTTCCAGCTAGATTAATTCCCTGACATCTAAAAATTAAACGGTCAAATTTAGTATTTTGGAAAGCTTTTGGATATTCATCATTTTCGAGTATTGGCTTTAGCTTTGCAAGTGTTGTTTCTAAGTCCAAATTTTGACTTAGATTTTCACCTTGACAATGATTTAGGGGAATATAAGCAACTTCACCAGGTTTGATACCCCAACAACAACCAATACCGACCAATTTTGCATCACGAGGTTCTAAATCGCTAGTTTCCGTATCCCATGCCACAGGTATTTGTGGATTTGTGTAACTCTTTAATATTTTAATTAACTCATCTAATTTCGCTTCAGTGTCAATAATTTGCGGTTGAACATCAGAAGTCGGTTGTTGTTGTAATGCGTCGGTATCCTCTGGACTCCAAAACCATAAATCGAAATCGCTGCTAGAAACTGAACTGTTAGAAACAGTATTAATATTAGTATTAGTATTAGTTCTATCTTGATTTGTATTAGTTATTTTATCTGTCAAAGAATCTTGATTTTCAGCGATAACACCACCAAGACGTTCTTGTATTTGATTGATTTTCCCAAGAAACGAATTAAATTCTAATTTCTCTAAAATTGGTATTAGATTACTTGTATCGAAACCTTCTAACTTACAGTCATCTAAATTTATTTCAATAGGAACATCTTGAACAATAGTAGCTAAATAGCGCGACCTTTGGGCATCCTCCTTGCCAGCTTCCAGCTTTTTCAGAGTTGCACCTTTAATTTCACTTAACGAAGCATAGACATTATCAAGAGAATTATACGTATTTAATAATTGAATTGCGGTTTTATCACCAATTCCCTTCACACCAGGAATATTATCAGAACTGTCACCGCAAAGCGCTTTATAATCAATCACCTGCGAAGGTAAAACACCAAGTTTATCCTTAACTTCCGCTTCTCCAAACTCAGGTAAACCAGAACTCGATCGCTGTAACGATTCCTTACTTAAATAGAGAACCTTGATTTCTTTCTCCGTGTCAACCAATTGAAATAAATCCCTATCTCCCGTGAGAATTTTCACCCGATAGCCAGCATTAGTAGCTTTTTGTGATAAAGTTCCCAAAATATCATCCGCTTCATAACCTGGTGCAGTCAACACCTTGAGATTGAGCGCATCCAATAATTCGTGCAGATTTTTCAAATCCGGAACAAAATCTTCAGGAGTACCCGGACGATCGCCTTTATAGGTATCATCAGCTTCATGACGAAAAGTCGGTAAACCCAAATCGAATGCGATCGCAATATTACTGGGTTGTTCCTTGGCAATTACCTCCAAAAGCGATTTGAGGAAACCAAAGCAAACACTGGTGGGGATTCCCGATTTTGTTCGCAATCCCTTTTCTCGTCCTTTTGCAAAAGCGAAGTACGAACGGAATGCGAGTGAGTGTCCATCGACAAGGATGAACGTTGGACGTTGTGCGGTAGAAGATTCGGAAGTCAACTTAATTTACTTTTTTGCGATCGACACCCTTTATTGTAGCCATTAGCTTCCCATCAGGAACATTGGTCTTTTATTTAATATCCTCGACTTTTCCAAAAAGCCAAGGATAATATACAAGGTGCGATATTAAACCAAGAGATTAGCTCGTTAATTGTATTGCTTAGTCTTTTTGGTAAGTCCTAGTATTATTCTTTTTTCCCTTCTCCCCAGATGCGGCATTAGCTGAAACAGCTTTTATCCTCACATCTGTACTGTACTCAGTCAATGTGAGATTGTGCCAAAGTATTTATTTTGTTTCCAACAAGGTATCAATTAATTCTTCTATTACTTGAGTTATCGTTTTATCCTTGTCTACTGCGTATTGGCGTAACTTATTTAATCTACGTTCACTCAACCTTACGTGCAAATCTTTTTTCATATGCTGTACACTGTCACCCTGATAACCTCATACTGGGGATTCACCTGATGAGACAGCTATTTATGCAAAAAACTTTGATGACCAATGAGAATACATCGACAAATGATATCAAACTGCTAGTAGTCGATATTGATGGGACGATCGCCGGACACTCAAATAGGATTAGCAAAACAGTGACTCGTGCGATCGCACAAGCACAAACAAAAGGAATCCAAGTTGCGATCGCCACTGGAAGAATGTATCGCTCGGCTTTGCGTTTCCATCAGGAAATCGGTTCAACTCTACCTTTAATTGCATATCAAGGTGCTTGGATTCAAGAACCCGCAACAAGTAAAATTCACCGACACCTTACAGTCAAACGGGAAACAGCCGAGCAATTACTCGATTATTTCGAGCAACCCGAATTAAAGGACTTATTATCGGTACATTTTTATATCAATGACGAACTCTATGTGCGGGAACTCACCAGGGAAAGCAAAATCTATGCAAAACGTTCCAATATAAATGCTATTCCTGTTGGTGATTTGCGCGAAACCCTCGGCAATGAACCAACCAAAGTTCTAGCTCTGTGCGATGATGCCAATATTATTAGTCAGTTACTAGGAAATTTACGTCGTCAATATACACCCGCAGAACTTTACCTGACCACCTCAGTGGCAACCTTCTTTGAAGCGACAAATCCATCTGTGAATAAAGGTACAGCAGTTCGCTACCTCGCAGAACAAATGCTGGGACTTCAACCAGCTAATGTCATGACTATTGGTGATAATTTTAATGATTTAGAAATGCTGCAATATGCTGGTATTGGTGTCGCAATGGGTGATGCCCCTGATGGAGTCAAGGCGATCGCACAATGGATTGCTCCCAATGTCGAACAAAATGGTGTCGCAGCCGCCATCGAAAAATTTCTTTTGAGTTAATGCTTATTGCTGATTCGGCATTTGCTTGAATTGTACATCACAAACATCCACCAATTAACTATTAACCACTAACCAATTAACTACTATCAAATAATAAAAAATCAGAAAGGACACCGACGACTGGCCGTGTTTCGTCTCGGTGTCCTTGCTGGTTCGCTCCTCACACACCAGTAAATGTAGCTCGACTACCTCATTCTGTCAACAATTGTTACAAAAATTTATTATCTTTTAAGAATTGAACAAAAAACAAATTTCCTTATAATTCTCGAAGGGCAGAAATGCCTAACTTATCTTCCAAAAGAAACTGCAATACAACTTGAGTCACCAGTACCAATCCCAATCTCGTAAGTGCCAGTTCGGGTGAGTCGATTTTCACCTCACCCCAAATGCGACAACTCCGCCAAAAATCCTCAAAAGCCTTACTTATAGATATTGCTGTTTTCTGCCAATGTCCCATATCAACGCGATCGCGATCGGCGAAATCGTCCAATGCAGCTACAAGTTCGCCAATTAAACGCCAAGAAGTTAAATCGTTTAAACGGAATTTTCCCTCCACCCTATCCCCACCAGCTTCATCTTCGATTAGCCAGGGTATCTGTAGGTGTTGATTAATTCGTATCAATCCCTCGCGCTCCCCCAATGTTAACAAAGAGCAACAACGTGCGTGAGCATACTGCACCCCAAACAGGGAATCAGAAGCCAGAGACATTGAAGAAGGTAAAAAACTTGCTCCCCCCCCCCACTCCCTCAATCAGACTTTGAAAACAGCCCGCGATTACCGCATCCGCAACTTCAACCTGAATCAAACCAGAGCCTAATATCTCAACTTGGAAATCTTTGTCACAATTTCTTAAAAAATGAGAAGCAATTTGATGTGCGATCGCTGAAGCATCCACCTGATAACCCTTACCCAGCTTCAGAGCTATCCCAGAAAGATACAAAACTTTACATTTTTCTCGACTTTGATAGACAAAATTCCCTTCTTTGAGCATGTATAAGTTTTTCGCATAGGAAGCATAAATACTTAGCGATACTTGGAAATGACCATTTACTAACTGCTTAATTGATGTGTATTTGCTAACTGGTAGCATTTGCTGCACAGAGTATACTGATGACAGTAGGGGTGAGTACCAAAATTCGTATTCTTATGTCATCTACCTTCCGACATAACTTTAATATAGATTTAATTTAGGAGGAGAAAAATAAGAATTCCATGAAATTTAATAAATAATCGGTAAAATTCACTACCTTCATTGTACAGTAGGATGTATAACAAAAAGAGTAGAGAGTTATTTCTACCCTTTAACATGGCTGGCACGTTAGGTGTTAAGCCTGAAAGTGCCACACAAAGACACTCCTTGCACCTTTTATTTTGACGTCTTTGTCTTCAGCCAAACGCTCTTTGTTACCTATGCAATCTCCATCCTCCTTTTCAGAGGCATCACGTCCTTTTTTAACTTGGCAACGTATTCTTGACTGGGCTCAAGAACACTATCGCTGCCGTACCTTCAGCAAAGATGAGCGCATTCCAGCTCGACCTGGATTGTTGTACTTAGTGCAAAGGGGTGCGATCCGCATGGTCGGAACCGCTCAAGTCAGTGCTACAGCCAGTCAGTTAACGTCCCGTCGCATCAATCGAACTCCAGAAGAAGCTTTCTTAGGATTCGTTGGTGCGGGTCAGCCGTTTGAAATTGTTGCTCAGTCTCCTTTCACACTCCAAGCTTACGCCCACGTTGACCAAACTGCGGTGTTGTGGATGTACTGGCATGACTTAGACAACTGGCCCCATTTCCGCCGCGAAGTCATGGATGCTTTCAGGTATCAGCACCAGCGTAAATTGCTGTGGTTGAGTGCCTTAGGACAACGGCGCACAATTGACCGACTCCTGGGCTTCCTCACTTTGTTGATTGAGGAATATGGTGAGCCAGCGATGAGTGAAACTGACCCTGATGTTATTCGCGGTTACTGTTTGCCATTCCCTCTAACCCATGCTCAAATTGGTAGTGCGATCGGTTCAACTCGCGTTACTGTGACTCGTCTAATGGGTAAACTGCGTCAACGCGGTCTAATTTTGACTCAAGGCGATAATCTAATCTGCTTACCTGCTGAGTCGATCAACCGAGTCAATTAGGGCATCCACGGCACGGTAATGTCATCTCCGTGCTGGGGTCGCAAAACTGGCTAGATGGCGCTGTAGGGGGGTTTCTAGATACTCTCCTCACGCTGCTTTTTGATTGAGCATCATCTTTAAATTATCGAATTTTCACAAATCCAGCTTGGGAAATTAGTTCCTGTCCTTGCTGTGTAAGTAGTAAGTTGGCGTATGCATCACCAGCCTGTTGTTCGATTTGCCCATTCTGTTTGACCACCACGAACAGATTACGGGTAATTGGATAATTACCAGATTGAAATGCTTCAATGTTTAGTTTGTTGCGTTTACCGGGACATTCAGACGGGAGAATGAATGGTTCTTGGTAAGGGCTAACATATTTACCTGGGGTTCGTCCCAAGGGTAAAGGTTTAATCGAGCATTGGGGAACTACTTCTGGTGCAGAAGCGAAGTAAATACTACCGGGATTCTCTGCGACTTTTTTCAGCGCTTGGGTGGTGGTGGAAACAAATTCCACTGTGGGAGCAAATTTTTGACCACCCAAGATGTCCTGAACAAATAGCTCGACGGTTCCACCATCTTCAATCCGACGGGAATAGGGTTTGATAGGAATATCGGAACCACCTAATTCTTGCCAATTATTTACTTTGCCCGTGTAAATTGACTTTAATTGCTCTACTGTTAAGCCTGGAACGCTTAGATTCGGGTTGACTGCTGCTGCTAATCCATCGATTGCTACAGGAATTTGTTTGAGGTCAAAGCCTCTTTGTTTGGCACGAGCTATTTCTTGGTCTGTAATTGGTCGAGAAGATTGAGCAAAGGCTAGCTGACCATCGATGAGAGACTGGATTCCTGTAGCTGAACCTGGTGTTACATTATTTGGTTGTACGTATCGCAATCGATATTCGGGTTTTTCTCTTTGAATGATTGAGTCTACTGCGAGACGAATTGGTGCCCAGGATGTGCTTCCACCGTAGTTAAATAGTCCTGTGGGGACATTTTGCAAGCTAGCTAAAGTTGTGCCAGTGCTAGAGGTATTTTTTTCCTCTACGGGTTTGTTGTTATCATCTGGTTGAGAATTAGTTGTTGGGGAATTAGTCGCTTGATTGGAGTTTAAGTTTAAGCTACTAAAATTTTTGTTAAACCACCAAAAACCACCTGCTATTAGGGCAATTGTGATTAGCAGTGACAGAATTAGAATTGGTGTTTCATTTTTTGCGACATATTGTGACATATTCGGACATATTAATTAATGTTCGTTGGATTTGACGATCGCTGTACCAAAGCTAGAAAATTATAAAATCAATACTCAAAGTTTATACTAATTGTGAATTCTGGATTTTGTCTGATTAAACTACTTAATTCTGACAAATCCTGATTGAGAAATTAATGCTTGACCTTGGTCAGTTAATAATAATCGAGCGTAGGCTTCACCAGCTTGTTGGTCAATTTGTCCATTCTGCTTGACAATCACGAATAATCTTCGAGTTATTGGATACTTTCCCGATTGAAACGCTTCTTGGTTGATTTGGTTGAGTTGTTGTGGACATTGGCTTTTAGTCTCTGATGGTTCTTGATGTGGGGCAAAAACTTCACTTGCTTTGCGTCCAATCGGTAAGGTTTTAACAGTACATTGGGAAATGACTTCCGGTGCAGATGCGTAATAAATACTGCCTTCATTTTGGGCAATTTGTCTTAAAGCTGCGGTCGTGTTGAAGATAAATTGAACATTACTACCAAATTTTTCTTGTTCTAAAATATTTTTGGAAAAAAACTCCACGCTTCCCCCATCTTCTAAACGACGTGAATAGGGTTTAATAGGTAACTTTGGTCCACCAACTTGTTGCCAATTTGTGATTTTACCTGTGTAAATTTGTTTGAGTTGTTCGATCGTCAAACTGGAAATATTTAAATTTGGATGAACCGCGATCGCAATTCCATCAATGGCAATGGGTATTTCTTTGAGGGTAAACCCTTTTTGCTGGGCAATCTGGTGTTCTTGAGGTTCTAGGGAACGGGACGATTGGGCAAATGCAAGTTGGTTATCCAGTAGCATTCTAATTCCCGAACCCGAACCTGGTGTTCCCGATATCGGATCGGTGTAACTAATTTGATATTTGGGCAAAACTGTTTTGATGGCTGAATCTACTTCTCTACGAATAGGTGCCCAAGTTGTACTACCACCGTAACGAAATAATCCACTAGGGACGTTTTGCACCTGGGCAAGAGTTTCTTCGTTTGCTTTTGGAGATAATTGTGAGGATTGCTGCGACGAATTACTGCTTGAAGATACAAATTTTACATTCATATTTCGAGCCAACCAAAAGTAAACACCACCTACTAATCCCAATGTAATTAATAGCGTCAAAAAAAGAACTGCTGTTTCATTCTTCTGGGTCATAGGAGATTTTTAACTCCTCAAAATAATTTAGGATTAATGGATGATTAAGAATTAGAGAAGAGACTAATTAAAGTATCTCCGATAGTAATCTGTAAATTAGGCGAAATAATGAAGTCAAGGCAATTGAAACCAACCCTGCTGCAACCGATAAAACTACTACTGTTTGTATTCCCAGACTTGCTTGTAGTGTTGGGAAAAAATAAATAATGGCAAAAGTAATTGTTGGGATAATTAATAAATCGAAACGTTCTAGCCAGCGTTTAGTTTGAGCATAGATTAGGATGCTTAAAATTGCGCCAGAGATAAATAGAGCTACTATTTGAGACTTTACCAGACCATACAGTGCGATCGCAATCAATCCACCCTGGAAACCACTAAATCCGGCTCCTACCAGTATCTCGATTGTCGAAAATTGTTGTACTGATGATGTTTTTCTGGGAACTTGTATCGGATTATTCCCTGGATTATTAATTTGGGTTGGTGCTGGTTGGTTTAATGGTGGTTGTTTGGAGTGTGAGGGGGAATTTATTAAAGTTTGTAACCCTGCCAATACTTGGGCGGCTGATTGAAAGCGTTTATTGGCTGCACTTTGCAGCATCTTATTCAAAATTTTAGCAAGATATGGACTCACATTAGTATGGTTTTGCCATTGCCATTGATTGGTAAAACCATCAAATAATTCGCTTGCGTCTTTATGAGTTAATAAAGTAATAATCGTTACTGCTAAAGCGTATAAATCGCTAGAGGGGAACACTTGTCCACCGGAAATTTGCTCTGGGGGTGCGAATCCCTGGGAATAAATGCCTGTTGAAGCTGTACCCGTAAGCGACTTGGTAATTTGTTTGACCGCACCAAAATCCAGTAGATAAAGTCTACCATTGCGATCGCGCATAATATTCGAGGGTTTGATATCGCGGTGGATAATGTCTTTGTTGTGGACAAAATCCAGAACTTTGAGAATTTCACCGAGAACTTCGACAACTTCGGATTCAGAAAAACTACCTCTTTGCTCTAACTCTTCTTCAAGATTAAAACCATCAATATACTCTTGAACTAAATAGAAAAATTGCTCTTGTTCCCCAGGGGAAGAACCCTCAACGATAACGGGAAAATAAGCAAATAAATCGGGAATTTGGTCATTTTGATTGCCAATTTCCTCTAAAACAGTCGCTTCGCGTTCAAATAAATTTAAGGCGATTTTTAGTTGTGCTGCGGTTAAATTGCCTGCTGGTAAAAACTGTTTAACAACACATTGACGCATCACAGGAGTATAGCGATCGCGTGCCAAAAATGCCGCACCAAAACCCCCCCTGCCTAATTGCTTGGTGGGTATGTAGCGACCAGCTAAAATTAATGGCATCCCACAGGTCGTACAAAATTTCTGCTGGGCAGTTCGCAACGTTGCCGTATTATCGAGGTCGGGAAAATGATTTTGTGGTCGCGGACACTGGGGACGAGTGCAGTAAACTTCCATATTATTAATTAGCAGCCATTAGTCATTGGTTATTGGGCTTTGGGTTAGTCAGAAAAAAGCAAAAAGAAAGAACAAATATACCTACTATCAGGGTAACTTCCCGAAGGGTACAAAAAAGGACAAAAACCAACGACAAAAAACCAATGACTAAATTTTAATCCTCGCTAGGGGTGGCAACCTCAGCATCTACAGCATCTACTGTAGTTACTACTATCTCCCGACGGGATGCTTTGAGTGCTTGCTGATTCCAGCCAGGAGTTGCAAATTGGGGCAAAATTTCCTGACTAAAAGCTTCAGCTGCTTTAGAACGGTAACGATTGGGGTTAAAAATTAACCACAAAGTTCGCTTCACAACCACACCTTCGATGGGTGTGCAGTGGAGTACTCCCATTTGCAATTCTTTGGTAATTGCCGATGTCGAAACAAATGCCGCTCCTAGCCCAGATTGTACGGCATTTTTAATTGCTTCGATGGAGTTTAATTCCATTTCAACTCGAAAACGTCGCGTGTCGATGTCGCAGCGTGATAGTACTTGGTCGATAACTTTACGAATTGTCGATTGGGAATCTAAAGCAATGAATTGGAGTTTATATAAATCTTCTCTTTGAATTTTTTCAAGTTTTGCGAAAGGATGGGTTACAGGCAAAATCAGCACTAGTTCGTCTTCGGCATAGGAAACAATTTCCAAAGACTCAGCCAGTTCCCCTGGTATTTCACCTCCAATAATTGCTAAATCGACTTGCCCATTGGCAACACTCCATGCAGTGCGACGGGTTGAGTGGACATGTAATTGGACTGCGACATCGGCGTATTTTTGTCGAAACATCCCAATCATGCGTGGCAAAAGATAAGTGCCAGTAGTTTGGGAAGCACCGACAATCAGAGTACCACCCTGGAGGTTTTGTAAATCCTCAATCGCTCGACAGGTTTCTTGACACAGACTCAGGATTTTTTCACCGTAGCCCAGGAGCAAATGTCCGGCTTCGGTTAACTGTGCCCGTCTACCACCACGGTCAAACAAAGGAACATCAAGTTGCCGCTCTAGATTTTGCACTTGCAAACTGACGGCAGGTTGCGAGACGTAGAGACTATCGGCGGCTCGCTTGAAGCTCCCTTCTGCGGCGATCGCTTTGAGGATACGTAACTGATCTAAAGTAAAAGGAAGGTCAGACATAAGGCTCGACACACTAAAGAAAGGAGCAGCATTCGAGGGAAAAAGTGCGCGTGTCAGTTCGATCTGGCAGAACGCGGATTATTGCATCTTCAGTAATTTGGAGACTTCACACCGAAAAAGACAGTAACATAACATATTGACTAAAGTCACCCTACGGTAACCTTTGGGTACAAACGCTTCTTTGATTGCTGTTGAGTAGCAAGCTACATTATTTTGCTTTTAACGAAAGCGACCTCAGCAACCGATCCACCCTTCGGGTTCAATAGTTTGCCGGGACAGAAACCGACCCCGGCAACTATTTCACCCTTCAAGTTCAATAGTTTGCCGGGACGGAAACCGACCCCGGCAACTATTTCACCTTTTCAATACTTTAGTGGTATTGGTTATACAAGAATTAAATTTGCTTTAAAATTATTTACCTATGTCTTTGATGCTACCAACTTGGCTGACCTCCAGTCATTTTTTGATGCTGGGATTACAAATATTATTTGCGATCGCCCACAGTGGAGGAGCAGCACTGCGTCCTTGGGCAGAAAAATACATTGGCGCAAGGTTATATCGCATCATCTTTGCCTTAGTCAGCCTACCTTTGGCTGCTATTTTGATTATTTACTTTTTCAACCACCGCTATGATGGTTTGCAACTCTGGCAAGTCCAAGGACTATTTGGGATGCAAACTTTTGTCTGGGTCATGTCGGCAATCTCTTTTTTCTTTTTGTATCCCGCCACATTCAATCTACTAGAAATTGCTGCCATTCAAAAGCCCCAAGTCCATCTCTATGAAACTGGGATAATTCGCATCACCCGACATCCACAAATGGTCGGACAAGTTATGTGGTGTATTGCCCATACTCTATGGTTGGGTACTACATTTACCTTAGTTACATCATTGGGATTGATTTTGCACCATTTATTTGGGGTTTGGCATGGCGATCGAAGATTATTAGCCCGTTATGGGGAAGCCTTTGATGCTGTCAAACAGCGCACAAGCATAATTCCCTTGTTGGCAGTCATTGATGGTCGTCAGTCGCTCAAATGGCAAGAATTCCTCTCTCCTGCTTATCTTGGTATTACTGCTTTTGTGTTATTACTTTGGTGGTTGCACCCCTTGTTAATGGAGTCAACCAGCAAGATACAATTCTGAATCTGACACAGCGAAGCTTGACAACCGTTACCGAAAGCATTTTCGATGTAATTTCTTTTGAGCGATCGCAGCAGAATCAATGTACGATGGATTGAAATGGCTATCAGTTTGGAGATGGGAGAAACGTCTACCCCCAGCTTAAGATAAGTCAAAAGTAGGTAAATCAAATGTTTGGGACTCTTTCCCTTAATTAAATTTGTGATACGTTTAAACGCATTAGATGTAAAGCGGCTACCTTTGGAAGTCACTCCGTGGCTGCCCGAATATAGACTCCGCCAACAGCATTAAGCGAAGTCCTAAGAACATGCTCTGCGTCGCTAGGAGTACTTTTATCACAACCTGATTTATCTCCCGAATATTACTTCTGCTAATAGCTATTCAATATAAAAACCCTATAAGTCTTAGAGGCATCATGGTGTTGTCGGTTACTGAGCGCACATTTAATCAAGAAGTTTTAGCATCACCGATTCCGGTTTTAGTCAATTTTGAAGCGCCTTGGTGCGGTTTGTGTCGCGTTATTCATCCGTTATTATTGCAGTTTCAAACCCAATGCGAAGGCGAAATTAAATTAGTGGGAATTAATGCCGATGACAATTTTAAGTTGTCTAACACCTATCGGCTTAAGTCATTGCCAACACTACTACTCATCGAAAATGGTCATGTCAAACAAAGACTAGAAGGATTTCGCGGACGAGATGATTTGCTACTGGCTTTAGAAGAAATTAAAACTTGCTACATCAAGTTTCCTCAAAAATATAGCCAACCAATACCGACAAATGTCGAGTGTACATCACTCTAAAAGTCCAACTTAGTCAAAACCCATAGCCTATTTGCTTGACCAAATAATATGTTATTAATAATGGAAAATATTATCAATTGTGATGCAACAGTTACCAAAATACATACTTTGATAAAGCTTGTTTGTCTCAACTATTGAATCATGAGTTAAGTTTGAAATAGAGTTATGAGTCCTGAGGTAAATTGTTGGTGCTACTGAGTTATTTATTATTAGAAGAAAAAAATTGTGTCTTGATGTATGGGACTCACAATCCAGGACTCAAAATCCAGGACTCAAGACACAGTACAAAATCTGGTTCAAAACCTAAAGCCAAGCTTAACTACTCCACCCGACACTGTTCTGGTGGAGTATTTTATGCTAAAAGGTGTGTGTCACAATTATTAACAGTTCCGACAACTTAATCAAGAATTATAAAAGTAGGCGTCAGTGATGGAAGTAATCTATCAGTATGCCTGGCTAATTCCGGTACTCCCACTGCTTGGGGCAATGCTGGTAGGGCTAGGATTAATCTCGTTGAATCAGGTGACAAATCGCCTGCGACAACTTAACGCCGCACTTATCATCTCATTGATGGGCGCGGCAATGGGGTTGTCGATCGCAATTCTCTGGAGCCAAATTCAAGGACACCCATCCTATACCCATATCTTTGAATGGGCTTCAGCAGGAAATTTTCACCTCAGCATGGGTTATACGATTGACCACCTGACAGCCATGATGTTGGTCGTTGTCACCACAGTAGCATTGCTGGTAATGATATATACCGATGGCTACATGGCGCATGACCCAGGCTATGTCCGTTTTTACTCGTATCTCAGCTTGTTCGGCTCATCAATGTTGGGTTTAGTGATTAGTCCTAACCTCGTCCAGATTTATATTTTCTGGGAACTAGTAGGGATGTGTTCCTACTTACTAGTGGGTTTTTGGTACGATCGCAAAGCAGCAGCAGATGCCTGTCAAAAGGCTTTTGTAACCAACCGTGTTGGTGACTTTGGTTTGCTTTTAGGGATTTTGGGACTATTTTGGGCGACAGGAAGTTTCGAGTTTGATGCCATGGGCAGCAGACTCGCAGAACTCGTTGCCAACGGTTCAGTAAGCAATTTTCTCGCCATCCTGCTGGCGATTTTAGTTTTCCTGGGTCCAGTTGCCAAATCAGCACAGTTTCCTTTGCATGTCTGGCTTCCAGATGCAATGGAAGGTCCCACACCGATTTCCGCCTTAATCCATGCCGCCACAATGGTCGCAGCAGGGGTATTCCTAGTTGCGAGGATGTACCCGGTATTTGAACATGTACCCGTGGCAATGAATGTCATTGCTTATACGGGTGCATTTACAGCGTTTTTGGGAGCAACGATCGCCATTACCCAAAACGATATCAAAAAAGGTTTGGCTTACTCCACCATCTCCCAACTTGGTTACATGGTGATGGCAATGGGAGTAGGTGCATACAGTGCTGGACTGTTCCACCTGATGACCCACGCTTACTTCAAAGCGATGCTATTCTTGGGTTCGGGTTCGGTCATCCACGGCATGGAAGGTGTTGTCGGTCATAATCCCGCTTTGGCACAAGATATGCGGTTGATGGGTGGATTGCGGAAATACATGCCTGTCACCAGTTTCACCTTCTTAATTGGTTGTTTGGCGATTTCCGGTATTCCTCCTTTTGCTGGTTTTTGGTCGAAGGATGAAATTCTTGGTGCAGCATTTGCAGCCAATCCCCTATTGTGGTTTGTCGGCTATGCGACTGCCGGGATTACCGCGTTTTACATGTTCCGCATGTATTTCTCCACATTTGAAGGTGGATTCCGGGGTACAGATAAAAAAATTATCGAGAAATTGCAAAAAGCTGCCACAATCCTTGTTGAAGGCGAAGCACTCGCGCCCAACTTTGGTCCTGGTGCGATGAAACAGGGCGAATTAGCTGCAACTGGTGGTGGACATCACGAAGACCACAGCCACGGACATAGCAGCGAACCCCATGAATCCCCTTGGACGATGACGTTTCCTTTGGCGGTATTGGCGATTCCTTCGATTTTGATTGGTTTACTGGGTACACCCTTTGCCAATTACTTCGAGGAGTTTATTTACTCCCCCAACGAAACTTTGGCGGAAGTGATGGAAAAAACTGCCGAATTTGACATTAACGAGTTTTACGTGATGGCTGGTAGTTCGGTGGGTATTTCCTTGATTGGGATTACCCTGGCTTCATTGATGTACTTGATGAAGAAAATCGACCCCAGTGCGATCGCCTCGCAAATCAAACCCCTATATGAGCTTTCCCTGAATAAGTGGTATTTTGACGATATTTACCACAAAGTCTTTGTTTTGGGCTTGCGTCGTCTTGCCCGTCAAGTCATGGAAGTTGATTTTCGGGTTGTTGATGGTGCAGTCAACCTCACAGGTTTCTTTACCCTCGTGAGTGGGGAAGGTCTGAAATATATCGAAAATGGTCGCGCCCAATTCTATGCTTTGATTGTGTTTGGTGCAGTCCTAGCATTAGTAATTTTCTTCGGTGTGACTTGATCGCTTTTTTATCCCAACACCCAAATACTGGGTGTTGCAGCACAAATAAAACAATGAAAGCTTGCTGAGGCAGGCTTTTTTTATGGCTAAAAAGTCAACTTGAGTTCTTTACCCCTACGCAAATCAATTCAATCTCAGAATTGGTTTCAATCCACACCTGCGCTCCCGATTTCAATGGGTTGCTAGGTTTATAAATCAACTTGCAAGGTCCTTTAATGTCTACTTGGTGACAATATTCATTGGTTTTACCCCGTTTAACAGTGATAACAGGAGTATTATTCCCTGTCTCTCTGTTTTGCTTGATTTTTTGCCCGTTAACATGAATCTTTGCCTGCGCTTTTAAGCGACTTTTGCACCAACTCAGCTTTGGTCCCCTCTTCCCACTTATTACTTGAATTTTCCCATTATTATTAACCGGAATTATCCAAACATTCCCAACTTTAAACGCACCAACAATTCTACCCTCACCTAAAATAAACCTTACTCTTGATGTGGAAACTTTTAACTTTTCTGCCAATTGGGTAACGCTAATATACATAAAAAAAACTATTGCGGTCGCGTATGGGAATATTCTCCAACACTTTGTAGCAGAGATTATCTGACGCTTATCAAATTTAAATTTGAAGAGAGTTTATTCAAAAGTAGTATTTATACTTATAAAAATTTTGGCAAAACTAATTCTCAGGAAAGATGTCCTTTTGTTAAAAAAACTTAATATTAGTTAACTAATAAGTAAAGTTATACTCCAACAGTCTTCATATTTTTTGACTTTTATTAAATCAAACTTACAAATAAGACCGAAACTAGAAAAAGCTGCTAGTAAATAGGCTAGTGGATGATAGCCAAACTTCATTATTCATTAATCAAAGATACTTCCGATGAATACAGCTAATTTCCCGTGGCTGACGACGATTATTCTTTTGCCAATTGTGGCATCACTAATAGTACCCATCATCCCGGATAAAGACGGTAAAACCGTGCGTTGGTTCGCTCTAATAGTCGGACTCGTTGACTTCGCACTGATAGTTTGTGCTTTTTATACCAGGTATGACTTTAGCAATCCAGATTTACAGTTGTTTGAAAGCTATGCTTGGGTTCCGCAACTAGGTTTGAATTGGTCGGTAGGGGCAGATGGTTTATCAATGCCCCTGATTATTTTGACTGGATTCATTACAACACTGGCGATTTTAGCAGCTTGGCCAGTGACACTAAAGCCAAAGCTCTTCTACTTCCTGATTTTGGCGATGTACGGTGGACAAATTGCTGTGTTCGCAGTGCAGGACATGCTGTTGTTTTTCCTAGTATGGGAACTCGAACTTGTGCCCGTTTACTTTTTGCTATCGATTTGGGGTGGTAAAAAGCGGCAGTACGCAGCAACCAAGTTTATTTTATATACCGCAGGCGGTTCATTGTTTATATTGCTAGGGGCATTGACAATGGGCTTCTATGGCAATACGGTGACGTTCGATATGCAAGCGATCGCGCTTAAAGATATTGCCCTAAACCTGCAACTGCTACTTTATGGCGGATTTTTGATTGCCTACGCGGTCAAATTACCGATTATTCCTTTGCACACCTGGCTACCAGATGCCCACGGTGAAGCCACAGCCCCCGTCCACATGCTACTGGCTGGTATTCTCTTGAAAATGGGTGGATATGCTTTAATTCGGATGAACGCTCAAATGCTTCCCGATGCCCATGCATATTTTGCGCCAGTTCTGGTGATTTTGGGGGTGGTAAATATTATCTATGCTGCGCTTACGTCATTCGCCCAGCGCAACCTCAAACGTAAAATTGCCTATTCATCAATTTCCCATATGGGATTTGTCACCATCGGGATTGCTTCGTTCACCGATTTAGGCTTGAGTGGAGCAGTGTTGCAAATGGTCTCCCACGGATTAATTGGGGCAAGTTTGTTCTTCCTTGTGGGTGCAACATACGATCGCACCCACACCCTAATGTTGGATGAAATGGGTGGTGTTGGTAAGCGAATGCAAAAGATTTTTGCCATGTTTACTACCTGTTCGATGGCATCTTTAGCATTGCCAGGAATGAGCGGTTTTGTTGCCGAATTAATGATATTCGTCGGTTTTGCAACTAGCGATGCTTACAACCCCACGTTTAAAGTTATTGTCATCTTCTTGATGGCAATCGGGGTAATTCTTACACCAATTTATCTGCTGTCAATGTTACGCGAAATCTTCTACGGTGAAGAAAACCAAGAACTGGTTTCCCATCAAGCACTTATTGATGCTGAACCTCGCGAAGTGTTCATCATTGCTTGTTTGTTAATCCCAATTATCGGCATTGGTTTGTATCCGAAAATCTTGACTCAAGTGTACGATTCCACTACCGTAAAGCTTACAGCCAGATTGCGTGATTCAGTACCCACAATTGCACAGCAAAATCAAATCAATACTGTGTCTCTAAGTGCGCCTGTAATTGGTGTTAAATAATCGTCATATCTAACTGCCCTTATAAATATAGAGACGCGATAAATATTTTGTGATTTATCGCGTCTCTAGTTTTATAAATTTGCAATTTGCAGACAGTTTAATATTTCTGTGAATATGTTGCATAATATACTCGAAGTTCAGAATAATTAATGTTTTATAGTAGAATAAATTAGATTTTGGAAACTCCGCAATATCAAGTCTTCTTGGTATATTTTGCGTTATTCTCTCCTGGAGACTCGAAAAAATTGCTACCACGTCGCTTTAAATCTCAAGGAGGGTTCAGCGCCTTAGCGCCATTATCACAATTTTGGTAACTAAGAACACTTTTTAAGAAAATCTTAAGAAGTATCTGCCGAAATGGCAACTTTCTTAGCTTTTGCTTAGTTATCTTTTAGTGATTAGTCAAGCAACTTTAAGATTTGCTTTCGGGTTGTGGATTGGGTCGGATAAACCGCTTACAGCTAGCAACTGTGAAAGAAGATATTAGACTAAATTCAACAAAAAACTCCCAGGTAAATCAATTAGACTCAGTATATATCGCAAATTAAATTAGGACTTCTCTGTTTAATTCATACAGATTACATCCAATTGAATACTGATGTATAACTTGTTTTAGTAGCTTGAATATCTACCAATGAGTAGTAAACAGACAGCAACAGGTATACGTGTGTAATTATACATATGCATTTTGCTGAAAAATCTACTGATTTAAAGTTGCAACGACATAGCAGACAATAGGTATCTATCGAATGGCAGTAGGAAAAGGAGTCAATGCTGCGGTAGATTGCGAAAATGTAGTGTTAATTACCGTTGGCTGTGAAATATTGTGCTATTTGTAGCTTTTCCGTGGTTGACATGTACCCATTCTGAGTTAGTCTAAAAACGGATTCAAATACACCTGGGCATCTATTCTGACAGAAATAGCACCAAGCCAGAGAAACTTAAACTTAAATATTCTGTCCGATATATTCAGTCGTTAAAGTGAATAGTTTGATACTGCAACAAAAATTCCCATGTACTACTTTAATCAAGTAGCGATTTTGGGAAATCCGGAATACCTGGATTTTGTAATGTTTAGTTTACAATACCAGTTGATGAGAAAATATAAAGAAAATCTAAAGTACACCGATCACATGTGGTGTTAGGAGGACATAAGTGTTTCTGAGATTAGCCCAAGAACATAGACAATTCGTTCAAGACCTGGTAATGAACCTGCAAGCATTGGCGATCGTCCTAGAGCGTCGCGGCTATCCTGCATCTTGTTATACATGTGGCAACCAAATGAACAGTGCCTCATTTATGGTGAGTTTGGGTGAAAACCACCTAATTCGGTTCTTAGTCTCAGATTATGGGATTACCTGGACTGAAATGCGCGACGATCGCGAATTGATGAAGTTAGAAGGAGCAGAGGCTGTTAGTCAGTTACAAGAGTTAGCTAATATCGTTAAGCATTCGATGCAAGCTACAAATGGTAACAAAGCCCTTGCAAAGAGGCACTAAGGATGTATTTCTTTACCGAAGTGCTGGAAAGTAAGGAAATGATTAAATCGAACTGTTGGGAATCGCTAATCGCTAATTGCTAATTGAGGATAAATTATCGATAATTATCGGAACTATTAACCTATTTTGCGATTAGTTGTTAGCTTTTACCCTGTGAGCCATTTTTTGTTTGGCTGTTGTTTTCATTTTGTCATGTGTCAGCGTAAAAACAGGCTGTTAAATTTCAACAGTGCTGTGGGTTCGCAAAAAGCGTCTGTAGCACTTAGCGAGTAGGTAGGTTCGCATCTAAACAAACGATTGGGTGATAATATTTCGAGTCGAGCATTAGACTGAAGTAAGATTACTCGCTGTGCTAGGATTGCTTGATTAAAAAAGAAATTATTTTTTCTTAGTATAATTGCTCGGTATTCAAAATTGAGTATTCAGAATCATAAAATACCTAGAAATTGGGTGTTTTTGCTGTTTTTGCTAGTTTGGAATGATGTTGTAGTGTGAGAAGACGAGGTAAATTACATCTGGTAGTTGGAAATTATCAAATTTATATATCAATCCAAGTTTAAATATAAATTTATATTTACAGTTGCGGAGCTTTGTTTTTGCCCTTTCTTGTTATGCTAATTCAGGTATCGCAACTCGCTTAAGTTTCCTAAGAAGTTTTTAAGATGTCTGAAGAAAAAACAAATCCAAACCCTTTACCAACCAGTGCTGTTACCAGTTCCCACAAAGCTAGATTTGAGTATTGGTTTGAGTATCCTGTGCGGGTTCATCCACACCACACAGATTATGGTGGTATTGTTTGGCATGGTACTTATCTGACTTGGTTGGAGGAAGCAAGAGTTGAATATTTGCGTAGACACGAAGTGGCTTGTCGTTAGACATCGCTTGGTGTGAATTTTGCTGATTTAGTAGCGCTGGGTTGCGATCTACCTGTTGTTGATTTGTCGATACGCTACCATCGTTCTCTACAGATGGGTATGACTGCTATTCTCAAAACTCGAATGGAGGAGTTGAAGGGAGTTCGGATCAATTGGGATTATGTGCTGGAATCGGAAGATCGGCAAGAATTGTATATTACTGCAAAGGTAACGTTGGTTGCGGTAGATCGGGAGCGGGGTAAAATTATGCGTCAACTTCCCGCAACTGTTAAAGATGCGTTGACCAGAATTCCTAATCAAAGTAATTAAGACATGATGATATGGCAAAATCCAGAATCTAGAATCTGAAATTCAGGAATAGGAGTCAAAAGTCAAAAATTTCTATATATGGCTTTTAAATTGGTTGACTCTACCTCAGATAATTTCAATATTTTGCATATTGTGTTTTTACTGGTTTATCTACCTGATTGGGGAAATTGCTGTGGTAATTGGACTAGAAAGTTCAGAATATCTCTTAATGTAATGCCATAGCCTACTTGCAGTAAAAAAATGATGCCTGCAACTATCAATGCATTAATGACGGTGGTTTTGATAATTTTCAGCAAAATTGTAAAAACAATCCAAGCAATGATTAATGCAAAGAACATATATGTTGATTCCTTGGTTGATTGCCACTTTTATGTATTGAAAATTGGAGATTGGTATGAAATAAATTAAAGTTGAGTAAGTATAATTTGGCTTTAAGTTTAATAAAGTCAAATATACTACAGTAAATTATTTTCAGAAACAAATAATAGCTCGTAGTTTAGCGCATCTAGAGTATCATAAGGCAGACCAGAATACGATAGTAGTATAAAATTCTTTTCAGTATTGACTAGTATGCTGTAAAACATTAGTCTTAATCTATGGTTGAGCTTAATTTTCCTTAATCTTAATAATCATAAATACAGCAGATTGCAATTAGATGAGGTACAGGAGGTTCGGTCAAATAGTCCACAAGCCACAGACATCTCCGAAAAGTAATATGGATGTAAATATAATTGCTGAATAAAGTTAAATCAGAGTTCAATAATAACTACAGTTTTTTAGTTATTATTCCGGAATCAAACCATAACCAGGAAGATAATACCCAATATCAAAGCGTTCAGCTTTGCAACTGAACGCTAGCTCTAATTTGTTAACGTAAAGAAATGACTTGCGGACTATTTTCTAATTCCTTGGTTGCATTTAATACTTCTTGCCTTGCCCAATTATCTGCTGTTAAAATGTCATCCAGACAGGGGTTTGAACGGTTATCACCTTGATGGCGATCGCAAGCTATTTCGATGACTTTAGGTATATCTAGAAACTTGATTTTCTCATCCAAAAACATCGCGACAGCTTGTTCGTTTGCTGCATTTAAAACCGCAGGCATCGAACCACCAGATCGACCTGCTGCATATGCTAAATTCATGCAAGGATATTTATGATGATCGGGTTCACGGAAAGTTAAATTGCCAGCTTTGACTAAGTTTAAACGCTCCCAATCGGTATAAATTCGTTCGGGATATGACATTGCGTACAACAAAGGTAAGCGCATATCTGCCCAGCCTAACTGCGCCAATACTGAGGTATCCTGAAGCTCTATAAGTGAATGAATAATACTTTGCGGATGGATGACAATTTCAATATCATCGTAGTCTTTCCCAAATAGATAATGTGCTTCAATTACTTCCAAACCCTTATTCATCAGAGTCGCAGAATCAACCGTGATTTTCCGTCCCATCGACCAGTTCGGATGTTTCAGCGCATCAGCTACCGTAACATTCGCTAAATCTTCAACTTCCCAGTCGCGGAAAGCACCACCGGAAGCTGTGAGAATAATTTTTCTTAAACTGCCTTGGGGAATACCTTGCAGACATTGGAATATGGCTGAATGCTCGGAATCAGCAGGTAATAATTTTACACCAAATTCGGCGACTAAAGGCAGAACAACCGGACCACCTGCAATTAAGGTTTCTTTGTTGGCAAGGGCAATATTTTTACCCGCTTTGATTGCTGCGATCGTTGGTAGTAAACCTGCACAACCGACAATCCCAGTGACAACGCTTTCCGAGTCGCCATATCTAGCAACTTCAACAATTCCCGCATCACCAGCAAGTAAAATCGGTTGAGGATCGAGATTTTTGATTGCTTCTTTGAGTGCGGGTAATTTATTTTCAGCACAAATAGCCGCAATTTCCGGTTTGAACTGACGAATTTGCTCCGCTAACATTTCCACATTGTTTCCCGCAGCTAACCCCACAACCTGAAATTTATCGGGATTTTGGGCGACAATATCTAAAGTTTGGGTTCCAATCGAACCTGTGGAACCAAGAAGTGTAATTTTTTTCACAATTTTTTTACATATTGACGGATACTTATTACTATAAATTGCTTGGGTGCAGGGGGAAGTAGCGGAAGTTAAGGTGGTGCAAATTCAGATTCAGGGTTAACTATTATTCTCTTCTACATAAACTTCAGAAGATGTTATGTATCGCGTAGCTGTAAAGCTTGTCGTTAGACATCTTTGTGTTGGGATGGCAAATTGGAATGCGATCGCTTTGGGTAATAACTAAAGCAGGAAGTCGGGTTCCTTACACCACGCAAAATTCCCACTCAGCACGACTAAACCAGTAACCCACGGCAGTCGCTACAACGGGGGATACCCCCGCAACGCGCTGCCTTGACTTCTAACCCCACGCAAAAACCCCAAATAACCCAAAATAAAATCGTAGTATCAAGCATCCGGTTATACGAGAAACCCGGTTTCTTCACATTCTTCCCTATTTCTCTGCTCTCCAGTTGTTTGTGCGATCGCGATATTTGCTTTTATGGACGATTAAAAATTTTGGGATTAATTGATACCGGATAATCTCAACACAGTGAGAAAATAGATGATATGTTTCTCTGAATAAAATCTGCAATTAATCTTATATAGCAGTCTTCCTAATGCCTCTCAACCAGCAACCATCTCTCACCAAGAAAATATTTTTTAGTAATTTAAACAACATTGGCAACCCTAGCTTGATTTGGATGATTTGTGTAAGTACTCTCATCCTTTTTATTTGTAGCAGCTTGCGACATATCCTCTTTCAATCAAACGCATTTGATCTAGGAATTTTCGACCAAGCTGTTTACCTAATTAGCCAAGGATTACCACCAATATCCACATTCATGGGATATCACATTTTGGGCGACCATGCAGCATATATCTGGTATCCTTTAGCATTACTTTATAAAATTTATCCCAGCGTTTACTGGCTATTTGCCGTTCAAGCTTTAGCATTATCCTTAGGAGTGCTACCAATTTGGCACTTGTCACGTCAAGCTGGTTTGAAGGAAAGTCAAGCTTCAACGATGTCGCTGGTGTATTTGCTCTATCCTGTAGTTTTTAACGTCAATTTATTCGACTTTCATCCCGAAGCGATCGCTTTACCCGCATTGCTAACTGCTGTATGGTGTGCTAGAGCAAAACGTTTCTGGTGGTTTTGTCTCAGCATTATTGTGATTTTGGGATGTAAAGCTGTACTGTCACTCACAGTTGCAGCAATGGGTTTTTGGTTACTTTTATTTGAAAACGTCGTTGGTATGGTGCTTTTGCGCTTTTTTTAGGATTTTTTTGGTTTGCGATCGCATCGGGGTTAATTATTCCTACTTTTAGCGGTAGAGAAGCGGCGGCTGTGGGAAGATATAGTTATTTGGGTGATTCGGTATTTGATATTGCTAAGGGTTTAATTTTAAAGCCGGGGTTGATATTTGCTAATATTTTCACTCTCAGTAATTTAACTTATTTACTATTACTTATATTACCTATTGTTTGGGGAATTTCACTATCATCTGCGACACCATTAATCGCTGCGATTCCTTGTGTTGTATTGAATCTAATTACTGAATATCAACCGCAAAAAGATTTAGTTCATCAATATTCATTACCAGCATTACCGTTTTTATTATTAGCAGTAATTGCGACTTTGGCAGCAGGAAAAGGATGGATACGTAGTCAACGGGAAATAATTATTTGGTCGTTGGTGGTATTTTTGTTTTTAGCAAAATTTACTTATTTTGGTGGTAGATATCTCAAGAAGCTTGATACTTGGCAAGCTACAAAAGAAGCAATTTCACTTGTACAGTCTCAAGGTAGTGTAATTACAACTGCATCAATATCTGCTCATCTGAGTCATCGACAATTAATCAAATTAGCTTACACTCAACAACCATTAGATGAGTTAACTCAGTTTGATTATGTGTTACTAGATGCTCGTTATCCAGGATTTGGAAATAAACGAGATTCTACAAGTCGGATGGTGGATTTTATGCGAAGTCATGATGACTTTCATGTAAAGTACGATCGCAATCAAATTTACTTGTTCGTCAAAAAGAAGTAATTTCCATCTTATGTAGGAATAATTTGAGTCTACAAGTTGAAATGTTGGGAAGCTTGCGAAATCATAACGACTTCGCATACGAATTTGCGCGTTAGCGAAGCTCAACGAAGTTATCGCAATCAAATTTACTTGTTCGTCAAAAAGAAGTAATTTCTATCCCATGTCGAAATAATTTGAGTCTACAAGTTGGAATGTTGGAACGCTTGCGAAATCATAACGACTTCGCATGCGAATTTGCGAGATGTCTTTGGTAGCGATCGCAAACAAACATATTGAAATACCCAAATTAAGAAACTTCTCCCCATCAGCAATACGTCTAGGTTGAGAATAACCAATTTGTAATATGCTAATTAAATGATCGGGGTGAAATTATTATCTTTAAAAGCAGTCAAACAAGCCACAAGTGGGTTATTATTCCCTGCTTCGATGTGGTTAGGTAGTCGTGCAACTATTTGGGTAGCGATGTTGTTAGTTGCACCACTTTTACCTGTACCATCGGGAGGAGTTGCAGCGACTTTTGACTTGAGTGTATTCGATGGATGGGATAGCACTCACTATCGAATAATTGCAAATTCTGGTTATATATATGCAAATGGTAAAGGTAATATTGCATTTTTCCCTTTATTCCCCTTAATTTTGCGTTTCCTCATCAATATCGGTTTCCCGTTTGAGGTTGCTGGTGTAGTTTTTAATAACCTGGCATTTTTAGGCTTTTTGTACCTCTTATATTTTTGGGTACAACAATTTCAAAATGAAAGCATAGCCAAGTGGACAGTTGCGATCGCGGTATGGTTTCCTGCGTCAATGTTTGCAGGAGTAATTTACACGGAAGGTTTGTATTTATTACTTAGTACCGCAGCATTAAGTGCATTCGATCGCAATAAATACGCTCAAACAGCACTTTGGGGTGGATTAGCGACAGCAACACGTCCAACGGGAATCGCTTTAATACCCGCATTTATTTTCTCAGCATGGAAACAGCGCAAACCACCAGTCGCTTACATTGCAGCTTTTTCCACAGCAGCAGGAATAATTATTTTTAGTATTTATTGTTTCATACAACATGGCGATCCATTAGCGTTTATTCATGCTCAAAAAGGTTGGAGAGCAAGCTTAGGCTTTGATTGGAAACCTTGGTGGAAAATGTTAATGCAAATTTGTATTGGTAATTACAACTATAAACAAGGATATATCAAAGACATTGCTCACCCTTTGGTTTTTTCAGTAATTGTTGGTTGTGGTTGGTGGTTGTGGCGCGATCGCTATAAACTGGGTGCAAGGAAGGTTGATTACGGTTTACTGGTTTTATTTTTGGGTTTGTGGTTGTTAGCGGGAGACCCTTTAATTAATACTATTTCAGTATTGGGAAGTGCATATTTATTATGGCGTTATCGTCAAGAGCTTACACCAGTAGCGTTATTTTATGGATTATGTGGTGTTGGATTGTTGTTGGTTTCTGGTGGAACTTGGTCTTTAAGTCGTCTAGTTTATGGTATTGTCCCACCAATAATTGCTTTTGGCATTTTACTGTCACGTCATCCACGTTGGGGATATATGACTTTAGGTTTTTTTGCGATTCTATTGTTTACTTTTTCGATCCGCTTTGCACAGGAATTGTGGGTAGGATGATGGGATTTTGGATTTTGCGAAAAGTTTGTGGGGAAGGTATCCTTCCACAAAACTTTTCAAGACGGATTTTGGATACATTCGCTGTCGCTCAGTACAAGCTTTGGATTTTAGATACATTCGCTGTCGCTCAGTACAAGCTTTGGATTTTAGATTCTAACTCCTAACTACTGACTTCTGACTTCTGACTTCTAACTACTGACTACTGACTTCTAACTCCTAACTCCTAACTCAAAACTCCTGACTTAATTACAATAGAAACGTGAAAATACAAGGTATTTCTCAACTTAAAACAGTCATCTGGATGACTGGGGTTAGCGTAGCGATTCTATTTGGTTGTAGTAGTCTACGTCATACACTTGGACAGTCAGGCTTTTTTGACTTGGGGATATACGATCAGGTAGTGTACTTGATAAGTCAAGGAAAACCCCCAATATCTTCGCTGCTTGGTTTCCATCATCTAGGAAATCATGCAGCATGGGCAGTTTATCCGCTAGCTTTACTATACAAAATTTACCCAAGTGCGTATTGGTTATTGGCAGTACAGGCAATTTCGCTGTCTTTGGGAGCTATCCCGACTTATTATTTGGCATTACAAGCTGGACTTAAGCAAAGTCAAGCTGTCACGATGTCAGTTGTATATTTATTTTACCCGCTAGTATTTAACGTTAATTTATTTGAATTTCACCCCGAAGTGATGGCATTACCAGTCTTTTTAGGGGTTGTGTTAGCTGCAAGATTGGGTAATGTGGTTTGGTTTTGCATTGGTACTATTTTCATTTTAGGATGCAAAGCTGTACTGTCGCTAACGGTTGCGGCAATGGGTTTTTGGTTGCTAATGTTTGATAAAAGAAGATTTTACGGAATTTTTGCTTTAATTGCCGGAATTAGCTGGTTTTTAATGGCGACGCAAGTAATCATACCCGCTTTTAGCAATAATGAGGTAGCTGCGATCGCACGTTATGGCTATCTTGGGAATTCGGTAACGGAAATCGTTCGTAATTTGCTGATGAAACCGCAAATTATCTTCGAGAGGTTTTTTTCTTTTACAGTTTTGGAATATATTGCGTTAGTAATTGTACCTGTAATTTGGGGACTTTCACCTCGACATCTTGCCCCTTTGGTTGCAACAATTCCCACATTTGTCATTAATATCCTTTCGGAAAAATCAACACAACGCGATTTAATTCATCAATATTCTTTGCCGATATTACCATTTTTGATTGTGACTGTAATTGCTAGTTTAGCCGCAAATCGAACTTGGTTACGTAGGCAAAGATTTATTATTGTTTGGGCTTTGATTGCATTTATTGTATTAGGTAAGTATGGTTTTTTTTGGTCGCGTTATTTGCGAAGTCTGGATACTTTACAAGCAACACGAGAGGCTATTTCACAAGTGAAAACGAAAGGCTATGTCTTAACTACACATAGTATTGCTCCTCATCTGACTCATCGTCCCAAAATTCAATTTTTTGATGATATAAGTGGTGTTCCTGCTGATTTTAATAGTTTTGATTATATTTTACTCAATGTCCGTCATCCAGATGGAACTCGGAATCCGGAATTTGCGAGAAATGTAGTCAAAAAAATACATAAAAATCCTAATTTTAGTTTGAGTTATCAACGGGATGAGGTTTATTTATTTGTGAAGAAAGAGGTTATAAAATAGGGTGTAGCTTTAATTTTTGTTTTTTAACACCAAGGAACGTGGAGAGCAGTTTGTGGGAAATTATTCTTCCGCAAAACTACGGGAGGTTTACGCAGAGTTTCACAGAGGTTAAATAAGAGTAATAAATTTACCTGAATTATGTTTAATATTAAGAAGGTTTTTCATGTTTTTTGTACCCATTTAATTTTTATATTGTTATATATAGTTTTAGTAATTGTTATGAGATTTCAGCCAATTACTAAAATATTTGAGATGGATTATGATGAGGGATTTAATTTAATTAAATCTCTGCTATATTCACAAGGATTTGTTCTATATAGTGAAATTTGGAATGACCAACCACCAATTTTTACTGTTATTTTATCTGGATGGTTTAAATTATTTGGTCAGTCGATATTTACCGCAAGATTACTTGTACTGTTATTCTCTTCAGTGTTAGTCTGGAGTTTTTATCAAATCATCCGTCGAGAACTCGGAAATATACCTGCGATCGCATCTACTTTTATATTATTTACTTCGTGGTTATTTATCCGTCTCAATATCTCTGTAATGATTGGTTTACCGTCGCTTGCGATGGCTATGCTAGCAGTTTATCTTTTAAGTATTTATCAAACTATTAATAATAGTCTTACCGATAATTTAAATATAAACGATGTTCAAAAAACTAATTCTTATCGGTTATTGCTACTTTCTGGGATTTTATTTGCGCTGTCTTTACAAATCAAGTTATTTACGATATTTTTGTTACCTTTGCTAATTGTATATCTACTAAACTATCAGTTTCCTAGCACTGAAAATTTAAATAAATTCTGGGAATATATTAAACCTTTGTGTATCTGGTTGATTAGCATTGCCATAGTTTATCTAGCAATTGGAATATACTTTCATCAAATTTTTAATCACGAACAAGTGTTATTAACTCATTTTAATCAAACACAAGATGCTAACTTAGACACTTTCAATAATTTTAAATCCTTACGGCAAATGTTAAGCCAAGATTTTGATTACTTATTTTTGGCTGTAATTGGTATTTGGGCAATATGGAATAAAAAAGAAAAAAACGGTTTATTACCAATCACTTGGCTAGGAAGCGCTTTTTTGATTCTCTCAATCCATAAACCCATTTGGTATCACTATTATCCATTACTATCAATTCCTATCGCTTGGCTTTCTGCTTATGCGATCGCTTTATTCGTAAACTTTCTACAACAAGCTAAATATCATCAATTAAACTTCAAAAAATTCCAGTTAAATAATCTAAATTTAGATAACTTAAAATTAATCGCTAAAAATCAATTAATAACTACAACTTTAATAACAACAATTTTGGGAATCTTAGTTTTTCTCATCATTATCACCCCACCAAATCCACACGGAACTGTCCCTAGAAATAAAGAAATAATGCAGTTAGTTTTACAACATAAAAATAACACCAATGGCTGTTCACAGACCGTCCAATTTATGCATTTTATGCAGGTTTACCAGTTCCTCCAGAAATCGCTGTCATCTCATACAAACGAATTAATTCCGGTGATATAACTACCCAAAAATTATTGGAAATTTTACAAAAATATCACCCCGAACAAATTGTCTTAGCGAGGTGGACTTCTCAAATAAAAGCTGATGCTCAAATCATGAATTATCTGACTGCAAATTATCTAAAAACCTACAGCGATCGCAAAAATACCGAAGAACATTATTTATTAAAATGACTTGATGTGGTAAAAATAGTGCTTAGTAGATAAACGCTATTTATTACGTCTCTACTAAATAGTTTCCCCTACTTCCCCAGCTTTATGGAAAAAGACTTTTATTTACAATACGCAACCGTCGAAGACAAACATTGGTGGTTTGTTGCTCGTCGTCAAATACTTGACCGAGTAATTCGCAAAATCAGTCTGCCGATAGATGCAAAAATTCTCGAAGCTGGATGCGGGACAGGTGGAAACTTGCGAATGCTAGCACGTTATGGTGAAGTTTCAGCAATGGAACTGGATGAAACCGCTTGCGAATTTGCCAATCAACGTCAAGTAACTGCTGTGAGATTAGGAAGCTTACCAGATAAAATCCCCTTTACAGGTAAGTACGACTTAATTGTTGCTTTTGACGTAATCGAACATTTAGATAACGATTTAGCAGCACTCTCAGCATTGCGATCGCATCTCAAACCCGGTGGTTGGATAATATTAACAGTGCCAGCATATCAATTTTTGTGGAGTCAGCACGACGATATCAACCATCACAAACGTCGCTATCGTTTACAGGGGTTGCAAAAAGTCGTCCGCAAAGCAGATTTTTCAATCCGTTACAGCAGTTACTTTAATACTTTCCTATTTCCCCTTGTTGCAGGAGTTCGTTTGTTACAGAATTTGTTCAAACTGGCTAAGAAATCTCAAAATCACAAATCTCAAGATAATCAACTTCAAACAAGTAGCGACTTAACTTTACCATCTCCGCTAATTAACAAGTTTTTGACCTTCTTATTTGCTAGTGAACGTCATTTTATGGGTAAATTGAGTTTGCCATTTGGTGTATCAGCATTAGTTGTAGCTCAGAATATATAAAAATCCGAAATCCGAAATCCAAAATCCAAAATCTTTTAAAGACGTTACATCGGAACGTTTTTACGGAAATCCAAAATCCAAAATCCAAAATCCAAAATCGGATGATCCAACCAATTTACTCCATCGTTATCCCCATATATAACGAAGAAGAAAACATTAACGAAATGTATCGTCGTTTAACTGGTGTAATGCAACAGTTAGATAACGACTGCGAATTAATTTTAGTCGATGATGGTAGCAAAGATAATTCCTTGAACTTGATGCGGGAACTTCACCATCTCGACAATCGAGTGCGTTACATTAGCTTTGCCCGCAACTTTGGTCATCAAATTGCAGTTACCGCAGGTTTAAACTTTGTGCGTGGTCAAGTTGCGATCGTCATGGATGCTGACTTGCAAGACCCACCCGAATTGGTATTATTAATGATAGAAAAATGGCAACAGGGTTATCAAGTCGTCTACGCACAACGCACATCACGCAAAAAAGAAAATTGGTTTAAACGCTTAATGGCATATGGATTCTACCGCATCTTAAGACAGCTTGCAGACGTTGATATTCCTGAAGATACAGGAGACTTCTGCTTGATGGATAGACAAGTAGTTGATATTCTCAATGCAATGCCAGAACGTAACCGTTACATTCGCGGTTTACGTGCTTGGGTTGGTTTTCGGCAAACCGCAGTTAAATTTGAACGCGATCCCCGTTTTGCCGGAGAAGTGAAATATACATTTGGAAAATCTTTAGCACTCGCAGTTAGCGGTATAGTTTCACTTTCTAAAGTACCTCTACGTATTGCTACTTACCTTGGCATGTTATCAGCAGGCGTAGCATTACTGATGATATTACTAGTACTATACTGGCGTTTCTCCGATCGCACCACACCATTAATTGGCTTTACATTGATTACGATCGCACTATTTTTCTTAGGTTCGGTGCAACTATTTTGTATTGGCATTTTGGGTGAATACATTGGACGCATTTATGAGGAAGTTAAAGGTCGTCCCATATATACTCTCAAAGAAATTGCTGGTATTACACCACAATCTCACATTTCTGTCCATCAACCATCAAATCAACCAAGTAAAAAGTAAAAAGATAAAAGTAAAAAGAAAACCCCAGAGATAAATCTAGGAGCTTGTATCCGTTGAGATAAAGATAAAAAGAAATATTCTTCTTTCTTGTACCTTTTGACTTTTAACTTTTAACTTTTAACTTTTAACTTAAAAGATGGTCATACCCTATTTAATCTCAAAATTTCATTTAGGAAAATTTCGTGAATCCACAAGAATTTGGTGTATTGTTAGTATCGGTTCTAGCCAGCGTTATGGGACAATTATTTTTAAAAATGGGCGCAGCCAAGCTAGGTAAATTAGACTTTGCTCATCCATTTAATAAAATTACCAATATTCTCACTACCCCCGAATTATTAATTGGATTAGGCTGTTATGGATTGGGTGCGATCGCTTATATTTTACTCTTAACACGAGTTAATTTAAGCGTAGCCGGACCAGCAGCCTCGCTTGTATATGTATTCTCTGTTATTATCGGCTTTTTTATATTTAAAGAACCAATTCCAATCATGCGTTTAATGGGATTGAGTTTTATTGTTGCGGGTGTAATCTTAGTTGTTTGGAACAAATGAAATTGGGGATTGGGCATAACAAAGGAAAGAATCAATAAGCTGTAATACTATTTTGGATTTTAGATTTTAGATTTTAGATTTTAGATTTTGGATTTTGGATTTTAGATTTTAGATTGTGAAACATCTATTGCATAAGCTTTTCGCGACTCCATCTGTCGCAATTATTTTTCAAATTGGTGTAACTCCTAACTTTTAAATATTATGACCAAAATAAATATACCTATAATTAATATCAAGTATAATTTGCAGAATCAAAAATATTGGTTTCCAGCATTAATGTGGCTACTCAGCCGCTTAATAATTATCATTGTGATGTTTGCAATCATGCCGATCGCAGCAAAAACATCGAATGTTATTATCCACAAATACGGATGGTGGGATGTCTTATTCGCTTGGGATAGCGCTTGGTATTACAAAATAGCCACCACAGGCTATGACTACGGACTTGATTTTACAAAAACTCAATATTCAGTAGCATTTTTCCCCCTATATCCCTTACTCATTTGGATATTAACCAAAATAGGAATATCCGTAGTTGTCGCCGGATTATTAATTAATAACTTAGCATTTCTCGCCGCATCAATAATATTATATTCGTGGATTGAAGAACGTTACAGTCAAAATGCTGCTCGTTGGGCAACTGCGACAATGGCATGGTGTCCTTACTCAATCTACGGCACAGTAATGTATACCGAAGGACTATTTTTCCTCCTCAGTATTTCCGCTCTACGCGCTTTCGATCGAAAACAATATGCTTGGGCTGGTTTTTGGGGAGCATTATCCAGCGCAACCCGCATCACAGGAATCACCCTACTTCCAGCCTTCTTCCTCACCGCTTGGAAACAAAAACGACCAATTACAGCATACATCGCTAGCTTTGCCGTCGCTATCGGTGTACTCATTTACAGCTTTTACTGTCTCCTAAAATTTGGTGATGCTCTAGCCTTTTTGAACGCTCAAAAAGGGTGGCGAACATCTGCCGGGTTTGCTTGGCAGGGTTGGTGGTATATGCTAATGCAAATTGCGATCGGTGGAAATAATGTCACGATTGGTTATATTAAAGACCCTTTGTATCTCCTACAGTTTGTTATTGTTGTAACTAGTGGTCTTCTATTGTTACGTTTCCGCCAAAAACTTAGTGTTGACAAGGTTCGCTACGGCTTTTTTATACTTTGGTTTGCACTGTGGTTGATGGCAGGTGAATCGTTAATTAAGATAGTCTTGATTTTCGGTGGTTTATATCTACTTTGGTATTACTGCCAGAAAATCCCTTTAGTCGCTGCCATTTACGGCTTTTTCTCCTATGGAATTGCCCTAAATACCGGATTGACCGCTTCCGTAGAAAGATATGTTTATGCGATCGCACCTCTATTTATCGCATCTGGTTTTTTATTTGCTAAATACCCACGTTGGGGTTATGCTGTTATGGCTTTTGGTGGTTTTATACTTGTTTTATTCTGCATCCGCTTTGCTCAAGACTTCTGGCTAGCTTAGTGGTACATTCTCAGTACAAATAGTAAAAAATTTATTTTATTAATTATTTGCTGCTTAAATCGTGCTGCTTTTAGCAAACAAACACCGTATATTGTTCTTTAAAAAGTCTTGAGAGCATATTCTGTTTCCAGATAATCCTGTTTCCAGAAAATCCCTCGTTTGTTAGCTAGAGCGCATTGTTGATTCTTATCGGTTCATCTACACCCTATCCTTGACACAAACAAAACTAACATCGCAGGCTAACCACAAGTCTTTGCGATCGCCCCTACCCTTAAATATTTGTGTACTTTTTTACTTAATACTGAAGATTAATTCAGTATAATAAGTAATTAAGGTTACATTGTACTGTGGGAGAAAATGATTAAATGTTACTAAAATTCGAGTTTGTTGAACAACATCTCGAAAACTTACTCAGGGTATCAATCTAAAAAAACAGTGATATTACGGTAAGCATTAAAGTTTATATGTAATATTAATGGTATGGGAGTAATTAATTAATTCATAATTAGCCTGTTTGTGATGCAGCACATTGTAATTATATGAGTTCCAGTCAATCAGTCTGAAAGACATATAGAGAGCTTTTTTTACTTCTGATTTCTGTACTCCTAAATTCTTAATTCTGCCGTATATTCGAGTAAAAGCAAAGCAGCAAATTTAATTAATAATTGTATTTGATGACCTTGTTAATCTACTCAAAAATCAAACTATAAAGCTCTTATCAGTAGGAACCTGGTAGTAGTTTTACAATTAATTATGTAAATAAAGAGTATTTGTCCTCAAAGCAAAATTAAATTCACAAATGAGAAACTATATCTAATTAAACAGGGTCTAGCATATTGCCAGAGGGTAGATATAAATTATCCTAATCATTTAAAAACTTAACATTTTCTTTCCAGGAAGCAACAATGCAAGGCAGTAGAATATACAATGTTACAAACATCACCTTAACTTCCTATTTATAAAGTAGTGAATGCAATCTAATCAACATAGATTTACTTGATATATATTCTAGTATTGAGTAACTAATATAAAGTTATTTAAAAACAGAATAACGAAAGCTAAACTGTTAGGCTGGAGTTAACCAAGAACTTTCTATCTGTTGAATATTTTTAATCATCTGTGAACAGTGGCAGATAATTTCCAGAATTGACAGAAACAATTAGGTATCAAAGTATCTAATCGAATTGTGTTATGAAGAACCGTACTTGACGGTAGCAGGCAGTTCGAGGCATAAAGGAGCTGTGAAGTGGAGAACAATAAACCTTTTGGTTGGTCGCAAGGCGCATTAATTGCATTACTTGGAGTAGCGGGTTGCTTAAGCTTTGGCTCAATGCTAGCCATTAGACCTGGTAACTTAGAAACAAAAAGTAGACAAACTATTGATATTAAAGATGTATCGCTTCCAGGCTTAACACAAGAAAGGATTGAAGCAATTAAATCATCCATGCTGACAAGCTGGCAAAAAGAAGCGATCGCAAAAGGTATTAGTGACATACCCAAAAGCTTCCAGGGTGCAACGATTATGGAAGCAAAGCTATCTCCATCCGAGAAAGTCATTGCTTTAACATTTGACGATGGACCTTGGCCCCAGAGTACATCAAAAGTTCTCGATATCCTTAAAAAAAATAATATTAAAGGTACATTTTTTGTAGTCGGGCAGATGCTGCAAGAGCATCCAGATATGGGCAAGCGGGTTGTCGCCGAGGGTCATGTTATCGCCAACCACACCTGGCATCATTGGTATCATTACATGAACCCGCAAGCCTCAGCATTTGAAGTCGATAACACCTCAAATTTAATTTATAAAGTAACGGGAGTGAAAACCAGTTTATTCCGTCCACCTGGCGGGATCAAAACCAATGGTCCATACGCCTACGCTAAAAATCAGAAATACGCAAATATAATGTGGTCGTCTGATTCAGTTGATTATTCGCGACCAAGCGTACCTAAATTAATTAGTAATGTGATGCGCGAAGCTAGACCTGGTGGAATCGTGCTGATGCATGATGGTGGTGGAAATCGCTCAAATACAGTCCAAGCACTACCACAAATCATTAGTAATTTTAGAAAACAGGGCTATCGTTTTGTGACGATTCCCGAACTTTTGGAATTACAAGATAAGCAATCACAGAAAGTTGCAGCCAATAAGAAGTAATTTTTCTTGCTTATTTTTAGTTGATAGCATCATCTCCGCGTGAAGCTTCCCTTATCGCAGGGAGGATGGCTGTTATGGATATACTTCTTTCCTGTTGTCCTGCCACTCGATTATTCGAGATTTATTGATGTATCTGGGTGTAGTATCTGCTACTCTGTATTTAATTTTTGATTTATTTTTTCAATTATTCAAAACTATCGACCAATTATTTTCGATGACTTTTGAATAACCCTAGCAAACCATTTCGCCTGAGTGCGAACGTAACCAAAATTATAGGGTGAAGGAGCTATGACGTGAACGCCAAAAGACTTTTTAAGTTGCCAAAATTTGTTGTATTTGGGTTAGCCGCTTTAGTATTAACTCTAGCTGCGGGAATGCTGATCCCAATTCAGCAAATTGATTCCAATAACGGTTTTGAGCAAAGTGTAATTGCCAGTAGTTTAGCCGCACCAGCTAGTACAACTCAGCGTGTGACTGACTTGAAACAGCAAATGATGAATAGCTGGCAACAAGAGGCAAAGCAAAAAGGTGTTTATCAAGAAATACCCAAACGCTATCAAGGAACCACCCTTAACGCAGTTAAGCCCAATCAAAACGATAAAATAATTGCTTTAACTTTTGATGATGGTCCTTGGCCCAAGTATACAGAACAGATATTAGATATTCTTAAAGAAAATAATATCAAAGGAACGTTTTTTGTGATTGGCAAAAACATGAAAAACTTTCCCAAAATTGGACAACGCATTGTGACTGATGGTCATGCGATCGCAAACCATACCTGGCATCATTGGTATCATCGTCTCAACCCCAAAGCTGCGGCTTATGAAATAGATGCTACAGAAGAAATTATTTATAAAACCACTGGTGTGAGAACAAACCTCTTCCGTCCACCTGGAGGTATCTTAGGTAATGGTCCTGCTGCCTATGCAAAGAGTAAAAAGTATTCGGTGATTATGTGGTCAGCAGATTCCCACGACTACAAACGTCCCCCCACACCTCGTTTATTGAGTAATGTAATGCGTAATTCCAAACCAGGTGGAATTGTCTTGATGCACGATGGTGGTGGTGTCCGCGACAGTACAGTTAAGGCATTACCAGCGATGATTGATAAGTTTCGCAACTCAGGTTATCGTTTTGTGACCATGCCAGAGATGCTGGAAATCGAAGATAAGGAATTGCAAGCAGTAGCTAAAAAATAGGATAGTTAATATTTATTAATTTTGCTTGTTGAAAAGCCCAGTTTCTATCATGAACTGGGTTTTTTTATGGGATATTCTAGTTTTATTACTTAGAGAAATTGCCTCAATTCTTTAACTGCATTGACCCCAATTACATTGCGGAAAATCATCTTCAAATGCTCTAAATCCACAATTTGCCTTATTTCTGGCATCAGCAATAATCCATCACTGCCAAATTTCACCTCTAAACTCGTTTCAATATTGGATAGTAGTTCTTCCCTTCGTCCACGAGCTTCTCCACGAGCTTCTCCACGAGCTTCTCCAAGGGTTTCACCTTCACGTAAAATTTCTTGATACCAAGGTGATTCACGCAATACCGTCATATCCCACCTCATGATTTCTTGAATTAAGGCACTTTCTAGTACAAATGTAGCAAAAAAAGCCAAAACTGTTTCCAGTTGATTTAATTGTTCATCTGCGCGTAAAATTTGTAATGCTTCGCGGATTGCTGATTCATTCTCGCCACCTTTGAGAATTGGCACAAAGGGAAGTAATGATGGTAGTGGTTGTTGAAAGACGATATTGACATCAACTTCCCACAAGTTAATCACACGATAATCCTGACGTACTTCTAGTCCTCCAACATTCGATACATAACTTGTTGGTATTTCTGCATCGCTGGTTTTGAGGATGTTGATGAGTACGGGGTATGTGGGTAAATCGTACTTCTCTTCCGCTAACCCTGAATAAGCACGCATTCGACGCGGCATTTTTGAGTTGTAACGTAATTGTAATTCGTTCAAGAGCAGGAAATCTCCCTCTTGAGGACTATTGACACGAATTAAAACATCGCTTTCCCTACTTATCCACTGAAACTCAGAATTAATAATTTCCCCAACTGTAATATCAGGTATTTGTGTCACCCATCTGACCCAGTTGTTGGGTGCGAGACTAATTAATCTTTTGGTACTAACATCTGCGGGTTTTGCCATCGGAAGTAGATGCACTCATTTATAGAGAATTATCCTACTGGAAATGGTGGATATTTGAAATTAGATAATAAAGATTGTTTGCGATCGCTCGTCCCTAATCTCAGAAACCCGCTTTCTCCCCAGTGAAACCAAATATTTATTATGTTTGTTTAATAATTATTACGAGAAACACTTGTCCTATCATCAATAAACCTGATATTAACCTCGTAGTTAATGAATTAGTTGATTCACCGCATAAATACTGATAAATATATAGTTAATTAGAAAAGTTTCATAATCATTTTCTTAAATAATTAGGGGCATTTAGCGATGGATAGGACAGAAATATCGCTTCAAAAGCTTGTGGTATGTAGTTTTTTGGTATTTGCTAGTACTCCAGCGCAGGCACAAATTACACCCGATAATACCCTTGGTGTAGAAGCTTCAAAAATAATACCAAATGTATTAATTAAAAATGGAATTGGCGACAGAATTGATGGTGGTGCGATTCGGGAAAGTAATCTTTTTCATAGTTTTGGTGAGTTTAATATTCAAGATGGGCAAAGGGTTTATTTTAGCAATCCATCTGGAGTGATAAATATATTGACGCGGGTAACTGGTGGAGTGCGATCGGATATTTTGGGGACATTGGGTGTTGATGGAAATGCGAATTTGTTTTTGATTAATCCGAATGGGATTTTGTTTGGAAAGAATGCCAGTTTGGATATGCGGGGTAGTTTTGTGGGGACGACTGCGAATGGAGTGCAGTTTGGGAATCAGGGAGTTTTTAGTGCGACAAATCCGCAAGCACCAGCTTTGTTGACGGTGAATCCGAATGCGTTGTTTTTTAATCAGATTAGTCAAAATGCAGCGATTCAGAATAATTCAATTGCACCAGCAGGAAAAGACCCTGCGGGTGTCGATGTATTAGGATTGCGGGTTCCCGATGGTAAAAGTTTGCTGCTGGTAGGTGGTAATGTCAGCATGGATGGAGGATGGGCGATCGCAAATGGTGGACACATTGAATTAGGAGGTTTGACGGAACCTGGAAGCATTGGAATTCAAACGAATGGCGATAATTTTAGTTTGAGTTTTCCCGAAGGTGTGCAACGGGGAGATGTGTTGCTGAATAATAGAGCGATCGTTCGTGTTAGTGGTAATGGTGGCGGTAGTGTTGTTGCAAATGCGAGAAATTTAGAGATTTTAGGAAATAGCAAATTGTTTGCCGGGATAGATTTTGGTTCAGGGACTGCCAATACTCAAGCAGGAGACATAAGCGTTAATACTAGAAATCTAATTATTAAAGATTCCCAGTTGAGTACTAATGTTTCTGGTGAGGGAAATGCAGGTAATTTAAAAATTATTGCTTCCGATTCTGTCGAGTTAAGTGGAGAAATTTATGATGATAAAAAAGGTAGTCTCGAAGGTATACTTGCCACAAATCCCGGAGGCATACTTGCCACATTAGGTGAAGTTGGTAAAGGGAAATCAGGAAATATTTATCTTGAAACTAGACGGTTAAGTGTGAGCGATGGAAGTAAAATCCAAGTTGCTACTTTTGGTGAAGGGGATGCAGGTAGTTTGTTTATCCGTGCTAAAGAGATAGACGTTTTTGAGACTGATAAACCAAACTTCTATTCCACAGGTATTTTTGCAACTGTTGGGATTGACCCTCGCACAGTCAAGCTACCTAAAGGGAACGCTGGAAATTTGACAATTGAAACTGGAAAGTTAACTATTCGCAATGGTGGGGAAATAGATGTGTCCACCCAAGGAGAAGGCAATGGGGGACAATTGTCTATCAAAGCAAGTGACTCAATCGAAGTAACTGGTGACTCACCATACAATAGCCGAATATCAGCAGGAGTGGGCGATCGCGGTGTTGAAAATGGTCTTGGAAGCGGTATTGGAAATGGTGGAAGTATCACAATTGAAACTCCAAAATTAAGTGTTAAAGATGGTGGGTTAATTATTTCCAGTACCTCTGGTAAAGGCAATGCTGGCACGATCAATATTACAACTGGCTCGCTTTCTGTAACAAATGGCGGTCAAATTAATTCTTTAACTGGCAGACAAGGAAATGCAGGTAATATCACAATTCAAGCCAGGGATGCGGTCACTTTTGATGGAGTTAATAGCAAAGGCTTTCCCAGTGCTTTGTTTAGTTTAGTTAATACTGGTGCAGTAGGTAACGGCGGAAATATCAATCTGACTGCTGGTTCATTATCCCTAACTAACGGTGGAACTATAGGTGCTGATGTACGCGGAGCAACAGATGAACTTCCAGGTGGACAAGGTATTGGCGGAACTGTAGATGTAAAAGTGCGAGATGCGCTGACAATTTCTGGTACAGATAGCGGGATTTTTGGCAGTGTGGGTGCTGGTGCTATTGGAAGAGCAGGAAATATCAAAGTTCAAGCTGGAAATTTATTTATCAAAGATGATGGAAACATAATTTCCAGCACTTTTGGTAAAGGAGATTCGGGGAATATTTCTATCACAGCAAATGATTCTATTTTGTTAGATGTAGGTGGAATTTATAGCAATGTACAAAGCCGTGATGCTGTAGGTAATGCTGGGAAAATCGATATCACAACGGGTTCGCTTTCTCTAACAAATGGTGCTGAAATTAATTCCTTTACTCGTGGACAAGGAGACGCGGGGGATATAACCATTACAGCAAAAGATGCAGTTACTTTAGATGGATTTGACGAAAATAATAACTATAGTGCCTTATTAAGTGATGTGCTTGCCGGAGGGGTTGGCAATGGTGGTAATATTAATTTGACTGCTGGTTCTTTATCGATTACTAATGGTGGAGAATTAGGTGTTCGCGTCCGTGGAGCAACAGATGACCTTCCTGGTGGACAAGGTATTGGTGGAATTGTAGATGTAAAAGTGCGAGATACATTCACAATTTCTGGTAGAGGTAGCGGGATTTTTGGCATTTTAGGTACTGGTGCTGTTGGACGAGCAGGAAATATCAAAGTTCAAGCTGGAAATTTATTTATTAAAGATGGTGGGTTAATTATTTCCAGTACTTTTGGTAACGGGAATTCAGGCGATATTTCTATTACTGCAAGCGACTTACTTTTATTAAGTGCATCATCTTATATTGTCAGCAATGTGCAAAGCCGTGATGCAGTAGGTAACGCTGGAAAAATTGACATCACAACAGGTTCGCTTTCTCTAACAAATGGCGCTCAAATTAATTCCTTTACTCGCGGACAAGGAAACGCAGGAGATATAACCATTACAGCAAAAGATGCAGTTACTTTAGATGGATTTGACGAAAATAATAATTATAGTGCTGTATCAAGTAATGTGCTTGCTGGAGGAGTTGGAAATGGAGGCAATATTAATCTGACTGCTGGCTCTTTATCAATTTTGAATGGCGGAGAATTAAGAGTTAGTGTCAATGGAGCAACAGATGACCTTCCCGGTGGTCAAGGTATTGGTGGCAATGTCAAAGTAAACGTGCAAGATACAGTTAAAATCTCTGACGAAGGAAGTGGGATTTTTGCAGGTTTGGGGAATGGAGCAGTAGGACGTGGTGGAAATATTGATATCACTGCTGGTTCTTTAAAAATCCAGGAAAGAGGGGGAATTATTGCCGATACTTTAGGTCAAGGAAATGGTGGCGATATCAATATTGAAGCGAAAGATTTAGTGGAAATATTAAGTGATAGTGATTTAGATTCTGATGTTTTGCAAGGAGCAATTGGTAACTCTGGAGATATCACAATTAAAACCGGGAGATTAGTTGTTAGAAATTCACAAATCGGACCATCCACATTTGGCGAAGGGAATGCTGGTAATTTTAAAATCATCGCTACAGATTCTGTGGAGTTAAGCGGACAAATTTATAAACGTGAAGGTGATAATAGTTCAGAAGGT
>JAAUPE010000232.1 GCA_012034595.1 Calothrix sp. CSU_2_0 | reverse complement strand
TATACAAATACCTGGATAGGGAAATTTATTTGTACGGCAATTTTATTTTAATTGGCATGAGCTTGAGTAAATTACATAGATGCTCGACATCCGTAATTTCTACCTATACACTGGTATAGGGTTTTGTTACACTTTCGGTAGTGTTTTAAAAACGTATTTCATTTGCTTTGATATTTTCATTCAAGTTGTTTTTAATTATTCCAATTACATGAATCAATTTCAACAGGTTAATCTAAGCTGTTACGGCAAATACTGAGTTATGAAACTATGCGCTGGTATTAGCTCGGTTGTTGTTGTACGTCAATTATTTTGTCCTCAAAAATAATGTTTTGAGTGCAGTTTGCCTAATTTAACATTAGCGAAGTGTTTTGAATGCAATTAATATTGATAATTAAAGACAATTTATGTATGAATACCATAATAGCCATCTATAAAATGATGCTATACAATATTCATAGTCAATTCAGTAAAATCTTAAAATCAGAACAATTGATTGTGGTTTTAATATTTACGGCTTAAAAATTTAATATCAGTCATTTTGTATATTTAAAATATAAAATAGCTAGCTCTAAAACTAGGTAAATCAAAATACCCATTGGAAAAATTACTTTCAAAGTAAAAAATATTAAAAACACTAATGGTTTACGATCGCAGAGACTACCATGATGAATTTAATGGTTGGTTTACTCATCTGTTTAGGAACTGAATTAGTTACATCGTCTTTTTTAATTTTGGTAGTATTGCTAAAGTTTAAGAATAGAGGATGGAAGCTTTTTTTAGGAGCGATTAGCTTTTTAAACAGACAGTATTTACAGGGTGCTGGGAACAATTTAAACTCTTTAGAATTACAATTTAACAACATTCAAAAAGAACATTTAGAATCTTTTTTTACCTCTCATTTAACATATCTAAACTGTCAAATTCAAGGTGGATTCCCAACGAGCATTATCGAAGTTGATGATTTGGCTTTGGACTCGCAAAGCCAAGTCGAGAGGCAGACAACGCAGTCACAAAAAGAAATGGCTTCACAGTTTAATTTAATTCAAATCGAACTGGAGAAATCGCGATCGCTGCAACAAGCAACACTAGAATCGACAGCAGACGGTATTTTAGTAGTCGATAGTCAAGGATACATCGCTGGGTATAATCGTAAATTCATCCAAATGTGGGAAATTCCGGAATATTTGCTCGAAATAAGAAATTACAAGCAAACTTTAAAAATAGTACTCGACCAGTTAAAATATCCCAGAGATTATCTTGCTAGCATCCGCGAATTACACGCACATCCAGACAGGCAAATTCACGATGCGATCGCATTTAAAGATGGTAGGATTTTCGAGAGATATTCGCAATCACAATGGGCAGCAGGTGAAATAGTTGGTAGGGTTTGGAGTTTCCGCGATATCACCGCATATAAACTAGCTGAAGCCAAGATTTCCCACCAAGCTTTACATGATTTGCTCACAGATTTACCTAACCGAGTTCTCTTTCAAGAAAGGTTGGAGGAAACCCTGAGACAATCGAGTAATAATAATGAAAAATTAGCCGTATGCTTCCTCGATTTAGACCGCTTTAAAACTATTAATGACACATTAGGTCATGCCATTGGTGACCAATTATTACAAAATGTTGCCCAAAGAATCACACAATGTTTGCGGGAAGGTGACACGATCGCACGTTGGGGAGGTGACGAATTTACAATCCTTTTACCGAAAATTAAGGACAAAAAAGATGCTGCGATCGTCCAGGAACGCATCATTGCAGCTTTAAAACCCCCATTTAATATTGAAAATCATCGCTTACACATCAGCAGTAGCATTGGAGTTGCCCTTTACCCAGCAGATGGGGAAGATGGGGAAACTTTAATTAAACATGCTGATACGGCACTTTATAGCGCCAAATCGAAGGGAAGAAATAGGTATTTATTTTATAATTCTGATATTACATTGCAAACAACAGAACTATTTGTATTAGAAAATAGTTTATATTATGCTTTAGAAAAACAAGAATTTACTATCCATTATCAACCACAAGTTAATATTACGACTGGTAAAATTACGAAAATGGAAGCTCTACTGCGTTGGCAACATCCAGAATTAGGGCTAATTTCCCCCGCAAAGTTTATTCCTCTAGCAGAAGAAACAGGATTAATTGTCGCAATTGGTGAATGGGTTCTGCGGACTGCTTGCGCTCAAACCAAATATTGGCAAAAATTATTAGGATTACCGTCACTTTCCATTGCTGTAAATTTATCTGCACGGCAATTTCAACAAATAAATTTAGTGGAAATGGTACAGCAAGTACTAAAGGAAACTGGGTTAGCTCCTGAATGTTTGGAATTAGAAGTTACTGAAAGTACTGCCATGCAGAATATGGAATTTACCAAAGATATTTTGACTGAATTGCATCAAATGGGTGTTTCAATTTCGATTGATGATTTTGGTACGGGATATTCTTCATTAAGTTATCTCAAAAATTTCCCAATTCATACCTTAAAAATCGATCGCTCATTTGTGCGCGATTTAACGACAAGTACTCATGATGCTGCGATTACTACGGCGATAATTGCTTTAGCCCATGGATTAAATTTAGCTGTCGTTGCCGAAGGTGTGGAAACTGAGGAACAACATAATTTACTGCGGGTTCTCAACTGCGAACTGATGCAGGGATACCTTTTTAGTCGTGCAGTATCTGTTGAAGATGCAACTCGATTATTAAAGCATTATAAATCGCGGCGAATTAATAGCAAATCTTGTTTGGTTGCTTAATCTTATTCTCAAATATTTTTCATGTGCCTAACCCAAGCTACGTAATATTACTGAAAATTGAGGGTGGGGGAACCCCACCCCTACGTTAGAAATATTCAACTCTGGCATCGAAACCGCGATCGCGCAATTGGTCGCTCAGTCTTTCGGCATCGGAACGTTCGACAAATGCACCTGCGTTGACGTAATCACCTCTGCGGGATGATGCTGAGAATGCTTGAGGAATTAACTGACGGATACGATTGAGGGTGTCATTGTTGGAGACGGGAACAACCACGACATAACGGTTATCAGCAGCAGGTTTTTGGACATTAGGAGGAGTTGTGTTGCTAGAAAAGCCTAATGCTTGCCAAGTCCGGAAATCGACAAAACCTGTCATCGGTAATCCCGATGCACGCTGGAATTGCGCCACTGCATCCCTGGTTGAGGGACCATAAAATCCATCTGCGCTACCTGTGTACACTCTCCATTGCTGTAATCGCTGTTGCAGGACAATTACACGCTGGCTGCGTTCTCCAACACAAATTTCCCCTTGGGCAACGGAACAACCATCTGTGGGATTGTTGGGATTACCAGGATTGGTGGAAGCGAGAACTTGAGAAATCCGATTTAAGGTTTGGGAGTCAGCAACACCATTGGGAATAATTCCGTTTTGGGTTTGGAATCTAGTTACAGCATCACGGGTTGCAGGACCAAAAGTTCCGTTAGGTGTTGTGTTAAAAAAACCTAAGCGCTGTAAATTTTGTTGTAATTGTTGTACTAATGGACCTCTGTCACCGAAATTTAAAGCATTGGGTAAGCTATCTCCACCAAAACCACCTGGATTAGTATTGGGGTTGATGAGAGCTACGATTGTGTTTTGGGTTCTGCTACCAGCGATACCATCGGCTGTAATGCCATTTCGACGTTGAAATAAAATGACTGCTTGTTGGGTTTGGGGTCCAAATGTACCAGTAATTGGACCGTTAAAATAACCTAAACGTAGTAAATTTCGCTGGAGATTGCTCACAGCGACACCTCGACTACCCAGTTTGAGAACACCGCTTGTATTGTTTACTGGATTGCGGGCTATGGGACGACTTGTACCCCTTACATTACATTGCGATCGCAGTAATCTTTGTGTTTGTGGACCGACAGAACCAATGGCAGGTAGTCGATTTGCTCTTTGGTATCGAGCTACAGCATCTTGAGTACGTGGACCATAGTTACCAGTTACAGGTCCAGAGAAGTAACCTAAGCGTTTTAAACATTGTTGAATATTACTGACTTCAGCACCCGCAGTTCCAGGTTTTGCTGCTAAAGTTTGTCCTGCAATACTAACAATAAAGAGTGACAAAGCTACGGGTAAAAAACGCATTACTCCGCATAAGGACAACTTCTTCCAACTCCAGAACGCTAAACCTACCCGCTCAGAAACAGTCTCAACGCTTTTCGATGAACCGTCATCGGCTGAAGTCACATGAAGATAAGCTGTATTTTCCATAGTTTTATCAAGCAAGTTTTGGTTAGATAAATTCCCTGTTATGTGAGAAGTTGATGGTAAGAACTTACTCAATAGAATAGAGAATTTCTGTTGAGAAAAGTTCCAATATTAAGTGTTCCCTCGTTACAGGTATTTCTAGCGATATACCTTTATTTAAAGGATTAAACCATCCGTCAAAGTAAGTTGGAGTTAGTGATGTCTGCACTTATTGAGTAGAATCACGTTTGTTTCGGAGTTTTCCGGTAATATTTAAAAATTTTGTTTGCGGAAAGCCCACGCACAATAAAAACAACATTCTAGGAAATTATTGTTCCTGCGATATGCCTGGGCATTAAGCTAGCTAGCTTATCGCAAAGCGCAAACGGCTGTATTTATCGCTCTGATTCTTCTGCACCCTATTTTCCAAAAGAAAACAACTACAACGCAATATACCACCGACTTTAGTAAAATGCGTCACTTTATTGCTATTTATTGAAAGATGTTTACTATGTATATGCTGATTTGAATTTTTTTATTCTAAGTGATTTCGCTAATTTATGCAGTAGGCTTCATTGCTATTTTATATACAGAAGTATTACTTAAAGTTAAGTTGATGAGAATAGGGGATAAATGTGATTCTACTGTTAGAATATTTAAAATCTTACGGAATATTACTAGTTAAGCTTGTATAAAATATACAATAATTTAACTAGCAGGTATTTTAGGATGAAACCCAACGCAACCGTTATAAAAACTTCACTGCTTGGTTTTAGCACTGTTTTCTTGCTTTCTAGTCCGCTAAAAACCCTAGCATCGGAAGTCAAATACAAGTATCAGTTAGATGTTACGTTAGCAGACAACTCAATTGGACGAGTATACTCTTGCGGTAGTGTTGAGTGCCGAGACTGGGCTATTGTAAAAGTGAAAGACGGAAAACAGTTTTCTGCTTACCACACCACCGAAAAACTTAGAGGCTTTGGAGGAAGATGGACTGACCGTCGTGTAAAAGCAATGAAAATTTGCGTGACTAACGGATTTGAACTTTCTGATTGTAATGTTGTTAAGTCTGATACAGCAACCATCCCCAATGGCTTGACAATTCACGATTTGTCAATAGAACTTTTGTACGACCGAAATGGTCGAGATTTTCGTACTACTAGTTTCAATATCCCTAGCAATAAAAAACCTGAATAATATCAGTTTATCTGTTCATTGCACTTCTTTTTGGCAGCATGGTCAGTAGTTGGAATCTGGTTTACCAGCGCGATCGCATGTAGGTTTGGTTGAGGTTTTGCGTAACCCAACATAACTGACAGAAAAGCGCGATCGCACTTTCCCGCAGTGTGAATTGGGGATGAATTAGCGTGGATTTGGCTGGCTATTATCTTCGTTGGTTTGTTCGTCTTGTTCGTCTAATTTTTGGGTATTACGAGATTTGACCCAACCTTCCTGACTGCCATCTTCGAGACGAACTTTTTGCCAGGTTTTATCATCGCTCTCTTCGATGACAATCACTTTTTGGTTGAACCCAACACCACCAACAGCTTGGGAATCTGCTTTTGGCTCGGAACGTAACCTTAAGCCCTGGTTCCAGGTTACACGGGCTTGGTATGCTCCTGGTGGTAAGGGTTTTTTCTCATTTTCGGGTTTTTCTGTGGAGATGGGAGTTGGTGTTGGTGTTGGTGTTGGGGTTACTTTAACCTCAGATTTATCTTCTGAATTTTTATTGCTTGAGTTATCTGATAATTTTGTCTGTTTGGGTAATGGGGTTTTGGCGAGTTGTTCGCGTAATTTTGGATCGTCGTTAGGGTAGATTGGCTTAGGAGGTATGCGGGAACTTTGGTTCATGAAATAAATACCAGTAGCTACCCCTCCACCAATTAAAATCGCGATCGCAAGTGTAAACCCAAATAGAAACTTGAATACATTGAAAACCATAAATTTGCAACCTCAACACCAAAGTTTAGTATTTATTTCAGTTAGGAGTGGGAAGTTCGTAGTGTGGTTATTCTACTATCTCGATATCGCGAACAGCTAGTGTATCCCGGCTACAATCTACTGGACTGCTTACTCTTATCTGATTGGACTCGTCGTCAATAGCTCGTCAACAAATCGCTATTGTAGCCGAAAGAAATTCATCATTCCCAACTCACTATTCTCTACTGCCAAACCCTTGTAAGGGGTTTTGTTTTGAGGCTAAACGTGCCCTTCCTGATGCTGCCCATGCTTGGAGTTGTTGAATTTGTTCTTGTGCTGTGCGGGCTAGGGGTATGATTTGACTGGCGGCTTCTAAAATGTCGTCGGTGGTAAAATCACGGTTCTGGCTAAAACCTATGTGCATGGCTTCGATTAGGGTTTGCTCGATTTCTGCACCGGAAAAGTCGGGTGTTTCATAAGCTAGTCGGTGAATATCATAGTTTTTGAAGTTGTGCGATCGCAAGCGTGATATATGTACGTCGAATATGGCTTTGCGTTCTTCTTGAGATGGTAGTCCAACAAAAAAGATTTCGTCAAATCTACCTTTTCGCAGCATTTCTGGTGGTAGTGCTTGGATATCGTTGGCTGTGGCAACCACAAATACGGGGGAGGTTTTTTCGGCTAGCCAGGTAATAAATGTACCAAAAACCCTCGCGGTTGTTCCTGCATCTCCTTTACTTCCAACTCCGGCAAAGGCTTTATCTATTTCATCTATCCACAAAATACAAGGTGCGAGAGCTTCGGCTACTTGTATCATTTGTCTGGTGCGCGATTCCGATTCTCCGACTAAACCAGCGAATAATCTACCGACATCGAGACGCAATAAAGGTAAATGCCAATGATGTGCGATCGCTTTTGCTGTTAATGATTTACCTGTACCTTGAATTCCCACTAGCATTAATCCACGGGGATGGGGTAAGCCATATTGACGCGCTTTTTCGGTAAATGAGCCACCACGACGCATTAACCAGTCTTTGAGGCTATCTAATCCCCCGATATCAGAAATTTGTTCGGTTGCGGGAATAAAATCGAGGATTTGGGTTTGGCGAATTGTTTGCCGTTTTTCTTCCAAAACTAAGTCTACATCTTCTGGTTGCAGTTCCCCGTGGGTGGCGATCGCTTTTGCCAAAACTCGACGAATCCGTTCCATGCTCAATCCCTGACAGGAACGTACTAAGTCATCTAAAAGTTTTCCTGAAAGCGAATGTCCGATTGCTTGTCCAAGTCTTTCGACTTCGGTTTTAATTTCTCCCGCATCTGGTAAGGGAAACTCAACGACTGTCAAAACCTCAGTTAAATCGTCAGGAATGGCGATACGGGGGGATAATAAAACTATATTTTTTGGTTGGGATTTTAATAACCGCGACAAATTGCGGAGTTTTCGTGCGATCGCGACATCATCTAAAAATCGATGGTAATCCCGCAGAATAATGATAGCAGGTGCGGATGACGGTAATTTTTCGATAAATTCCAATGCTTGTAATGGGTTACGTTTGCCAAAATTGGCATCGTTGGGGTTTCCTTGATAACCATCAACAAAGTCCCAAGTGTATACTGGACGATTGCTTTGTTGTGCAGCTTCTTCCCGAATTGCTGCTTCTACCCGTTCTTCTTCGTATGTGGGAATATATATTAATGGATAACGAGCGCGAAGCAGTAGTTTAAATTCGTCTCTAAATGTCATACATTTTAATGGTTTGTGGTTAATCGTTAATCGTTATTTGTTATGGTTGACCGAGAAAAGCGGGTTTTTTCTGTTATTGCGACTTGCCGCAGATAATGCGTTAGCGAAGCTAACCGTTGACGAAGTCGCTCCGTTCACCGTTCGTCGAAGACGTTCCGAAGGTAGGTGTTCCCGTAGGGTAGGAGCTAGGTATCGCTTTTTTGTTGTGATGTCCTTTTCTCATTTTTAATGTTTACAGGATTTATCTCAACACGGGGTTATTGTGATTTTTGTCAAGTTTTTGCTATAAAAAATAGTTTTTTGCGCTAACCTGTGGGTGTTTTTTTTGTCGGTAGTTTTTTTCGCCGGAAATGCCTGTATTGTATCGGTTTGAGGTGTTTTGATGCTGGATGAGGTTAGCGCGATGGCTGAAGCGCTTGTTCTGGAAGGGTTTTAGAAATTGTTGAATTTGGTATCTTGACAAGTTGATGGCTGAAAAGTTATTTTTATTTTAGGTCGGCGCAACTGCACCTTGAAAACTAAATACAACAAGGCTTCTACTGCGAGCTATTGCAATTCAAACTAATCCCTATTAGGGATTGAAACAACGGACTTCCGTTGGCAGTAATTACCACATCAAAATTGCAATTCAAACTAATCCCTATTAGGGATTGAAACGTGGAAAGAATATGCACTCAGCCTACAAAACAAGATTGCAATTCAAACTAATCCCTATTAGGGATTGAAACGTAGTTGAGATAGTCTTTGTATTCAATAAGAAGGATTGCAATTCAAACTAATCCCTATTAGGGATTGAAACGCAATTCGGCAACGCTAAAACCACCAATTTTTTAGATTGCAATTCAAACTAA
>JAAUPE010000231.1 GCA_012034595.1 Calothrix sp. CSU_2_0 | reverse complement strand
AGGAGGTAGGAGGTAGGAGGCAGAAGGTAGGAGGCAGAAGGTAGGAGGCAGGAGGCAGAAGGTAGGAGGCAGAAGGTATAGTAAGTTGATTTTTGCTGAACTGTGCTAGTTTTTTCGGGGTTGAATATCGGTTGATTTGGTGTTTCTCAACCGATGTCATCATCCTAACTAGGATTTATCTAAAATACAAATTATGAAATTTTGGGTTTACTATAAATATATTTATAGATAATCCTAAACATCGAATCCCAGAATGATTAATTTGGAATGGTATCGCAGCTTTATTGCTGTGTATCGATTTGGTACGATGTCTCGTGCTGCTGAGGTTTTATATTTGACGCAACCTGCAATTAGTCAGCATGTTGCCGCTTTGGAGAAGACTTTAGGGACAACTTTATTTGAGCGATCGCCCCGAAAAATGCTACCAACGGAAGCGGGAAAGCTACTGTACAATCAAGTGGCGGCAGCAATGGAAACACTGGAATCAATCCCTACAAGGAATGTTGGGGGAGATAATCGGCAAGTTATTCGTTTGGGGACACCGCAGGAGTTTTTTAGCGAAATCATTCTGAGTAAGTTACCGCAAAATAATGTCACTTTCTACACAATTAGATTTGGATTGGCGGAGGAGTTAATCGATCGCTTGCAGCAAGGTGAGATAGACATGGCGATCGCGACACAAAAGTTGATGCGGACGGATATTGAGTATCAATTGTTGTTTGAAGAGAATTTTTGGTTAGTTGCACCACCGGGAATTAATATGTCGATTTTCCCGGAAATTTGGGTTAGTCCACTCGGTGGAGAAAACGCACGGGTTACTAATTCAAAAGATTTGACACAATTGGCACAATGGTTAAAAACTCAACCTTTAATAGCTTACAGCGAAGATTTGCCGATTATTAGAAGATTTTGGCGGGTGGTATTTGGTAGTCGAATTGATTCCAACCCAAACATAATAATTCCAGATTTACGTTTGATTCGAGATGCGATTGCTCTGGGGTTAGGCTTCAGTGTTTTGCCGGATTATTTATGTGCCGAATGGGTGAAAAATGGGCGTTTAACTTTGGTTCTCAAGCCGGAACAGTTGGTGACAAATCAAATTTGGCTAGCTTTTCGCAAATCTGAACGTCATACAGAGAAAATAAAATTTTTATTAAATATTTTCAGAGATACGGCAGATTTGAAGTTGATTAAGTAAAAATACAAAACCCTGTCTTCGACTTTTATTTGTAACATTATGTGCTTCCAATCGTTGTTTAAGTGTTAACTACGAACTGCTAATAATTAAAAATTTATGTAATGTTGAGTTAAGTGAATTTAATGTCTTGACTCGATTTGTTTGTTTTTTCGATGCCTGGAAGCAAACTACATTGCTTTGGTCAATGCTCAATGGATGTATTATTTCTTAATCCTGAATTCAGATTAATGGGGGGTTAAAAAGGCTGGTTCCGAAAGCATTACATTGCTTTAAAGCTTTCCCCAATCAGGATTATAATGAAACTTCATTGAGATGTTTGCCAGAGTCAGAAGAGCTAAATGATTTAAGAAAAGTGCATACAAACGTACAACCAATTTTTAAAAGACTTGCCTAGAATATAGCTGGGGGAGATAAAACAGGACTTGTCCAGTAATTGGTAATCGGTAATTGTCAATCCTGAATGTGTATTGGTTAGGTAAATGGCTCGTAAACTGCGACAAAGAACAACTAATCAACCTCCAATTAAAACCTTGATTACCGAATATTCAAGCGCTTACCAAATTAAGTTCCATCAAAAAAAATCAAATTCTATAAAGTCCTGAAAAACTAAATCCCAGAGGAATTTTATGTCTAATTTACTCGAACAATTGCGGAAAATGACTGTTGTGGTAGCCGATACTGGAGATATTGGGGCGATCGCAAAGTTCACACCACAAGATGCCACCACCAATCCCTCGTTGATTACAGCAGCAGCGCAAATGCCTGAGTATCAGGAAATTGTTGACCAAACTCTGTTGGATGCGAAAAACGATCTTGATGCTGGTACACCAAAATCCCAAATTTTATCTTTAGCATTCGATCGCTTGGCTGTATCCTTCGGTTTGAAGATTCTCGAAATTATTCCTGGTCGTGTTTCCACTGAAGTCGATGCTCGTTTATCTTATGACACCGAAGCAACTGTAAAAAAAGCTCACGAATTAATTGCTCAGTACAAAGCAGCTGGTGTTGACAAAGAACGGGTATTAATTAAAATCGCGACAACTTGGGAAGGTATTCGCGCTGCGGAGATACTGGAAAAGGAAGGTATTCATTGTAACTTAACTTTGTTATTCGGATTGCACCAAGCGATCGCATGTGCTGAAGCTGGTGTCACCCTTATTTCTCCGTTTGTTGGACGCATTCTCGACTGGTACAAAAAAGAAACTGGACGCGATAGCTACGCACCAGCAGAGGACCCCGGTGTAGTCTCTGTCACCACAATCTACAACTATTACAAGAAGTTTGGCTACAAGACTGAAGTTATGGGTGCAAGTTTCCGTAACCTTGGGGAAATTACTGAGCTTGCTGGTAGCGATTTATTGACTATTTCTCCCCAACTATTAGCAGAGTTACAAGCTACGACTGGTGAACTTCCCCGCAAGCTCGATCCTGCTAAAGCTGCATCGATGTCCATTGAGAAAATTACGATGGACAAAGCAAATTACGATAAGATGCACGCTGCTGACAAGATGGCAAATCAAAAGCTTGACGAAGGTATCAAAGGTTTTACAAAAGCTTTGGAAAGTCTCGAACAGTTATTAGCGGAGCGTCTGACGAAGCTTGAAGAAGGTAGCTTAAAAAAGGTTGCTTAGGAATGCATATTAAATAAAATGCATGTTCTGATTTTGTGGAGCAGGTATCAATACTGCCTAATTAAATTAACGGGCTTTCCTGCCCATTCCACAAGATATGTATGTTATTTAATTGCTAATTCTTATAGCAATTTGAAAAAACAACGCGACAGATAGATATTTGTAGAGACGTAGCAGTGTTACGTCTCTACTTTTGGATGTGTTGCAATCATTATTTGAATTGGTATTAGGAGTTTAACAATTTATGATTCAGTATTCATAAATTCTCGTAGGGTGGATATTTCCACCCTTACTGATATTCTTTAATAATGATTTCCCATGTCCTCAATTTGTGATAAAAGTCGGGGATATTTTCATTTTTTTTGATTTAAGCGAAATCTGCTGAAAAATCCTTGCTTTTGTTGATTTGGCTGGGCTTTTTGCTTTTGTCGATTTCGCTTCAGTTTAAATTTACTGAAAAAACCTGATTTTTTCGACTTTGCTTTTGGTTTGCGATCGCGGTTTTTAAAACCAAATCGCTGCCACAATTTTCGAGGTTGGGTTTTCTTTTTAGAAGTTGGCTGTTTTTGAGTAATTAAAATACCTTTGGATAGAGAATTTTGTTGTGGGTTTTCTGGTTTTAGATTTAAGTTATTATGCAATTTATGAGAATTCAAATTATTGATAGCATCAATCGGAGAGCTTCGATTTGTTGCTGCCAATATGGGGGAAGAAGCTAAAGAGAAAATTAAAATTAGAAAGAATGATTTTGCAGTATTTTGTTTCATCTTTTACCTTTGTTAGTAGTTAAATTTACTCGGAGATTTTAGATGCTAGTTTAGCAGTTAATTTAGTTGGTTATGTTATGCCATAAGGTTAACGTACCAACTACTGAAAATTGATTAAAATAGTACTGAAAAAATCATCAGAATAATGAAAATACTGGTATTAAACGCAGGTTCTAGCAGCCAAAAAAGTTGCCTTTACGACATTAGCAGCGAAACTCTTCCTCAAGAGGCAGTAAAACCCCTTTGGGAAGCAAAAGTAGACTGGAGTCACCAAGGTAAAGCCGAAATTGAAGTCAAAACTGCCAGTGGAGAATATCTACAGGAAGAAATTTCCACAGATTCCCGTCTCGAAATTACCGCACATTTACTCAATACCCTACACCAAGGTTCTACCCAGGTAATTAACCAACTTTCCGAAATTGATATTGTTGGACATCGGGTAGTTCATGGTGGTAGAGAATACCGAGACAGCGTATTAATTACCGAAGATGTCAAAAATGCGATCGCAAACCTTTCTTTTTTAGCACCAGAACATAACCCCGCTAATTTAGAAGGTATGACTGCGATCGCACAACATTTGGGTAATATTCCCCAAGTCGCAGTATTTGATACAGCTTTCCACAGCCAAATACCCGATGCTGCCGCAATTTACCCTATTCCTTACGAACTAGTCGAGCAAGGTATCCGTCGTTACGGTTTCCACGGAATCAGTCATCAATACTGTGCAAACCGTGCTGCACAAATTCTCAACCAAGATTTAGCATCTTTGCGCTTGATTAACTGTCATCTGGGTAATGGTTGTTCCTTAGCAGCTATCAAAAATGGTCGCAGTATCGACACGACAATGGGTTTTACACCTTTGGATGGGTTAATGATGGGAAGTCGTTCTGGTGCGGTTGACCCTGGTATTCTAATTTACTTAATCCAGAAAAAGAATTATACTCCCGAACAGCTAGATATTATTTTAAATAAAGAATCTGGGTTGCGGGGAATTTCTGGAGTGTCTGGGGATTTACGGCAAATTCGTGATGCTATTTCCCAAGGAAATGAACGCGCTCAATTAGCATTAGATATCTACATTCATCGTCTAAAATACTACATTGGTGCAATGGTTGCTAGTTTAGAGGGGTTGGATGTATTGGTATTTACTGGTGGAGTTGGTGAAAATGCATCGGAAGTTCGTAAACTTGCTTGTGAAGGTTTTAGTTTCTTAGGTTTGCAACTAGATAATAATAAAAATGAACATCAACCAATCGATATGGATATTAGTTCAGTAAATTCTACAGTCCGAGTATTAGTAATTCATACTCAGGAAGATTGGCAGATAGCCTGTGAATGCTGGCAGCAAATGAGAAAAAATTAAATTATTCCCGCTTCAATCGAGTTAATCTCAGGGTAAATAAACCTTCCGCAGATTGATTTCCAAAGCTGCGAACTCTAACAGTATAATTACCAGCTTTAGGAATGCGGGTATATATCAGTGAGTCTGTCGTTCCTTCAGCCATATCGTCATTCTGGTCGATAGTTACACCTTTGGGGGAAAGTAAGGTGAGGAGAGTATCAAAACTTCCTGATTTTACTTCGATTTCGACCAATTCACCTTGTTTGAGATTGACGATATAATCGCGAGCAAATCCACCTTCACCTGTGGGAAAATCTTCTTTTGAGAGGTTATCTTTAATCTCTTTTCCCAAGGGTAGAGGAATTGGATTGTATGCTTGATTTGCGGTTGCAGCTTTTACAGCTATTTGAGATGTAATAATTAGAATAGAGATGACAATAGTTTTTTTTAATGGCTTTTTTAGCATGTGCTTTCTGACCCCAGACTTTGATATGCTTTAAGTAAGTATATATTTTAAGTATATGTTGAAAATATATATCTTTAAGATGTTGGAATTTTTGGTTCTATTTGAATTGCTCGATCGAAGCTTTTAATCGCTTCTGCAAAATCTTCTAAATTCACAAGTATATCACCTCTATCTTTCCAAGCTTGGCTATCATTGGGATTTATTTCTAATGCGCGATCGCAACTCAATAATGCATCTTCCCAGAGGTATAATCTAGCTTGAGAAACCCCTTTGTTTTTCCATGCTTGGTAATAATCTGGTTGATTTTCTATAGCTAAATTGTATTTTTTAATCGCATCTTGATATTTACCTAAAGCATGTAATGACATTCCCCAATGATTCAACGCATTACTAAAATTCGGATAAATTTGTAAAGCTTTTTTATAGCTATTAATTGCGGATTCATATTCTCCAAGCGTATGTAAAGTAATTCCGCGATCGCACCAGCATTCTTCGTATTCGGGATAAATATCTAAAGTTTTATCAAAATTAGCAAGTGCTGCTTGATATTTTCCTAAAGAATGAAAAATTAAACCCCGATTATACCACGTTCTATAATAGTCAGAATACATTTCTATTGCTTTATCATAGCTAGCTAAAGCTTGTTCGACTTCACCTAAATAACCAAAAACTTCGCCACGATAATGCCATGCCAAATAATCATCCGGATGAAGTTGGATAACTTTTTCATAATTTGCGAGCGCTTCATGATAGCGTTTTAGCTTACATAGTAAATCGCCACGCTGATACCAACTTGAAATATCAGTTTGAAAAATTTCCAACTTGCGATCGCACTTGATTAAAGCTTCGTCATAACGCTCAACTAACGAAAGTAAATTAATTTGCGATCGCCAAGCATCATGGAACCAATGCCAGGGATAATTAAAACTAGTTTCTATATTTTTCAGTTCAATATTTACAATATGATTATAAGAATCTATTGCTTCATCATAACGTTCTAAATTCCGCAAACTATGTCCGCGTTCTAACCAAATAACATAAGCATGTGGTTTAATTTTTAAAGCATGGTTAAAACAAATTACCGCTTCATCTTCGCGTCCTAAATTGTGTAACAAACTACCATATTTAGACCAAGCTTCATGAAAATCAGGATTTATAGTAACTGCTTTCTCATAATAAGTGATTGCCGCTTCCCCATCATTATCATCTTCAAAAACATTACCGATTTGAAACCAACCCTCAGCAAAATCTGGCTTGATAACAATAGCATGTTCGTAGGATGCGATCGCATCTTCAGTAAGTCCTAAATCAAACTGTTCGTTTCCCAAATTGTACCAAAACTCATAATCACCTAATACACTCATACTGGACTTTACCATTGCAGTAACATATGAAACTCATTTTTCTCACCGACTTACTAACCCATTTGAGCAATCACTAATCTAGCTCAACTCGCTTATTTTTTGCAGAAAAATTTGTGTAAAACATCAAGTCATAACTGAATAAATACTAAAATTCACTAAAACACACATTTAACCATCTCGAAAGTTCATCCTGCTAACTATTACAACTATATTTGAACCAACAATAAGCTAAACCTCGCAATTAAAAAGCGGGTTGATGGATTCAACCCGCTTTTTGCCTGTTATTTACCCAACTAAAACAAAAACAAAAACTTGTACAGCCAGTTCCCCAATCTACCTGCCTTTTTCGGAGGTGGAGTTGATATAACATAAGTTAAATTCTCCGTTTAGCGAGTTCACTCTCCCAAATCAGATATCCCCATCAACTTTAAATTTGGGATTGTAATGATAAAAGTATGACTTTTGCTATTTCCAAAACAAATATTATCTATGCCAATTTGCTATCTTTAACTTTATTGGTTTAGACTTACGCGGCTGTTTCCATCCAATCATATATCTGTTCCAACTGTTCTAGGGTAATCAAACCATATTGCCACAAAATCATTGGCAAAGGTCCAGGATCCTGTTGACTGTGACGAAGTGCAACGGCAATACATGCTGATGAAATCGCCAAGTCTTCTTGTAAAAAATGAATTAATCGAGAATATGTCGTTGGTGACATTTTTAGCTCACCTCCTTGCGTAGTGTGTATTGTCATATATCAGCTTGCTATTATTCATCATTTAGTTGCCAGTTGTTCATCTGTCACTACAGAGATAATGTATCTATATCCAACCAACCCTTGTAAGCAGATTCCGCAAAAGTTACTGAAATTAGTCTTTATCATGTTTGTAGAAAATTTATAAATAATCCGGCAGATGCACTACCCGACTTTTTCAAGTCCAATAGCACTTGCTATTCCAGACATAAATTAAACTTATTGCATTGACTGATTCAAATTATCTCATCCGTAGTATCGAAGATTTCATTGTTCAATACTCTCCCATTTAGTAACTTTTGCTCTTGCACCAAAAGGAAGATTTTTTTTGCGACTCAGTGCTTTATTTACAATTTCCACCCTTAAAATAGCTAAATTCGATTTGGATGAATAGCAGTATACCAAATCTTTGCGCGCATGTAAACTTTTTGACAGTGCGATGTGAGGGATTTTAAGCCATTACGCAATGTTAGTGATTTATGGCAAGGATTTCAAGCATTGTAGACTACTTTCTCATATCAGCAAAAAAACTTAGCCTGAAGCAGTATTTTTAACCTTGAGTTTACTTTTTAGCCTTAGATTTAAGAGGTTTGATTTCAATGCGATCGCCTGTTTTGAGCTTGAGTTCGGCAGCACGACCAGCACGTAGTTCAATTACCCGATCCACCAATTTATCGGGACCATAGGTAGGGCAAGGCTCTTTAGTGCAAGGAGGAGCCGCAGCAGTCACAGACTGCACAACACCCTTGTGAAGAAAAACCATGTCTAAAGCGACAGGTACATTCTTCATCCAGAAACGAACTGGTTGTGGTGAGGGAAATTCAAACAACATGCCTCGGTTATTTGCTAATGCAGGTCGATACATCAAACCCATTTCTTGTTGCTTAGGCGTTTTAGCTACCTCTAATTCAATGTTGAATCCACTAGGTATAACCGCTACAGCCGAAATTGGCAACTGTTGACCCTGATTAGTATTTGTTGTCACTAGTGCAGATGGCTGAATGCTAGGTATATTGGCGGGTGGATTGGCAGTTGTAGCATTCGTACAACTAATTAGTAAAATTCCCAGTATTATCGGTAACAAGTGTAATAACCGTGACATGCATTTGTAATAATGGATTTTGAATCTCGATTGTACATCCTTGTTTGTAATTATTAGTGCTTGAAGTGTAAATTTATTGTGCAAAATTGGGACTAGGGGTAAAAGGGTTTAGGGGTCAGAGGTCTGATCGGCAATGGGCAATGGGCAAGGGGCAAGGGG
>JAAUPE010000230.1 GCA_012034595.1 Calothrix sp. CSU_2_0 | reverse complement strand
GGATTGGGGATTGGGGATTGGGGATTGGGGATTGATACTTAATTCCTTTTGCCCCTTGCCCCTTGCCCCTTGCCCCTTGCCCTTTGCCCTCCTCCTAGCATCTACCGTGAATATTTTTTATACACTTGATTCCCAGTTGCGACGCAATCTCTTGATATTATTTGCAACTGGTTTATTATTTTGGTCGAGTATGGCTTCGTTGTTGCCGACGCTACCTTTGTATGCTGAGTATATCGGAGCAACCAAGCAACAAATTGGGGTTGTCATGGGTAGCTTTGCGATCGGTTTGTTGATTTGCCGTCCTTATTTGGGGAAAATGGCAGATGAAAAAAGTCGCAAGTTAGTTTTAATTATTGGGGTTTCCGTCGCTGCTTTAGCTCCTCTTGGTTATGCAGTGGTGACATCAGTGCCTTTAATGATGGCATTGCGTGCTTTTCACGGAATTAGTATGGCAGCTTTTACTACAGCTTATAGTGCATTGGTTACTGATATTGCCCCACCCAACAAACGGGGTGAAATCATTGGTTATATGAGTTTGGTTAACCCGATTGGTATGGCAATTGGTCCAGCTTTGGGTGGGTATTTACAAGCTGAAGCTGGCTACACACCTTTGTTTTTATTTTCTACAGCATCGGCAACATTAGGACTTTTATGTATTCTACAAATATCAAGTCCGCCGTTACCAGAATTTTCCCGAAGTCAAGAGAATAAAGATAAATTTTGGCAGATTTTGTGGAGTCCACGGGTTCGGGTTCCGGCAACTGTGATGCTGCTTGTGGGGTTAGCATTTGGAACTTTGAGTACATTTGTCCCATTATTTATTAAATCTAACAAAGTTGATTTAAACCCTGGATTGTTTTACACAGCAGCAGCAGTAACTAGTTTTAGTATTCGATTTCTGACTGGGAGAATTAGCGATCGCATTGGTCGGGGTTTATTTGTAACAATTGGTATTACTTGCTACAGCATCTCAATGTTTTTGTTATGGCAAGCTAATAGTGCCGTAGACTTTTTAGTTGCGGCTGCCATTGAAGGTATTGGTGGTGGGACAATGATTCCTATGATTGTGGCGATGATGGCAGATCGTTCCTATCCCCAAGAACGGGGAAAAATATTTGCCCTGTGCATTACGGGGTTTGATGTGGGAATTGCGATCGCAGGACCAGTTCTCGGTTCTGTTGCCGAAAAGACTGGCTATCGTGATATGTTTGCTTTAGCAGGAATATTAACTCTTCTTGCCATCATTATTTTTCTCACCCAATCAAGCAAAGATTTACAAGATTCAATACGTTTTGCCTTGGGAAAAGGTAAAGATGGTTATGCTTTGATTGATTAATGGACAATGTAGAGACGTAGCAATGCTACGTCTCTACAAAGGCTATGGGTAATGCATTATCAATTTTCGGAGATTTCTAGTATAAATGGGAGTTAGGGTTTTACACCCAACTCTCAATTAATCTGGAACTTGTAAACGGGCGGGAAGGGATTCGAACCCCTGACACCGTGGTCCGTAGCCACGTGCTCTAGTCCACTGAGCTACACGCCCTCACGAGGAATTGACCCTCACAAGAAAATAATATTAGCAGACTTTCACCGGATAATGCAAGAAAATTCTCCATCAAATTTTCCCCAATCAAATTTTGATGCAAATTTTGCCAACCTCTCTCACCTCGATTGTCAAGGGCAAGCCCAAATGGTCGATGTCTCGGCAAAACCTGTCACTGTGAGGCAGGCAGTGGCATCAGCAAGAGTGCGGATGCAACCCCAAACCTTCGCAGCAATAGAAACTGGAAACACCCCCAAAGGTGACGTACTGGGCACTGCCAGACTTGCCGGAATTATGGCAGCCAAGCAAACCGCAAATTTGATTCCCCTTTGCCATCCTTTACCAATCCAAAAAGTCGAAGTTCAGGTGATACCTCAAGCTGAGTTACCAGGCTATGAAATTCAAGCCACAGTTAAAACCAAATCAGAAACAGGTGTGGAAATGGAAGCTTTAACTGCGGTTTCTGTTGCCGCTTTGACGTTATATGATATGGCAAAAGGTTTAGAAAAATCAATTCAAATTGAATCAATTTATTTAGTTAGTAAAACAGGAGGAAAATCGGGAGATTACACCAGTTAATAGTAGAGACGACCCGATGGGTCGTCTAGAAATTAAACACCACACAATGGGTCGTCTAGAAATTAAACACCACATAATGGGAATCTAGGAATTAGTATATCGGAGAGAATGCCACTACCAAGCACATTAATAAACTCTTTCCCATCTGCCTCCGCTTAATCATTTCATGCCGCTAACAGCTTGACTGACCTTAGTTGGACTTTCATATTCTTCATCTGGCAACTGTTCCAGCACAGAAATTGCATTCTCATCTGCACCATTTTGTTGCGCTTGTTTAATCAATTTTTCCTTACTGGCTGGATAATCCATCCCTTTGAGATGTTTTTGTAATTTTATCGGATTAATTTTCGTCATTTTCTTTTACTAACTAATTGGCAATTCCATCTTTACAAGCTATTAAATTAGCTACCTCTATCAAAAGATTCAGCAATTTAGATTCATAAAAATTAAAAGTTCATCCACTTGGTTGATGGGTCAAATTTGGGAATTTGTTAAGCTTAAGTTGATGGTGGAAATGGCAAATTCCCACCAAGCGCACATTATTCATTTAAAGCAAACCAGTTAATATTTTGCCTTTTGGTAAATAATTGGAGGTTATGAATATGGCATTAATTCGATTTGACCCATTTCGAGGAATCGATCGTTACGATCCGTTTCGTGAAATTTCCATGTTGCAACGCGAGATGAATCGTGTATTTGACGGCATGATGACTAGTAACAGTGGTGAATCAAGTATCACTGAAGCTTCTTTTATACCTGCTGCTGAAATCCACGAAACACCCGAACAAATCACACTTCGTGTTGAATTACCAGGAATTGAGGCTAAAGATTTAGACATAAAAGTTACCTCAGAAGCAGTTTCCATCAGTGGCGATCGCAAATCGGAAACCACCCAAGAAGAAAAAGGAATGCGTCGTTCGGAATTTCGTTACGGCAGATTCCAGCGTATCATCCCTCTACCGAGTCGTGTCCAAAACGACAAAATAAAAGCGGAATTTCAGCACGGTTTATTGTGTCTCACCTTGCCGAAAGCAGAGGAAGAACGTAATCGCGTTGTCACCGTTAGCCTAGACGGACAACAAAATCAACAATCATTAAACCAACAGCAAAACGGACAAACGCAAGCAAAAACACCATCTTCTGTCAACTAAGGAAGTTGCCAGGAAACTTTGCCACTGGGGTTAATCTCTGGTGGCAAAACTTGCGATAGAATCTTCTGTCCTGGCATATTCGAGGACTGGGCACGATTCCGGTAGAATTAGACTAACTTAACTTCTGTAATTATTACTTATGCCTCCGCGTTGGTCTCGCATACCTACCCGTCAAGATGCTGATTTCCGTAAATTAGACGATCGCATGAATTTTGCTGTGCATGTGGCAGTTTTTGCGGCAATAAATTCTGGAATCTGGTTTTTTCACAACTTTCTCAGCACAGATTGGCAATGGTTGCCTGCGGTGACTCTAACTTGGTTTGGAGTACTGTTGGTACATCTTCTTTATATTGCCGTGATTGCCGATTATTCAGAGACTCCACCAAAATCCACCTGAAGGTGTAATCATCACCCTAGAGCAATTGTAACCTGGGGTGGTAGAGCCAATCTCAATAGTTGCGTCATAATGTTGAATAGTTCGGGTTGAAGGATCCAGAAACTACATTTAAATATTAGTATTCAATATTAGTATTCAATATTTACTATTCAATAGTAATATTGATGCGTAGGCGTAGCCCGTCGTAGACATCGCTTAATTTACTGAGGTTATTTTTATGGCAAAAGCGAATACCACAGAAATCCTCGAATCCCTGGCTGCTGAGATTGGCGAAAATGTATACATAGATATTGCAAAATGGCATTTGTACTTGTCTGATGCTAAATTGCACACAGTTGTCGCCGAAAAAATGTATCCTTTGCTAACATCAAAATCTGTCAATGAAGACCGGGTAATTCAAGGTCTTGAATCTATCAAAGTTAAAATTGGTGGAGGCAGACGCGAGTTAGCTTTGATTGATTTATTGCCACTTCAATGCCAGGTAAATTTAGTAGATATACTGGAAAAATATCAAGAGGAAATATAGTTATTGTAATTTGAGACGATTGAATAATACTTCCTTTTTCTTCGATAATCTGCTTATTACAAGCACAAAATTGAGGAGATAGATTTGCATGTTTGAGTATCAGTTCCATGATGAATATACTCTGGCAGAAGTAACAGATAAACTTGGAAAGAAAGCTTTAGAGTTAGGGCTGATACATAGTTTTGTAGTGCGTTACTTTGCTGATTCTAGGCAATATTACATTCCTGATGAAATTATGTCGGAACCACTAACTCCGGAACAAGCGTACATGACATTAAAAAAGTTAGTTGAACAAACAAAATTGTAATTAATACCAATTCAAATAATGATTGCAACACAGCCAACGGTAGAGACGTAGCAGTGCTATGTCTCTACAAATATCTATCTGTCGCGTTGTTTTTTCAAATTGGTACAATTAATTGTTTATAAATGCACAGCAGTAGGGGTACAACACTGCTGTACCCCTATCTTTGTGTCATATTATTTATTAAATTACGATTACAACCAAGAACTAAAGAACCATCAACCAAATAAAAAATAGAGGTAGATTTAAATGCTATTACAAGCAAAAGATAGCGGTAGTATCGTCGAAATTCTTGATATCCAAGAACTAATTAATCCTGTAAGTAATATTGTCAAAGGACAAAATCAATTAGGTCAGGAAGAACAAGACCCAACCAGCTATAAAAAAGAAAATCTTGTATTTCCATCGGGGGAAAGTTTGCCCCGTTGTTGGGTAGATGCTAACTACAGAAAATAGCTTAGATATTAGCCTAAATATTAGCTCAAGCGGGAGCAAATGCACCTGGGGGAATTGCGACCAGTTGAGGTGCTGACAAGCTGATTCCTTGTCTGTACCAAATCCCATCAGCTTCAAAAGCTTCAAATTTGGTAGTTAAAACAGCCCAGGCTTGTTCATTCAATCCAGCAGAATAAGTCCAAGTAAATTGCCGATCTTGCTGCAATCTTTGTTCGAGTTCTGCCAAATCTTCCGGCAACCAAAATTTAGTCATCACCCTCTGAGTTGCTACCTCAGGGGGTGTTTGCAACATATCAGCCATTGGTTGATTGACAATTATTTGCCTACGATTATCCTGCCTGACAATACTAACAGGGCGATCGCTCTCCGCAGCGAGTATCATTCGTCGCAATAGTTCTATTGGCAATTCGGACTGAGAACAAAACACCGAACTACCATTACGCATGATACGTTCGGCTGTTTCCGAAGGTTTAGGAGCTTCACCTGATGACATCCAGGCATAAAACTCAATTGGCTGTTTACATCGTTTCCACCCTATCCGCACCTTACCGTTAAATTTTGCCGCAGTTTCGCTAAGTGCTTCCCCATAGCTATGGGCAAGATCGGTCGCATCGCGCTTTGTCGGAGCAAAGATAGAAACTCCTTCGTAGGAAATTTTATAGTTCCAGCCTGGTAAGTTCAGGATACTAAGAATACTCGCACTCACCTTCTTTTATACCTCCAGAGTATTTATATACTTTTACACCTGTAGAACCATTTTCCACGGAAATTTTAAAAGTTTCTTGCCAAATCATTTTTCTTTCTTCTTCGGGGATGGCTAAATATGATGTAATAATCGCGAAATCCCCTGGTGTAGGCAAAACTTCACCGTTGGCAACCGCAGGCAAGTTTTTTACTCCACAACGCTTTAATTTCGCCATGTTTACCCGCACCAAGTCAGCTACTGTTTTGGGAGACTGTTCTTCTTTTGAAGAACCCGCACCACCTCGTTTGGTAATCCACTCGTAAAGCATCTCTTCTATAGCGTCACTTTGGGACATCCCTTCACGAGCGCAGATGACCTTGAATTCCCGTGCCAAGGAATTCGGAACGTAACCACTCACCTGCTTGTAATCGTCTGAGCGCCTTCTGTCAGTCATAGTTTCGACTTTTTCACCTGATGTTGAATCTAACGTCTGTCCCTATTTTCTCTCATGACATCCAAAAATCAAGACATTTTGTACCAAAATTTTTAAATGACATATTGACAGAAAAAAATGACAAGCGCTACTATAAAGCTGTGGAGTAATAAGCCACCGAAGAAAAAAGAATGGTAGGACACCCTAACAGCTAGCACCTTACCTGAAGCTAGCCAATGACTTGAACAAGGAATCCGAGGTTTTGTCTCTGATATGTACCAGTATATATGCTGTCACTTACTTAAGCAATACCTGTTAATTAAATTACCCATTTTATTTGATAGCAGAGGAATAATGCTTGTTTTCATTACCTTAACTTCATATATATAAAGTACTTTTAAAGTGCTTTAACTAATTACAGACTCTACAGATAGTATCCATCGCCTCGTCTTTATTATCACCAAGGTGTGTCGAATGTATTAGAGAGCGACTTAGGATTAGGAATTAAGTATATTTAATATCCCGTAACCTGCACTCCTGCATATCTCATATCCATCTCAAGCAACAAAAGGCATGACTCAACTAAACTTCAGCCAATTCATCCATCCGCGATCGCAGTTTCCTAGCGTAGTCAATATAACTAGTGATGAACCAATGTTGGATTTGTACACAATGGCAGGATTGATATTGTATACGGCATGTGCTAATAACAATCAGAATGCCACGGCAAATGCGCTTGAGGTGTCGAAAGCAAGTGCAGGACATACCGATGTCAAAAAATTATTCGAGCGTTGCCAGACGGGGGATAGAGCCGCAATTTTAGAGATGATTGCATTAATGGTTCCCGGATTGCAAACGAGGGTAGAAGCTTAAACCTGTTTGGAAAGCAGGATTTTAGGAAAACAAAGAGAGCATTAGTTTGAGCGGAGACATTTTGCTGTGTCTCTGCTTTTTTTTGGATTCAGTAGGGATATCTGGGATTTTTCGTTTTGCGAAAAACCTGGTTTAAGAATTATTAAGTGTCAGCAACTACAGGTAATAAAATTTTTGAGTCACGACAATTTATAGTAATTGTGATAATTTCCGAATTGATTAATTTTAAAAAGCTAATTTCTTCCCCCGTTCCTGCATTCATCGCATAGGCAGGAAAACACGCTGCGCTCAAACTCAAGCGCAAGGCATTTCCTTGGGCAATTCGCACGCAAGTTGATTGTAATTCGATTTGTCGCGTACTTTGATTCATTCCATCCCGAAAACTACGATAACCCTGGGTTATGTTATATACAGCACCATTAGAGTGAACTTCTGAAAGGATTGCGGATAAATCGAAGCTGATTTTATCGGCATAACAAGATATTTCCACAATTACATTACCTGTTAAATGCAAGTCTTTATCAAGTTTTTCGCTAGTATAAGTCAAAACATCCGAACGTACATCAATGTGACTGCGATCGCACATTCCTGCGGGAATTCCTGCATGTCCACCCAAGGAAGGTACTGGTCGCCAAGGATCGTGTACAAGAATGTCGGATATATTATTGGAGATTGAGTCTGGGATTGAGTCTAGATTATCGATTAAGCTGCCAGAGTCTTCGCAGATTCCAGCTAATCCGGTGCTTGACAAAAAGTACGATTTCTGAAACGCTATTGGTATTGTGGGATAATTATGCCAAATATTGCTACCCATCTTGAATAACCAAACAGATGGTAAATCGAGCAAACCTGTATTTTCCCCTTTGAGAAATTGGTCAAACCACGATATTTGCATTTTATCTATTGGGCTAATGGCATTAACGCCAAAATCTACAGTACCAACTTTTCTACCCCAAGGAATATGTGCCCAAGGTGCTACAAGTAATTGCTGGCGATGTTGACTGCGGGATATCATATCTTGATATAAATTTAATGTACCGCGCAGGTAGGTATCAAACCAACCACCGATATGAAACATTGGCAAGTCAACATTTTGCAGGTGAGTTTTTGGTGAGAGTTGTTGCCAGTAGTCACTTTTTTGGGTATCTGGTTGGGGGTTGTTTATCCAATCATGGTAATAAGAGTCTGGAGCGTATTTTTGGAGAATTTCCGGATAATTTGGAGTTCCATCACCCAAAGGTAAATTTTGTGCTGCTGCTGAAAGAGCTTGATAAGCTTTTTCTTTTTGTTGTAGTCTAGCGGTTTCTGCTGCTAGTTGTAATGCCCATGCAAGGTTTGTTTGCAAGCAGAATGCATCGCCTTCGTATGCCCAATCTGTGTATAAATCATAGCCAATCATTGCTGGACAGATGGCTTTGAGTGGGTCTGGTTTGGCGGCTGCTGCATACAGTTGCGTCATCCCTTGGTAGGAAAACCCGTACATACCCACGTTCCCGTTACTACCTGGTAATTTGGCTGCCCAGTTAACGCTATCTTCACCATCGGCGATTTCATGGGCAAATAGTTTAAATTCCCCTTCGGAAGTACCTCGACCACGCACATCTTGAATGACGACGATGTACCCTTGTGCTGCATACCAACTGGGATGAGCATAAACAATAGTTGATGCAATATTTCTCCCATAGGGTTGACGCATTAATAATACTGGAAAATCACCTTTGACATCGGGACGGTAGACATCGGCATCTAAGCGTACTCCGTCACGGGTGTAGGTACAAGCTGTTTGTTTGGGACGAATTGGGAGCATGGGCAAGGGGCAAGGGGCAGGGGCAATGGCAGGG
>JAAUPE010000229.1 GCA_012034595.1 Calothrix sp. CSU_2_0 | reverse complement strand
CCCTGTCTTCTCGTTCCCTCGTTGCGCTCTGCGCTTCCCGCAGGGTAGAGGGTTCCCGAAGGGTAGAGTAGCAATCCCAAGGGTTTGGGGTTTTCGAGATGTATAGATATTTTTGCACCACTACTTATCAGGTAACGTCTTTACTTTAGGCGATGGGAACCTTTGTGACTTTCTGCGTTTAAATAAAAATATAAAAGAAAGTCTTCTTTTTCAGGGACAATTAACGGTAATGATACGCTTAAAACTCTGGCAATGGGTGGTTCTAGCACTTCCTCTGACATTAATTATCAGCTTTCTTTTGATTGCGTCAGGGATGCAAATCCACGAATGGGGTCTAAGTTGGATTTGGGCTATATTTACACTGATATTTGTAGGTTGGCGTTGGCTATTAGTCAAGTGGACAAAACCAGCTTTAGCGCAGGTTGAGGATGCGGTGGCGGAAGTTAGCCGAGAGTTGGCAGCATCTGCGGGTACAATCTCGTTAAGTGGAACCGATGCCGCAAGTCGTGCCGAAATTGCCTTAGAAGAAATTTTACAAGCATCGCAGAATGATGCGCCAATTTGGGAAGATTTACAGACTTTTTGGCAGCGATGTTTGGATTTGGTGACTAGCATTGCCCATATTTACTGCCCAGATGTTAAATATCCTTTGCTAAATATCTACGTACCTCAAGCATATGGATTGATTCGGGGAACGGTTGACGATATGGATAGCTGGATGCAGAAGTTATCTCCGGCATTGGGTCAAGTTAGTATTGGGCAAGCATACGAAGCATATGAAGTTTATCAAAAGCTAGAACCATCGGCGCGAAAGTTATTAAAAGCGTGGAATTTGGCACAATGGTTATTAAATCCAGCCGCAGCAGTGGCAAAACGTGCGAGTCAACGTTATACAAATCAAGCAAATCAGCAATTATTAGGGAATTTGAATCAACTGTTGCGGGAAGTAGCTTTGCGAAATTTATGTAAGCAAGCAGTGACGCTTTATGGTAGCGATTCTTTACCCCAATCTTTTGCCGCGATCGCATTAACACCAGCACCAGAAAAAACCCAAACTCTTCGCGAAATTTTATCTCAAGTCGAACCGATTGATGCGATCGCCCAAAAGCCTGTTATTATTTTGCTAATCGGACGTACTGGTGCAGGTAAAAGCAGTTTAATCAATACTTTGTTTCAATCGGAGCTTGCTGAAGTTGATGTTTTACCAAGTACGGATAAAATTCAAAGCTATCACTGGCAAACGACTGATGGAGAATCGTTGACACTTTGGGATACTCCTGGTTACGAGCAAGTTAATCGTGGTGGATTGCGGGATACGGTTTTAGAATATATCAATGAAGCCGATCTAATTTTATTGGTAACACCAGCACTTGACCCTTCTCTACAAATGGATGCGGACTTTTTGCGGGATGTTAAAGCTGAAGTTACAGATTTACCAGCGATTATAATCGTTACTCAAGTTGATAAATTACGTCCGCTACGGGAATGGCAACCACCCTATGATTGGGAATGGGGAGATAAACCGAAGGAAGTCTCAATTCGCGAAGCTACCAAATATCGCGTTGATTTACTTGGTGATTTTTGCGATTTGATCTTACCGATCGTTACTGCCGATCCGAAAACAGGACGTGTTGCTTGGGGAATCGATGCTCTGTCACTTGCTTTAGTAGGAGCGATAAATCCAGCAAAGCAACAGCGATTAGCTCGATTTTTACGGGATTTGGATGCTCGTACTCTTGCTGCTGCTAAAATTATCGATCGTTACAGTTTCCAGATGACGACGACGCAAGGACTAACTGCACTATTAAAAAGTCCAGTCTTACAATTTATTTCCACGGTTTCCACTGGTTCCCCAGCTCTTGCATATTTACTTTCCGAAAAAATTCCTGCGGAACAGTTACCGATAGTAATTGGGAAATTGCAAATGGCATATGAGTTATTTTCATTGTTGAACCCCGAAAGTACAAATCCCCTCAAATTTGATTTACGCTCCCTTTGGTCATTGCTTTTAGAGAATAATGGCTCATCGGAGCGTAACGCTTGGGCTTTTGGTCATGCTTTAGTGGAATACTGGACGCAAAATTTAACTGAACAACAATTGCGATCGCGGTTTGAACATTATTTAGAACAAGGATAATTGAGCTATCGTTTTTATAAATTCCCAGATTTCAGTGTAGAGAAAAATAAAAACCGCAGATAAATACAGATGAGACTGTATTCACCAGAACAAAATTAGAATTGGATGTCGAAGATGTTAGAAAAGCTGGACGCAGTTAATAAACATCCCATCATTAATTTTCAAGTTAATTAAAATTTTATGGATAACCCCTCAATGCTGACTCAAAACAATTCTCATTTTCAATCAGTTTTAACTATCGAAACTGACTTCGACTCAAGAATGATGCAGAAGTGTTTGGAACTAGCACGTCGAGCGCTGGGGAAAACTTCACCGAATCCCCTAGTTGGTGCGGTCATCGTTAAAGATGGGAAAATTATTGGCGAAGGATTTCATCCCCGTGCAGGAGAACCCCATGCTGAAGTTTTTGCATTACGGGCAGCTGTCGAAAATGCACGGGGAGCTACAGCTTATGTCAGTCTCGAACCCTGCAACCACTACGGACGAACTCCACCATGTACGGAAGCTTTGATTGCCGCAGGAGTGAAAAAAGTTGTGGTGGGGATGGTCGATCCGAATCCATTGGTTGCTGGTGGAGGAATTGCTCGTTTGCGTGATGCTGGAATTGAGGTTGTTGTCGGGGTAGAAGAAACTGCCTGTCGGAAATTAAATGAAGGTTTTGTTCATCGCATTGTTTACCAAAAACCTTTGGGTACATTAAAATTTGCCATGACCTTAGATGGAAAAATTGCTACAAATACAGGTCATAGCGCTTGGGTTACAAGTCTTGATGCTCGCCAAGCAGTGTATCAATTCCGTGTAGCTTCTGATGCTGTTGTAGTCGGTGGAAACACTGTACGAAAAGATAATCCCTATTTAACCAGCCATCAAGAAGGGGCAAATAATCCTTTGCGGGTAGTGATGAGTCGCAATCTAGATTTACCTACAGATGCTCATCTTTGGCAAACGGAAATAGCACAGACATTGGTTTTGACACAAGTGGGAGCAAATCCCCAGTTTCAAACGATGTTGCGAAGTCGAGGTGTAGAAGTAGTCGAAATGGACGTGCTGACACCAGAGCGAGCGATGGATTACTTTTACCAACGGGGTTTTTGTAACGTGTTGTGGGAATGCGGAGGTACATTAGCTGCGAGTGCGATCGCATCTGGAGCAATTCAAAAGGTTCTCGCATTTATAGCCCCTAAAATTATAGGTGGGATAAATGCTCCCACACCCGTAGGAGATTTGGGTTTTACCAGTATGACACAAGCTTTATCTTTGGAAGATGTTCAAATTAGCTTAGTTGGTGCAGACTGCTTGGTTGAAGGATATTTACCACGAAAAAAGATTAAATTGGAAATCCAGAATCAAACATACATAATTATTATTTATCTGATTTATTTGACCTTCTGCCTCCTGCCTTCTTACCTTCTGCCTTCTGCCCTCTTCCTCCTGCCTTCTACCTCCTGACTTCTACCTTCTGCCTTCTGCCTCCTGCCTCCTTCCTCCTGCCTTCTGCCTCCTTCCTCCTGCCTCCTGCCTTCATTTAATTGGTTGATGGTGTTTCCGTAGCTGTGGGAATTGTGATTTGTTCGGTAGGTATGGGAATTGTGATTTGTTCGCTTGGTGTTAGATCGGATGATTCTGTTGGTTGAGATTCGGGTGATTCGGTTGATTCAGTTGATTCGGTTGATGCGTCGGGTAATTTGTTGGGTATATCCCGTAATTCAGGGGTTGGGTTGATGGGGGATTGGACAGGAAATGTGGGAATGGTCGGTTTTGGCTGTTTTTGGAGTTGTGGTTGCGGTATCAACTTGGTTTGGGGAAGTTGTAGTGGTGCTTGAATAACTTTGGATGGTGCAGGGGCAAGGTTTTCTGTGGATGCTGCCGATGTCGTTGCAAATCCCTCGATTAGGAGTGTTTTTAAGGTTTTGCCATTGCGATCGCTCACTGCTAATCTGGCGATATGTTTACCTGAATCGATAGGTGCAAAAACAACGGCAATATTGCAGCTTTGTTTGGGTGAAATTGTCGTCGAGCAACTGCTGGTAATTTCAAAATCCCCTTGCTTACCATTGTTGTCCATATCATCTACCCGTACTGATGCCGAAGATTGGTTAGTAACTGTCACAGTTTGCTTTTGACTTGTGGAATTAATGGTTTGATTGTCAAAAGTTAGCTTGGGACGACTCAGTTTTATTTGCCCTGATATTAGAGTTTCATCTGATTTGGTGGTGAAAGTAGTGTTGTTTATTTGTGATGCTGACAATGATTTTGGACGCACTAAAACAAACCAAGCTATATATCCAGCTAATCCCGAACATAATAAGAAAATAGATGCAAATATCCAGACTTTTGGATTAGTGGCAGCAGTATTAGTCGAAACGTAAGTAATTGCCAGTTCTGGGTCATCCGTTGCGGCTTCGGATAAGATATTATTGATTAAATTGAAATTATTTTGGCTAATATTAACTGCATTTTCATCTCCTAATGAATGGCGTATTTTTACCGCACGAGTCAAATAATTACGCGCTTTTCCCATCTCTTCTAAGCATAATGCTCGACTTCCCAATTGATGCAGTAACCAAGCTTCGGTTGGTTTGTCATTAAGTGCAACGGATGCTTGCAAACCTGACTGTAAAACAATATCCCACAAACCCCATTTTTTATCCAAAGCTAGGGGAGTTTCAATTGCTTCCACTAAACGTAAAACTTGTTGCCAGCGTTCAACCTTAACTGCCCAAGTGAGGATTTCCATTAAAACATCGCTTTCGGAACGCAATAAACTGGGTAAACGACTATATCTTTCCGCCCAAGTCGTAAAATAATCAAGGATTAATTCTTGCCAGTAACTTAAATTCCATTCTCTTTGCAATGCACTAACCAGTATATTGTTGATGTAATAACGGTCTTGCTCACCTTCAACAAGATTCCACTTAGTTAGGTTTTGTAATATTGCCGGAGTTGCAGCAATTCCACTCAACGCTTCAATTTGTCCTGTTAATAATGGAAGTCCATTAATTGCTGCTAATATTGCTAAAATTGTGGATTCAGATTTAGAAATAGTAGCCAAAATCCCCTGAATCAAAGTATCACTTGTGGCAGGAGGTTGCAACTTTAAAACTAATTCTGGCAAAGTATATATTTCTTTGTTAATACTAGTCACAGCTAATCGCAACAACCAAGGATTTCCCTCCAGTAAATTCGCCAGTACTTCTATTGGTTGAAATTCATCTGGATTAACTGCCCGCTCTAGTTCTTGCGTCACAAAAGTCAATCCATCTCTAGTTGTTAAACCTGTGAGTGGAGTGCTAAAACTATTTTCATCTAATCTTCTGGTTGCTGATGCTAGGGCAAAACGACAGTTAGGAAGCGTGGTTTGTAATTGTTTTATTTCTGCTGGTGTGAGTTTTGTCCCATCTAAAATAATGAGAATTTGTTTGCTATTTAATACTTCACTAATTTCTAAATCTGTTGCTTTATAGTTAATATTGCTTTCCGAGAAAATATCAAAAAGTAATTGCAATACATCACTTGCAGTTTGATATTGAGAATTCAAAAAAATAGTTCCATCGGGGAAAACCCGATTTGTTTGGATGAAATGTGTGAAATGGCGCAGTAAAGCTGATTTACCGAAACCGGAATCACCATAAAATTCGATTGATTGCTGTGACTCTGGAGATACATTAGTGGAATTTAAAGCATTAATCGCTCCTTTAATTTCCTTCAGCCTTCCGATTAAATTGGGACATATTTTTGGTACCAAAAATGTCGAAATTGGATCGATTTCACTGGATTCTCGTAATTTCACTGGATATTTTGTGTTGTCCGACTGACAACACTACCGGAAGTTGAATCTAGCTGGATGGTAAATTTTCCAACCGCCAAATTTCCAGCAATTTTTTCTGGCATTTTATCTGACGAATTAAAATTACGTTGTTTGATATTTCGATCCAAAATTGTAGCATCAACAGCAAGTGAATGTTTTACCTTTTCCGCACGTACTCGATTCAGCTTAATTTCTTGTTGCCAAACAGGTAAATTTTGCCCCCATTCTGCCGCATAAATTTTGGTACTATTAAAATATTGAATACCCCATTGCCTGATTGTCGTACAAATCAATTTTACTAGAGCCTTTTTGTCGGGAACCTTGGTAGCAGCTAAAGCAACATATAAACAACTATTTTTTAACCCGACTTTTGCTGTAACTCCTTGTGGTTTCAACGATTCATTTATCAATACTTCAATCGCATGAATATCACCTTGTTTGGCAAGTTCGAGAATTTGCTGTTGAGTCATTTTATCTACGGTATTTGACTTGAATTTGCTCTATCAGTCACCCTGGTAGATTTGGGGGTATTTGTCTATGGGACATGGAGCATGACACCTAATATCCCACACAGACGACCTTATGAGTCATCTTCACCGTTCCCCGCTTCTGTATCTTGTACTGCACCCTGAAAATACGGCAATTTGCCTGTAGAGATGTATTCTAAAACAATCATGGGGGGTAGATATTACTTGCTAGGGACACTTTTTTCTCCGGATACAATGCCTCTACATATAAAATCTCAGAAAAGAAATTGTAAAAATTTTTTACCAGAACTATATACATCTAATGATACTGAGGAAACTACATTTGCCGATACTTCAGAAATCTGAATATTCTACGCATCAAGAGAAAATATTTTGTTGTTATTTGCCTTAATTTGTCGTTAAAAGAAGGCTAATGGGAATTTATTAAATCTACTAAATATAGACATAAGTAATTTATGCTACTATTACATGCTGAATTAGCTGAACCGCTCCTCTAGGAACATCGCCAAAATAAATTTCTTAAATTAGTAACCAAAATCATCAATTTGGTTTGGTGGCATTCTAAAATTGAGGGACTTGCACCGATCGCTCGGTCAGTTGAGAATAAATAGGGCAAAGCGCACGGGGATAACGAACGTGAGTCATGGATTTGATTATGATTTGGTAATTATCGGTGCTGGAGTTGGTGGGCATGGTGCAGCCCTCCACGCCGTTAGTTGTGGTTTAAAGACGGCTATTATAGAAGCGGCTGATATGGGGGGAACCTGCGTCAACCGTGGCTGCGTTCCCTCGAAGGCATTATTGGCTGCTTCCGGGAAGGTACGTGAGTTGCGAAATGCTCATCACCTCAAATCGCTGGGTATTCAAATCGGTAACGTTCAGTTTGAGCGAGAAGCGATCGCAAATCATGCGAATAATCTGGCTGCAAAAATCCAGGGTGATTTAACAAATAGTCTCAAACGTCTTGGTGTTGATATTATCCGGGGTTGGGGCAAGCTTGTTGGTCAGCAAAAAGTCAGCGTTACTACTGAGTCCGGTGAAAAAATAATTACCGCACAAGATATTATTCTTTCTACCGGTTCCGTACCTTTTGTACCTCCAGGTGTTGAAGTGGATGGCAAAACAGTCTTTACCAGCGACCAAGGGGTAAAGTTAGAAACATTACCAAACTGGGTAGCAATTATTGGTAGCGGTTACATCGGTTTGGAATTTTCCGATGTTTATTCGGCATTGGGTTGCGAAATTACCATGATCGAAGCATTAGACCAGTTAATGCCAGGGTTTGACCGCGATATTGCTAAACTTGCCGAAAGAACCCTAATTACTTCTCGCGACATTGAAACCTACGTTGGTATTTATGCCAAGCGGATAATTCCCGGTTCCCCTGTGGTGATTGAATTGGCAAACTTCAAAACGAAGGAAGATGTTGAGACGATTGAAGTTGACGCTTGCTTAGTTGCCACTGGACGCATCCCCGCAACCAAAGATTTAGGGTTAGAAAAGGTGGGTGTAGAGTGCGATCGCCGCAATTTTATTCCCGTCAATGGTAGTATGGCAGTACTTAGTGGGGGTGAAATTGTCCCCCATCTTTGGGCGATCGGTGACGCAACTGGAAAAATGATGCTGGCACATACAGCCTCCGCACAGGGTATAATCGCAGTTGAAAATATTTGCGGTAGAGCTAAGGAAGTTGATTATGACAGCATCCCCGCAGCCGCATTCACCCATCCGGAAATTGGCTATGTGGGTAGAACTGAAGCCCAAGCAAGGGAATTGGCAAAGGAATCAGGTTTTGAGATTGGAGTTGCTAAAAGCTATTACAAAGGTAATTCTAAAGCTTTAGCGGAAGGGGAAGCTGATGGTATCGCTAAGGTAATATATCGTAAAGATACGGGTGAAGTATTAGGGGTACATATATTTGGTTTACATGCTTCTGACTTAATCCACGAAGCCTCAGCAGCAATGGCAAACCATCAAAGCGTTCATACTTTAGCACACCTAGTCCACGCACACCCAACGCTTTCCGAAGTCCTAGACGAAGCCTATAAACGGGCAGTCGCAGTCTAGAAATTAACAATTAGGGAAAAGGGCAACGGGCATGGGGCATAAAAAATGTCTAGTCGCCATGCTAGGCTGTTGATTTTAATACAATACGGTACTACTTCGCAGAAGCAAGTTACAGTCAACGAAAACCAAGACTTGGGGGATTCTCCCCCAAACCCCCTGCACAAAAGTACAATTGTTTTATTGTTTGGTTTTATTTTCGATTTTCTTTTTTTAACTGTAGCTTGCTACTGCTTCGCAGTACCGTATTAGCTCTTAATACATTATTGACAGTCAAAGTTTATCCAAAATTAGTGTCTACAGTAGGGATTTTTGGGTAATGCCAATGCCCCATCCCCAATCGCCCAATGCCCAATGCCCAATGCCCCATCCCCAACTTCCCAACAAAAATGTCCAAATCCAGTCGTCGTAATCCCAACCCAAACATTGATGATCTCTATTGTCCGCT
>JAAUPE010000228.1 GCA_012034595.1 Calothrix sp. CSU_2_0 | reverse complement strand
TGTAATTGTGCTTCCTGGATGCATTTATTAGCAAATCCGTCCAATGCCTTGTCTTGCCCATTGTGGATGGACAAAAAAGCTCGAATCTTTGCAGCATCGGTTTTTGGGTTGAGTAAACCTGATTCTCTCTTTGAATAGCGATCGCACCAAATAGGGTTTTTCTCTGACTCCAACCACCACAGCCAACCAGTTCTCCATCTGCTTCTACAACAAAGTATGTTTTGTCGGCAATTAAATCGCTATCAACGCCAAATACAAAAGCGATCGCAGCTTCAATTTGTGAGTCAGTATAGTATTCTCGACTTAAATCTCTTGCTGATTTTTCAATTAAACATTCAATTGCTGTTTTATCTTTGGGTATCGCAACTCTCAAGTCGTAATTCATTCACCTTTCCGATTAAGGTAATTAACTATTCTGCCACATTTTAGTTACTTGAGTCGTTGGAGGATTGGATAGTTACGAAAAAATAGCAAATAAAGAAAATCCTTGTGGGAGTGAGATTATAGCTTTTAAATCTACTTTGTTACTTTAATTACTATTCTTTATACTCAAAAATACAAAAAAATCTTGATTATTATTCGATAGCAAAATATTTATGAATAATTAAATCTAAAAACTTGGCACGAATAGGTGGAGGAAGACGAGCGAAATTACACCCAACGATGGGAGATTATTGAGAACTGGGAGCTAATATGTGTCTTAATAAAGAATAATATTCGGAAATTTCTGAATAGTCAGGTCAATAATACGTAGATTTTCCCTTAAATCATTACACAACCCATGATTCAGACCGATAAATCTGCCTTGAAAGCTCGAAATATATTACTGGCTATGTTTGTGGTGCTTTGTATCCTAGATGTCACCCTAGTCGCGATCGCACGGGATAAGTGGGCAATTGGACGTATTTTACTGACAATTATCGTGATGCACTTTATTCTTCAAGGTCGCAAATGGGCAAAATGGCTGCTGATGGGTATCTGTAGTTTACTAGTTGTGATTCTAATTGCAATGGTTTTGGCGCTGAGTTCAAAGCTCTCCACAATTCTCATCGTTGGAAGTTTGATTATGGTCGTTCTCAGCGCTATTATTCCAATTTATATGACCAGTAGCAAAGATTTAAACCGTTATTTCTTGTCTAAAAGGCACAATTATTCCCAATAGTATCAATATATTAAATTTAATCTCAACACAAGCATTGCCGGGAGCAACACCTATGCACACCGAGCGCTGGATTATTTAAGACCTGGACAATTCTGTTCCTCAATCATGGAACTGACCAAATCGCCCAAAGTTTTACCTTTACCTGCAATGCTAATAGCAGGAGTTCGTCGTGTAGACGCGCTACGTGCGGCTTCTCGTAGAGATGGTTGTGCCGTAGTATCCGAAAGAATCGTTACAATTACGCGAGCTTTGGATATTTTTGGTGCATCTGTCAGCCATCTAACTTGACCATTTTCAATAATGGCTTCGTAGCTTTGAAGCATTGCTCACTCCGAATTTAAAAGCTAATTAGGGAGATAAAAAGCATCTATACATCTCCAAAATTAACATGAAAAATCTTCGTCCGAGCAATTATAAATATTCTCAGCTTGGCTTTGTGTTTGATTTGAGAGAAAATCTTATTTTTGCTTTCTTTACAAGTAACTGATGGCTGATATAGTGGTAAATGCTTGTATAGCTTATATCCTAGCTGTTACTCTATTCTTGAAAACCAATTCATACTTGTCCCTCTAGAAAAGTAACCAGGTTTCAACCATCATCCCCATTACCTAAATTCTGCTCAAAAATCCCCTCAAAACAACTTAATCGCTCCCCCAAAAATTCGATGGGAATTTCCACACAACTACGAGCTACCATTTCCGGTGCTTTTGGCATCACAATTTCCCCATTCATGTCAGCTTTAATATTGACTTTCCAGCGTTGGTAGGTAATCGAAGAATCCCTATCGCAATGAAATTTCTGTTTACTATAAGTCTTCCCACCAGCTTTCTCAATTTGCTGTCGAATCATTTTTTGGCTGTAGGGCAGTTCATTTTTGAAGTAACGAGAAACCAGCGACCAAGTACCATGCAAGTATACAGCTAGGGATTTATAATTCCGATTTTCCGGGTTGCCATCTGAGGTAATTAAACGGCAGTTCCACTCACCAACCTCGCTTTGCGATCGCAGTACTAACAATTTATCCAAAAAGTCATCCAGCGAAGATTTATTTGATTCATCATTATTTGCCTCACCACACAACGAACTCAAATAAATCCAAACTTCTTCTGGTGAAACCACTCCAGATAATTCAGCCAACCGAAAAGCGTAATAACCAATTAACGCTAAACTCGATGCTAACCTGGCATGTGCGGTGGGTAACTTGGGAATTAGTAACGATTCTAAATCCTTAACTCCTTGTTGGTTATAGCCCAGTTTGATTAAATCGGGTAACGCAGAGGAACAGATACGGGACATGGCTCTTAATTCTGGAAATGCGGTCGGGTTGGGATACCCAGCAAATTCCAACCGAATCAACCGCGACAAAATAATGGGGTCATCGTCACCAATTGAATAATTGGAAGCGACAATTAACGGACTGTGAGGGTCTTGATTATTTTCTCTTACAGAGCGCGAACCGCCACCAAATTGGGTTTTGATTTGTTGACAAACCCAAGAAATTTGGATTTTATCGGGGTCATCGAGGAATTGCGTTAACCCACCCATGAGTTTAAATCGTTCGTGGTAGGCACTTTCAGAAGCTTTATTAATTTTACCTCGGTGGTCGAAACCCAGTAACGAAAGTGCGGTGACTGCTGCGAGTGTTTTTCCCGTTCCCGCATCACCATACAACCCTAAAACTGGGAAAAATCCTTCTTCTTGTTGGATTTGGTCGTAAAATAAACCTGCTACAGAAAAAGCAGATGTAAAGAATGCAGGCATAAATCCCGATTTCCCGAAGAAGTTCCGCATCGAATTAACCAAACTCTGTAACACATCTGGCTCTCGTTCCTTGTTGATTTTAGGGATGGGAATTTTTTCCCTGGCAATTACCCTTTGATTGAGAACCCAGCCAGATTCTTCTTCGCTAATAAAATTCCCACTCGATGAAATTTGACAATCATGAAAAACCCAATTTCCATCCGATTGACGACCAAGACGTTCTGACAATTTATATGGCTTTCCCCCACGTTCGCGGTATGCGGATAGCTCTTTGTGCAAATACTTGTGAAGTTCTTCTATTTTCAACTTGTTGATAAAATACACCTTCCCTGTGGCACGGGAAAGGCAATTAATAAAATCCGTGACTTTGTTCAACATTTCCGCAGGAACTACTACCCGATGTTGCTCGTTCGGTGGGTCGTAAGTGCGCTTTACTTGTAGCACTAATCCACCATATTCATCATTAACTCCGATTAATTCGCGCTCGACGATAAAGCTAAAACCCGCTTTGGGTATCCATTTCCACTCTATATCCCCACTTAGGGCTTTAACTTTTTTCCAATAGCCTAATTCGGAACGATATGGATGTTGCACGGGAGCCGACCAATCTGAAGTATTAAATTGTACGTCGTTTTTTAATAAATAATTACGGATGTCATCAGACCACAATGCCATCCATTCGTCGATTGAAATGTAAGTAATTTGATGGCGATCGCCTTTGAGAATTAGGTCATCAATATCAGGGTCATCTTTGGTAAATTGTCCCCACCAACCAATGCGAATTTTGCATTCCCACTGCTGCAAGAGTTTGATTGTTTCGTGGTAACGCAGCATGATGTGCTTATTCGCGAGCATCCCCGCATCTGCGTATAAATCGATAACCAAATTTGACAGCGATGTATTTTGTTCCTGAGCAATTTTATCGAGGTAACGTCTCAGTAACTTGGGACTACAATCCCACGCTGCCCCCGATGCTCCGATGATGATTTGTTGGAGGTTACAAGCAACTAGCCAAGATTTCAAAACTCCCTCAGCCAAACCGATTGAGGATATTTGTATTTCTTGAGGACGGCAGAATGTCAGTGGCATTTCACCGTTCTCCAAGTGAGGACCATTTCCACCCGCAGGTGCAGAGGAACCCCATTTATATTTGCCATTGCTGGTGTCGTCTGGACGGATTTGGAAGGCGATAATTTGCCCAAATTCGTTATGGATTGGGAGAAATAGCCCAGATTGACCATATAAATACAAGTTTTTATCGCGCTCAACTACACCCGGTAAATTGACACTAAGATTTTCTATCTGTGTTTCCTTCCACGAGCGAAAACCAATGAAATCGATAAACTCCACCAGTCCACGCTCATCTGTCAAATGCTTACGGTAAGTTTCGTTTAATTGAAGCTGGTTCGATAGCTGTCGATATTGTTTATCCCGTTCCTCTTCACTCAAAGTTTCTTGCTCTGACGCTCCAGAACAATTTTCCTTGAGATGGGCTACTTTCTGAGATGCCGTATTTTGCTCATCTACACGTGGTTTCCCGGAGGGTAACGTTATTTTCGTTGTGCGATTGTCTGATTTGGAGCGAACCGCAACTTGGGAACGGTGGCAATTTAGATGATTCCATTCTGGAAATTGTGATGGGTAGGCTTTTTGAACTGCTCTAGCCCAAGAAGAAGGAAGTCCTGCTAAGTCTGCCATCTCTCTACTAGTTGCTTTCTTCCCGAAACTTTGAAGCTCTATTCCAGCCCTTAATAATTCTGAAACTGCTGATGGTTCAATAAATTCATGTCCCATACCACCTGATAGTTCTTGGATGTAGAGATAATCGGATGGTGTGGAATCGGGGCTGGAGTGATAACAATAGATGCTACCGTCGTGATTTTGCTTACAACTTCCTTTCGTATTTCCGCAAACGGGACAGGGGTGTTGTTTGCTTGAATATCTACCTTTTTTATGCTTTCTCGACATGAAACTTCTCATCAATGAGTGATTTTTGTTGTTGTCTTAGATGATTCAATCGCTTGTAAAAGATGATGTGTTACCCACTCAATCAAACTCATTCCCTTCGTAAATTCAAAGCTGATTTCATATTTCCCGATTCGATGAGGTTGGAGAAATGTTGGATTTACAGAATGGAAAATTGGACTTGGGTATTGAGTAGAATCCATTGAAAATACCTTCCCTTCTGTCAAGACTTTAGGCAAGCAATCCTTCCGAGTGAAATACAAATTCCAAAGCTTCCTGTGGGTAATTGCCAACAGTTCCGTACATCGAATCAAAAACTTCTTCCTTCTGCATTCCGTTTTTGCGGCAATAAGCGGATGCTTTTCTCCCCAAACTATTTGCCTGAGCTTTCCCTAGCTTTATTTTGTGAAGGTTCGCGTAACCAACCACTGTAAAATAATGCTATAAAGGCGATTCGATGCGATCGAGTTCCGCATCTATCCCCTGTAACCATTTTTCGTGAGCTTCAAATGACTCGCTTAAATGTTCGGTTTTGGCTAAAAGTGCCCGTTGTTGGAGTTCGATTTGAGATTGAGCTTCTAAAAGTTTGGATAATTGTTGCCTTGTTTCCAATCCTATTGGTTGTATCTCCAATTTTCCCAAGCGCCACTGTTTTTCCAATTCCAAATACCACATTCTTATTTCTCGACATTTTTTCGTTCGCGCCATCATTGCAAAAGACTTAGCACAGTCGATTGTTAGCATTATTTTTTCAAATTGAGTACCCCCGCCCTGAGTCCTTTTCACCACGTTTTCAGTTCGGATAACGTGGTGAAAGTCTTGTCCTACAATAAATTCAGATTTGTAAAAGGCTCTTTTGGCATTACCCTTACTACTAAAATCCAACCATTCCCAATAAATGTCAAAATCAACAGGAAACTGTTCGTTAGATTCTATTTGAATCAGCATTTCTTGCTTGATAATATTCTCCATTAGCGCATTACCTCTATTAATTTTATGCCGTAAATAACTTGCAATTCAATTGCAAATTAATCTGACATAAGTCTTGCTTTCAGATAATTTTTTTTTTAGCGCGGTAGTTGTGTTTAAAATACTAATGCATCCCTGGATTCAAGCAAAACAAAAAATTGAGTCATAATCGCTTTGATACCATAGCTTGCACCAATGCTATGTCATCAAGTTAAGGAAGTTAAGTATGGCAGTGAGAAGACTGTACATCCATATTTACGTGCATAATATCCACACTGCCTTCTTAATAATGGTTTCTGACTCTTGATTCTTTGGTTGATAGTTCTTTCAGTCACGCTTGATACTGATTTACTAAATCTTGAACCCATTCTGTTCAAAACAAATCATCCAAAAGGAAGAGAAAACTCTGCTCCCATTAAATACTATCCCATTGGATAGATGCAGAAAATCTATTTTGTCCTCTGGTCTAGAAATCATTTTATACAGTTGCTTGGTAGGCAATTTTAGATATAACTACGTAGATAAACCTCTTCTGTTTTCATCGAAACATACTCAAATCAATTTTTGTTAAATTTATGACATTATAGGGAGTATAAACCTGCTCTTAACAAGGGGATTGCAAATTTAATTGCACCACCGCGATCGCGTATCAATATACGTCAATTTGTGTCGCAAAATTACTCAATCAACTATGGCATGGGAACAAGCACTTAAGTTTTTTATTGTGATAGATGAGACTTATAAAGCTTTTCTACATATTCCTATTTTCTGAGATTTTTTAATTATATTGAAGCCTTGTATTATCTGCAACACAGTTATCACAGGCATTTTTGGAATTTGAATTTCACGGTGTATAAAAGTTCAGTGTTCGGATATTAACTACTATTTATGACACTTCAGTTATTACTCCATAAATACTGTGTTTGTTGTGTAGTTCTTATCTGACGAAGCTTTTAATCGATATCTAACTGATGTTGGATACGTGTAAAACAATCATAAATTAAACGATATTATACAGCTTGATATTAGGCACTAATTATCTGAGTCAGTAAGCAATTGTCAAAATCAAGATAAGTGTGTATAAATAATTAAAGGTGTATGGTTTCGCTGCAAATTCATCCAGTTAAGTGTATTTCATTTCAATTGTATTATTCGACAATTTTCAATTCTTTCTCTGCTGTTCGATGGGGGTCTAACTGCAACATGAGAAAGGCTTGTTTTTTGCCTAAGTTTGTTACTGAAAAATAGTTTAGATATCTCGCGCAAAATTTGAGACATGGGTTGGCGTGACAAATGCGAATTTTATTTATGCTTTCGTTCTGATGAATTGGAGCAAGCATAACGGCTTTAAAGATTTTCAAAAACGAATCTAGTCGTGAAATCAAAAAAAATTTCAGGAGGTTAATTTGACTAAACGAACAATGTCAAAGCTGCCCCCCGATGCGGAACTTTTGGCAATTGAACAAGCATCAATCCGATTGGGTAAAGGCTTTAGCCGTAGTTCAATTTTTCGTAGAATTAGTTCTGGGGAATGGCAAGAAGGGGTTCATTGGATTGATGCTAGACGGTACGGCTGTGCAAATCGCATCATTAAAATTAATATCACTGCCATCTTGAATGATTTTGCAATTCCAGCAGCTTTTCGCACTTAGTTTCCATCCGGCATCATGGATAATTTGCCTTATGGAGCAGGTGGTCTACCAACTCGATTAATTAGGGTTTCATATACCTTCCAGTAGGTTGCTTCATCTATCCAAGCTCGATAGGTTTTGCAATGTGTGGTGACCGAATGCCCCATTAATTTTGCTCCGAAGTCAGGGGTAAATCCAAATTCAAAACATCTACGTGCATAGCAATGACGAAGATTATATGGGGGAAACGGAATTTTAAAGTCGTAGAAAAACCCAGATACTTTGGTTCCGAGTTTTGCATTGGGGGAATCTTCGATTGATACCAAGTTTGGTAAAAAAATCTCTTTTAAATTCCAGCTTTCCACCCATTCAGGGTATAGCGGGTAAATAAATCGCTCTCCTGTTTTGGTTTCATCACTGACTCTGGCAATGGGGAAATCTAGCATGTCAACATGAAATACTTCATGGGGACGCAAACCATATGCTGCACACATCCCATATATCCACTGCCAACCTGGATTGATAATTTTATCTCGCCATTGAGCTATTTGTTCATCTGTGGGTAAACTCCTTGGTGATACGCTTCCTGGGGAATAATTTCCAGTTAATTCTTTAATTGCTTCTAAATTTTCAAGCTTGGCAAATTTAGCAAGTCTACCTAAAATATCACACACCCTTTTACGACTTCGCGTATCGGGTTCGGTTTGGCTTATAAACTTGACGATTAAGTCTACGGAAATTTCTGTGTCGTTAGCGAATTCAACAAATTTAGGGAAAACAACTTGGTAATCTTTTTTCCAGGTTGTTTCTGTTTGTTGGTTGCGCGATCGCCGAATCCAATATTCGGTTTCAAATTTCTCTACCCAATCAGATACAGTTTCCGCTTCTGGTGCTTGACTTAATTGCCAATCAGCCCAATTAAATTGACCTTTATCAAGTTGTAAGGCGATCGCACGAGCTTGTTGTTCGGCATATTGCAATCCTGCAATCGTGGCTTTTACTCCTTGAGGTTGCTCTTTGGTTCTCAGCGATATTCTTTGCTGATGGGGTTTGGCTTTACCTGAATTCGACTTTGGCGGAAATGTCCCCCTGAGCCATAGAGTATTTCCACGCTGTTGAATTGCTATACCAATCTTAGAAGCCCGCAATCTACCATTGGCTTGGGCGAGGCGACCACTAATATCCATAATAGTTTACCCCAAAGTTACTGAGGGAAAATTTTCGATGGAAGATGTCACCTAATTTAATCGTCCAACAAACTGATAGTTGGCTTTTCCAGACCTCTAAATAGTAGCTAAAACTTGGACTAAATTTGTGCCTAAATTTGTGAGTTGATTCGACCTGATTTGGAGTAAAATGGAACAAATTGAAATTCGACCCATTGAAGCTCGATGGTGCTTTTAGAGCCGAAAACAACGGAGTATTAACAAAGGCGACACCCGGATTTGAACCGGGGGATGGAGGTTTTGCAGACCTCTGCCTTACCACTTGGCTATGTCGCCGTACACCAAAAAGGCGATTTTAAATAGTATCCTAGAATTTATAACTTTAATTAC
>JAAUPE010000227.1 GCA_012034595.1 Calothrix sp. CSU_2_0 | reverse complement strand
CATGCCCATTGCCCCTGCCCCATGCCCTTGCCCCATGCCCATTGCCCCCTTGCCCCATTAAAATTATTTCGACAACAACTTACCAATCGTGCGATTTTCCGGTGTAAATGTAGCTGTTGCAACTCGCTGCACATCAGTAGCATTCACCTTCGCTAATCGATCCAATTTCTTGAATAAATTTCGCCAAGAACCTGTTTTAACTTCATACTCCAATAACTCTTGTGCCATCCCCATATTAGAATCGAGTTGTTGTACCAATTCCGCACGAGCTTGAGTTTTCACCCGATCTAACTCCGCAGATGTCACAGCTTCCGTTTTTAATCGGTCAATTTCCTTCCGTAACGCTGCTGCCACTTGGTCAACCGATCGCCCCGGTGCAGTAAGTGCATAAAATAACATCAAATTTGGGTATTTATCGCCAGGAAAACCGCTAAAACCTTGTGCTGCTAATGCTAATCTTTGCGTCTCTACCAAAGATTTATACAATCTTGATGTCCGCCCATTACTGAGCAATCTACCAATAATGTCATACACAGCTTCATCAGGATGGGTGATTGCCGGACGATGATATCCTTCCAAATACCAGGGTTGGGAAGCTAATTGTAAGGTGACTTCTCGTGTTTGAGTTTGCTTTGGTTCCACAGGAATATTTGATTTAGCTTTTGGTCTGGATTTATACCGACCAAAGTAAATTTGTGCAAGTCGCTTTACTTCCTTCGGGTTAACATCCCCAACTACTGCGATCGCAATATTGTTAGGTACGTAATGAGTGGCAAAAAAGTTTTTGATGTCGGCAGGTGTAAGGTTGCGGATATCTTCGTCGTAACCAATGACTGGACGACGGTAAGGATGGACTTTGTAGGCAGCATCAGTAAACTTTTCGATCATCAAACCGATGGGAGAATTTTCTACCCGCAAGCGACGTTCTTCGAGAATTACATCTTTTTCCTTAAAAAATTCGCGACTGAGAACGGGTTCCAAAAATCTTTCCGATTCTAGCGACATCCATAGTTCTAATTTATTCGAGGGGAAACTATACAAATAACGAGTTGCTTCGGTGGAGGTATTTGCATTTAAACCCACTCCCCCTGCTTGTTCGACTATTTGTCCCAATTCGTTTTGTTTAACTAGTTTTGTTGCTTGTTTTTCAACTTGTTGAAACTGAGCTTGTAATTTTGCGACTTCTTCAGTTTTTTTTGCAGCTTTGGCAGCAGTAATTTGTGTATTCAGTTGTTCCAATGCGTCAAGAAGCGGTTTTTCGGCTTTGTAATCCGTTGTCCCAATACGAGGTGTACCTTTAAATGCCAAATGTTCGAGGAAATGTGCCACACCCGTTTTCCCATCAGGTTCATCTACACCACCAACATCAGCATAAGTCAGAAACGAAACCACAGGTGCTTGGTGACGTTCCAAGACGATGAATTTCATCCCATTCGCAAGCTTAAATTCAGTTAAATTTTTGATTACTCGATCGAGATAAGGTTGAATTGAAGATTGATTTCCAGGCTTATTTCCAGGCTTATTTCCAGGCTGACTAGAAGCCATATCTGAAGCTGTAACAGTGGTTAATGAAGGGGTTTGAGCCAGTGCAACATCCGGTAAAAAACCCCACCCCAGGAAAACAACCGTTAAAAAAATTAACATTAATTGACGCATTGACTCTAATAATTGGTTTATCCTGGCGATTATTAAACCTAATAATTGAGTATATGCCAAATCCATATTTGTTTTGTTCATAAGTAAAGACTAACCATTAATTTGACTCTGCCGAGAGATTACCCAAGAGATAAATAAATTGTCATGTGCATCCGGAATTAAGCTAAGTCTCATGCTTACCGTAGAGTTACGCTTATTGCATCGCGACTCAGAGCAAGTACCACAATCAAGTCATGTAGATACCCCAGCAATTTAAATCCTCAAACCCAAACTCTTAATTTAAAACTATTTATGTCTTTTAGGTATACCCTCTTAATTTTTATCCCAACTTTTCCCCGCTCCAAACTTTAAAATTGCTGACGACTAAAGACAATAGACAATAATCCTACTTTCACCAGTTCCCGAAATATTACGATAACTGTTATGCGCTTGTTCAACTCTCCCCCACATTCCGAGGCACAAACTCGCGATCGCATCCTCCAAGCAGCACAACGTTTGTTTGCTGCACAAGGATTTGACGGCACAACTACCCGCGATTTAGCACAGGCAGCTAGTGTAGCGGAAGGAACTTTATTTCGTCATTTCCCCAACAAAAAAGCAATTTTGGTTGAAGTCGCAACCCAAGGTTGGGTAGAAATTCTTACCGATTTGCTCACAGAATTAAGCGAAATGGGTAGCTACAAAGCAGTAGCCCAAGTCATGCGTCGTCGGATGTGGAATATGAAGAAAAATGCTGACATGATGAGGGTTTGCTTCATGGAAGCCCAATTTCATCCCGATTTACGCGAAAGAATTCAAATTGAAGTCATTGAAAAAATGACCGATGTAGCCGAAGCCTTTTTCCAAGAAGCAATGGATAAAGGAATCTATCGGCAGATGGATGCGAAATTAGTCTCGAAAGTATTTTTAGGAATGTTCGCTGTCGCTGGCTTTTCCAACGAAACGATCGCATCTCCCGATGCATCTCCCCAAGAGCTTCAATCGATGGCTGAAGGATTAGCTGATATTTTTCTCAATGGTGTATTGGTAAAAGGTTAAGGCATTGGACATTGCTATAGAAGACAGACTTCCCGTATGCGATCGCCTTGCCGTAAGTGAGGGTTAGGGTGAGGTAATTTTATTCTGAAGTTTAAATATGGTTTAATAAATAGAGCATAAAAGCTTAATCAACTAGATATTTTTACAAAGCACTGGGAAGGGTAGAGAATTAATATCTTCCGCAGCAATGATTCGTTCCCAGGTTTTTGTTTCTGGAAACCATTTAAAACCAGCTTGTTTTGCTAAATCTCGTTCTTGATATGAAACCAATGCAATACATCTTGCTTTTGGACGTGTGGCTTGAATAAATAATCCTTGTAAATCTTCCATAACATCAAATAAAGCTGCAATTAATTGGCAGTCTGTTAATGCCCGATGGTTCGCATAAACCCCAATTCCGTGGGCTAATACTAAATCGACTAAAGATGAACGGGGACGGGTTTGCTTGGGAAATTCAAAGTCATCACAAGTGCATATCCAACGCAATTCTTCTCCTTGTGAATTCAGCAGTTTTGGTAAAATGATTTCACCATTTTTTCTTCCAAACCATTTTTTATCAAATTCGGCATTATGTGCGACTATAAAATCTGCCATTTTTGCCATTCTCGCGATTGTTTTAATTCCAGCTTCAGCAGTTTCTACAGATATATCAAGTAAAATTTCCAGAGAAATATGGTTGATATTTACGGCAGGATTTTGGGTTGCTGGAAGTAAAGTAGATATTTGTTGAATAGGAGTTTGATGTTTGACTGAGTACAAAATTGCACCAACTTCTATGACTTGTCCTTGTTCAACTTCTAAAGCAGTTGTTTCTGTATCAACAATCAAAATATTTTCAATCATATAATATACAGCAGAAGTCAGAGTACAGGAATCAGGAGTGCATAAGTCAGAAGTGAAATAGCTTTATATATGGCTTTTGGTTTGTTCTGTCTCATATAATTGCAATCTGCTGTAAGTCTTATAACTGTATAAAAGCCTAAATAATCTAATTAATATAAAGCTGGTTAAATTTTAGTTTCTTACATCTAATTTATCAATATTGGAGGTGTTCTTAAATTGCTAACTATTACTAATTTACCTTGCTAAAATAGGAAACATGTGTCTTTTAAATCACTTTTATAATTACTGAATATTTCTGCACATGCTTAAATTATTTGTAATTGTGCGGTAAACTTCTTATTTCAACTTCCGGAGTACTCCATATCTAGATAGTAGGTAAATTTTGTTTTCAAATAATGGCTTTACTGATTAAGAGCATGAATTTAGCCCCATGGATTAGTCGCTAATCTTTGATTGTTTCCGTAGGTAGACAAACAAAAGGTTTGTAAAAACTCTAATCTATTATCGAATTAATTTAAGTATATTAGTCGAGCAAATACTCAATAAAGTTAGTATATTGGATATAGATAAAAATAAATTTTGACACCTATGGCAATTTCCCATGCGATTTTGGCAGCTTTATTAGAATCTTCCTGTAGTGGTTATGACCTATCAAAGCGCTTTGCGGGTTCGGTTGGTTTTTTTTGGCACGCAACCCAGCAGCAAATTTATCGTGAGTTGAGCAAGCTAGAAGAACAAGGATATGCGATCGCAGAAGTGGTTCACCAGGAAGGACGACCAGATAAGAAGGTGCTTTCGATTACGGAGACGGGGAAGGATTTCCTACGTGAGTGGATTAAGGAACCTTTGGATGTTAGTCCGTTCAAGGATGAGTTACTGGTAAAACTGTTTGCTGGTGAGTTAGTTGCAAAAGCGACAATTCTTAAGGAACTGGATAACCATCGTTCCCAACATAAAGTAAATTTAAATACATACTTAGCAATCAAAAATAAGTTTTTTCCCGAACCGAATACTTTACCTTTGACGGAAAAATATCGTTACTTAACATTACAGAAAGGAATTAGCTATGAAACCGAGTGGTTATCTTGGTGTGAGAATGCGATCGCATTTTTACAAGAAGCGTAATTAGTGTTAGATTTTACCTAAGTTTTACCTAAGTAACAGGTAAATAATCGAATTTGAGGGGTAATTTAGCTGAAAATAGTAAGCGATCGCACTGTGAATAAGTATATAAACCTGCCATAATACTAAGTAATTTATAGAGGTACTGTTGTGGATGTAGTTGAATTGCAAGTGCTTTCTGAAAAACAAATAACAAATCAAATCATTCGAGCTATTCGTAGTTCTCTCGATTTAGAAACAATTTTTAATATAGCGGTGAATGAAGTTGGTAAGTTTTTGCAAGTTGACCATGTAAAAATATCGGAATTTATTTCTGAAGAAAAGGGTTGGTTAACTGTTGCTGAATACCTTTCCCATCCCGGTTTAGCTAAGTCGATAGGAACATATATACCTGATAAGGGGAATGAAGGAACAGCTAAACTCAAACGATTAGAAATATTTCGGATTGATGATACTAATAATTGTGATTCGGAAGTTACTAGACAAATCGCTCAAACATTTCCCGGAGCTTGGTTAATTTTACCTTTACATGTTAATTCTGTGGTTTGGGGTAGTTTATGTTTGTTAGTAGATGGTCGTCCTCGTTATTGGCAACCGGAAGAAGTAGAATTAATTACAATTATTGCCGATCAACTTGCGATCGCAATTCAACAATCTAAACTCTTTCAGCAAACTTTATCTCAAGCACAGCAAATTCAACAACTTGCAGAACAGGAAGTATGCAAAGCTCTCCAACGCGAACGTGAACTCAGCGAAGCTAAATCGAACTTTATTGCCACAACTTCCCACGAAATTCGTACACCTTTGGCAACTATTCAATCTTCGCTCGATTTATTACAGTACTACAATGACAAATTAGCTGACGAAAAAAAGAAATCACATTTTCGCAAAATTGAAACTGCTGTCCAGCGCATTAAGCAAATTGTCCAAGACACTTTGTTATTATCAGAAAGTGAAGCAGGTACACTACAATTTGAGCTTAAAAGAATTGATGCAGTAAAACTTTGCAAAGAAATTATTGAAGTATTTATCGATAGACATCGCATCGAATTTTCAACGAATGGGGATATAACACCAGTAAAACTTGACTCAAAACTTGTCAGTTATATTCTCAACAATTTACTAGAAAATGCCCTCAAGTATTCATCCCCAAATACAACCGTTAAATTCAATCTTAACTTTACTCCAGAAGCAGTAATTTTCATGATTCAAGACCAAGGTATTGGTATTCCCAAAGAGGATTTATCCAACATTTTCGATTCGTTTTACCGTGCTGATAATGTAGGTTTGAGTTCTGGTACTGGCTTAGGTCTTGCGATTGTTAAACAATGCGTGGATTTACATCGAGGAAAAATAACAGTTCATAGTGTTATTAATCAAGGAACAACATTCAGCGTCACTATATTCCAAACAAATTAAAGAGAGTAAAAAGAAATATAAAAAACAAATTTTTATGCAGAAGAGGAAATTTAATCGATTAGATAAAAATAAATGTTTTCAGCATACATAGAAGTACTTGAATTGTGGCGAATATTAATAACTCTACCTTAGCCCTCCCCTAATTAAGGGGAGGTAACTAAATTTTTTATCTCCTTTTTTTAGGGCTATTAATAAAGACTAACTAGCAGGATTTGTAGTTTCTCCCCTTGTTTCTGTGACTGCGACATTTTGCCCTAATTTCGGTTCTGTACCAGCAATTAATCGCTGAACATTGCTGCTGTGACGAATAATCACATATAACCCACCTACCACAACAAACAAAATATAAGCTAAAGGTTGATGTCGCAAAACTATAAATATAGGAACTGCGATCGCACCACAAATTGAACCTAGCGAAACAATCCGCGAAATTGCCACAACAGTTGCAAAAACAGCAAAGGTTGCTAAACCAACTTGCCAATCCATCGCTAACAAAATACCCAAACTGGTTGCTACAGATTTTCCTCCACTAAAGCCAAGAAATATTGATTTGCTATGTCCAATTATGGCAAATGCTCCCGCTAATATCACCATCCAAGGTTGCCAATCTCCGAGATTTATTGTTTGGGGAATTAGATTTTCACGGGATGCAAATTCAAATAACCAGTAAACTAGAAATATTGAGATTACACCTTTTAGACAATCTACCAATAAAACAAAAGCACCTGGTCCTTTTCCCAGAGTTCTTAAAACATTAGTTGCACCAGTCGAACCAGAACCAACTTCGCGAATATCAATACCTTTTAATAGTTTTGCTGCTGTATAACCAGTCGGAATTGAGCCTAGTATATAAGCAGAAGTTAGAATAATTCCACACAAACTTAGCCAAATATTCATATTAAAAATTGGGGATTGGGAATTGGGGATTGGGCATTGGGGATTGGGAATTGGGAATTGGGCATTGGTTAGTAATTATTAACAATTAACAATTAACTATTAACAATTAATAATTAACTATTAACAATTAATAATTAACCATTAACCATTAATAATCATCATCGTAATTACTTCGCATGGTACGAGGGTCAGGTGCAAAAGCTAACCAGAGGGGAAATTGTAATAGTGCTAGACTAATTTGGTCTTCAGAATCATCAATAATAATAAAGGGCATTTGGTTAGCTTTGATGAGTCTTTCAGCTTTTTGTGCCACTGCTTCTGCGGTTTCAAATATCACCACACCTCCATCGGGAGCAAAGTCTGGACGACCTATTCCCAAACAATCCTGTAGCCCTCGTCGCCATTCACCGAGACGTTCTGGAGTTCCCGTTAATACTAAAGTACGAACGCGATCGCCATAAAGTTTGTGCAGAATTGAGATAACAGCAGAAGCGATTAAAATATTTTGCAATCGACTTCCCATCGTTCGTAATGCACCACGTCCACCTTGGGTAAAAAACCAATTCGAGACTCTTTCGGCATGTACGGGTTCAAAGGTGCGGCGTAATTGCCATACAGGACCGTAGTAATCTGGTTTAGTGCGGTATTGGTCGATTAAACGACGGATTTGCTTGGTAGTCTCTTGAAACTGTTGTTGGGCAAATTGGATCGGGGTTGCCAGAGGTTCGGGTTCGGAGCTTCTTGCTTCTCTCCTGGAAAGTTGTTCTCTGGGAGGTGGTTCTGGTTCTGTTTTTGCTGCGGGAATTAATTGAAGTTGTTCGGCAGCAGCAGCTAAATCTTGCAAACTGCCCGTAAGATAATCTTTGAAACCTTGGACTCGAATTGCTAAATCTTGCGAAGTTCCAGCAAATGTAGTCCGCATTTCGTTACGAATCCGTTCTTGTCTACGTTCGAGTTGCTCGATGGAAAGTTGCAAAGCTTGTTTGCGCTGTTCTAGCTGCGAAAGCGACTCTTGGACAACTTTAGCCATTGTAGTTTGGGTTTCGCTCAATTGCGATCGCATCTCATTATAAGATGCTTGTAAAATAGTGATTTCTTCTTTTAACGCTAGTTCAGTGCGTTTTAATTCTGCAATTCGTTGAGATATTTCTTTTTCTTCGGGATTAAGCTCGGAAATATTACTATCGGATTCGCTTCCCAACTGTGCCAAAACTTCAGCAACGGCATTTTCTTGATTTTGTTCGGAAAATTCTGATTCAGATTCCATTAATGACTCAATGTTATTTTGTTGTTGTTGCTCGTCGATCGGGTTTTCTGCTTCAGTTTGCCCTATATGTTCAACTTTCAGTTCTGGGGTTTGGGATTCGTCTCCGTTCATAAAAAATTTAGTTAATGATTATTGGATATTGATTCCTGATTCCTGATTCCTGATTCCCGCTTCCTGATTCCCGCTTCCCGCTTCCCGCTTCCTGATTCCTGATTCCTATTATTTTCGAGGACAACGTTGTTCCAAACAAATTTTCAGAGTTTTAGGGTCAAATATAATCGGTAAAAAGTGAATACTTTTAACTTCCTTAAAATAAAACAAAATAGGTACTGGATTCCAAAATATCCGCCAATTTTCCCACTCTTGGTAAGGAAAACGCCGAATCATCTTATCACCACGATAAACATCTAAATCTGTAGCAGTAAATTTTAAACTGATAATTACCGATTGGAACATTAAAAACAAGCCAAATATCGCCAATAATCCTCCAACCCAAGCATTAACTAATAGCATTGGTATTCCCGCAAACACTAAAACCAGAGGAATATTGTAACTTGGCTTGAGTTCGACAGTAGATAGTCTATCAGGTAGTCGATCTGGTGTTATAGAAGTAGTCACGGTCTAAAATCCTGTTTACTAACAAACATCTATATTATTTTAAGTGAAAGGCGAACCTGAAAAGGAAATAGAAAAAGCTAAAATACCTGTTACAAAACGTAATACGGTTACGCTTGCTTCTTGCAATTCGCTTTTCCTGACTATTGCGAATGTCTTAACAAACATTCTTTCTTTTAATTCCCCTTCCCTTTCCAAAACAGCCTCCAGCCTTCTGTCTTCTGCCTTCTGCCTTCTGTCTTCTGCCTTCTGCCTTCTGTCTTCTGCCTTCTGCCTTCTGTCTTCTGCCTT
>JAAUPE010000053.1 GCA_012034595.1 Calothrix sp. CSU_2_0 | reverse complement strand
CTAATGTGAGACTCACTATTGAGTCACTTCGCGATCGCACAACAATTACCTTGAAAAATCCAAATTACAATCTCGCATGCCCATCGATGCATAACTAAATAGCGATGGGCATGCGAACTTGCAAAATCTTGCTTCAAATCTGACTATTGAAGCATTCCATCCCCACAGCTATGCTAGAATCCTGAACACTATTTAGAGGTAAGAAAATAGTCATAACCTCACCTTGTTGAGGACGTTGACGCACAATCAACTTACCACCAATCGCTTGAAACAAATGCTTAGTTGCTGCTAGATTTAAACTAATTGTCCCCGTTTCAGGTTGGAACATCAGCAATTGTCCGATCGCTTTCCGAATTGGTGGTGGACAAGATGATGCAGTTGCAATATCTTTATCGCTTAATTGGGGTAATAACTGTAGCTTCAATTGGTTTCCAGCAGGAATGACGTGAACCTGAATTCGACTACCCGCAGGTAAACTACGGGTAAAATTCTCAATCAAATTTGTCAGAACTCGATCCAACATATTCGGATTACTTACCACCGTGGGTAATTTCTGCGGTAACACCACATCTAAAGTGAGATTGCGACGACTTGCAGCTTGCTGCCATCGGGGAATACTTTGTTGTAATACCTGTTCCAAGCACATTGGAGCCAGTTGTGTACCTGCGGTGTTTGTTGAAGTCGATGTTTCTAATTCTGCCGCTCGAAATAGCAACTCCATTCGATCTATTTGTTCGGTACATTCGCGATCGATCATTTCCAACCGCTTGATTGCATTTGCTGGTAAATCCTTTTGTTTGAGCAACAATCGTGTCACCGTGCGAATCGTTGCTAAGGGAGTACGAACTTCGTGGGCAAATGCCTGTAATAGTTCTACATCTGAACGATAGGAGGAAGAAGCAACAGTGGAATTTAAAGACTGTTTTTCTTGAAAATAGCTAGGGGGCAAGGAATTATGAAATACTTCATTATTATCTTTTTCTTCTTGCCCTTTAACAAACTTATCCTCTTCTTCAGGCAGTTCTGCCAGTAGTAGCTGGCTAAATTGCATAATAATACGAAAATCAGGTGCTTTAGCTAAAACCTTTTCCTTTGGGAGAGGAGCAGCTTGAGAATCTTTTGTTGCGATCGCAGGTATGGCGGAGTATTTTTGTACCAATTCAGATAAATGAGCAAAATCATCGGGGTTAACTAGCATTACTCTAGCCCCTAACACTTTCCACGCTTGCTGGACTACTTCGGGTTCAAAGGAAAATGAAAACGCTTTTTCTCCATTTTCATCTTCTGCCAAAACTAGCACTAGTTGAAATTGAGAAGTAAAAATCAGGCAAAACTGCTCTTTTCCTAATGGATCTGCTGCTAATAGCGGTAATACTGCTTCATTTGGAGATGTTTGGATTTTTTCTACTGCTGTGGGCATTTCAAATGGCATCAATGCCAAAGGGTTAAATGGCTTTGCAGTAAAGGTGATTGTTTCTAGATTATGAATCGGCTTTAGTTGACTAAATAATGGTGCAGGAGCAGCTAACACTAATCCCTGATTCCGGTCGTTATTAGCACCGGGAGAAGTAGCTTTAAGTGTATTTAATAACAACTTCTCAGTCGCCGCTATACTTAAGCGCCACTGACGTTCTGCTCTGGCAGAGGAACCAGCAGCCATATTTACATGATTGGCAGCTAAAACTTCACTCAAACTTGGCAGAATCCATTTATACACAATTTTTCACTCCTTGGTTAGCGAGCGATATTAACAGTTTTGACAGGTATATATATATCTACATATCAGGTTATAAGTATTTAGCCAATGTCGAAAGTCGTAGAACCGAACATTTTAGGGGCAATTTCCGGAGGGGAGGAGTAGATGAGGCGTTATCCCAATTCGCAGTGAGTCTAGATACGTTAATTCTTCGATCGATTCCATCTGTTATCCTATTTTGGGAATTAGTCTCAAAAGGAATTTACCCCTATATTTTCCAGTACTCAGAAAAACAATGTATTTTATAATACAATATTTAACTTGTAGGTACTAATTGAAATTGAAAAGTACTGCAATACAATGATGCAGAACTTATTAGAGCAAGAGAGGAAATAAACCATTTGTTGAAAAATCTGATAACATCAAATAACCGTTAAACAAAGCTTTTGTTTTGTATTTATTAGATTGACTTGATACCCCAATCAAGTTGATATCTAAGCCTTGACTTTACTTCTGTTTTTGTGGCGGTATCCTTTGCTGTGACTGGAATTTAGCTTGTTCAAATTGGCTTTTTCTGAGCTAGATAAAGCTATTAACTGTTCGGTTTGCAGTTATTTGAATTATAACCTCTCTGCCATTTCAAATTTAATCTTTTTTTTAGATTTGCTCCTCAGTTCTACACACTTTTGGATTTATCACTTCACTTGTTTAATTTGGAGATAGACATGAAAAAATTCATCCCTTTTTTAATTAGCGGTATTTTGGTAGTTGGTGCAGTTGGTTGCCAAGATGCGTCAAAGACTTCTGATGCTGGTTCTTCTACAACCGATACTGCTGTGAACAAAGCTAAGGAAGCTGCTTCTACAACTCAAACCGCAGCTAAAAATACAGCAGAAGGTGCTAAAACTGCTGTAACTGGTACTGTTGACAAAGCTGGTACTGCTGTAAAAGGTGCTGCAACTGGTGCTAAGACTGCTTTGAACAATAGTGCTAGTGGTGCTAAAACCATCGTTAAGAATAATCTGGAAAAGAAATTCCCCGGAAGCAAGCTTGATGTGGAAGAGAAAGATGGTGTTTTGACGATTAAGGGTACTGTTCCTGACGAAGCAACTTTGAAGAAGATTGAACCTGCTGTTAAAGAGTACAAGTTTGAAGGTATCAAAACTGTGAAGGTTGAAGCTAAGGTTGCTGCGAATAAAGCACAGTAAGGTTTGCTGATTCAATTTAACAGTTTTAATTGTTAAATAGTCTAGATTTTTAGGGTTTACAAATAAGTAAACCCTTTTTTATTTCTTTTTTGCTTTCCAAGTTCCCCCATATAAATAAAAGGGGTTATTTTGGCTAATTTTTTGCCAGCAGATGGGGCAAAGGAATGTCCAATTTCCTTCTTGCTGGTATTTTACTCGGTAGAGAACTGAAGGGGTTTGACTACAATTATCGCAAGGTTTGGTGCGGTTCCTCGGCATTTTCCCTAAGTCGAAGGTGTGGGTTTATATTTTACCTCAATATTAATAATCCCAGAATAATAGAGTATGTAATGATGAGGGCTATTTTATAAAAATTATTTAGATTATTGAGATTATTTTTATCTTGTTGTTTTTCTTGGTTGAGTTGATTAATCAAGTCATATAGTTTTGGTTTTTGTTTTTTTTGAATAAATCCTGCTAAATAGTCATGGACTAGTTGATATTGGTCATCTATCCTATTATCGAGATTATTTGAAATCAACACGACAATTCCCGATGCTACAAAAATTTGTAAAATTAAGTCTATTTGATTATCTTCGATTTGAATTTTTCTATTTTCTTTTCTTTGGTTATTTTGATTGGTTATTAATTTTAAATCGCGAATCAATTCGGAACGTTTTTTGATTAAACGCATACCTTTTTTATCTGCAAGTAAATTTAGGATGATTTCTGCTATTTGTTGATTTTCTTGACCACAATCTTTAACTACTTCTTGTAAATAAAGATTTACTAATTGTTTGTGATTTCCATACTGTTTATATTGCGCTAATGTGGTGATGTTTTCTGTTTGTAGTTGTGCTCCGACGATTTGTAATTCGATTGGTCTAACTTCACCAAACTTTGCAGATAAATCTTCGACTAATTTTTCAATTAAGTCAGTTTCTAAAGGGTAATTAGAATGTTCGCTTAAACGTTTAATTAAAGATTTTGCATTATCTGGGGTAAAATTACCAATTTCATAAAGAATATGTTTGCTAAGGATATCATGGTTAATAATATTCATACTGGGAATATGGTTGCACTCAAGTAAGTAATGCAAATAGTCTTGTCTGAGTGACAATATGATTTTCACATTGAGAATATTTAGACACTTTCCTAAAAAATCAAAAAATTGCTGTCGTAAAGCATGAGTATTGTGGGTAAAAATAAATTCTTCAAATTGGTCAAAAATTAATACTATTCGTAAATTATTTTGATGGCATTGTTGTAATCTCTCCAGGATATTTTCCAGAATCATTTCTAGGGAGTATCTATAATTAGATTCTAGTTCTTTGTCTATAACTTTTTGATTTTTTACTTCATTCAATTCTACTGCTATTTTTTTTTCTAATTCACCCACCCAATTTGTATAAAAGTTAATTAATATAGGGATATTTTCGTAATTATTTTTCTGACTTTGCTTAAGTGCTGGAACCAATCCTGCTTGTACCAACGAAGTTTTACCGACTCCAGAATACCCATGAATAACAATAAGTTTATAGTCAAGACGTGCAATCCGTTCTAATAATTGTTCGACATCCTTTTCCCGTCCAGATGCGGTAATTTCCTTAGCGACATTAACTTGTAGTGAATTGTTATCATCTGTGTCGATTATCTGAGTTAGAGAAATTCGGTGTTTGCGATAAGGTTGGATTTTTCCCGCACCAATAAATGCGCGAAAACCATATTGTTGTTCGAGCGAACGGATTTCCTGTTTAGCGCAGAAAGCTGCTAGATAATCATGCTTTTGCCAATAGTGCGATCGCAATTTTTGCAAAATTTGAATATATTGCTGTGGATATTCTTCGCTATCAATATCTTGTGCTTGTTGTAAGTGTTTTACTGCAAGTTGAATTTGTCCTAAATTTAGTTCAGCTTCGGCAAGTAATAATAGATATAATCCCTGGTTTTGTTGCTTGCTGGGTGAATTTTTAGCACTATAATGTAGTGATTGATATGCATTTTGCTTTGCTTCTAACCACAATTCTCGACTAATTGCCACTTCAGCCAGAAAGCCATAAGCACGTGCGACTCTTGTGGGGTTACTATATAGTTTATGTAAATCTAAAGCGGTTTTTGCCAGATTTTGTAAATCATCCCAAGCTTTTAAACGTTGCAGTACTTCACCTAACGGATTGATAAATTTAGCAACTAAATTCGGTTGATTGGCTTCAGTAAAGATATTAATGCATTGTTGGAAATAAGATTTCGCTTGTAATAAATAATCACGAGAATGTTTGAAGTTATTTTCGCCTTTTTGCTCTGCTTTTTGGAAGTAGCACAAACCAATATAAAAAAGTAGTATTCCTACACGTAGAAGGGGAGAGTGGGGAGTCGGAAGTCGTGATAATTTGTACTGCTCAATGTTCAAAACCCAATATTTTAAGCTTTCCTGATAAAAATCTAATGCGACATCAATTTTATTTTTTAAATAAGCATCTTGTCCAATAACAAAATACACACTTGCTCGTAAATCTGGTTCGAGTTGCTGAAGAATAAGTTGTGAATCTTGATAAAATCCCATGATTTCATGACGACGTAAATATCCCATTTGCCAACCAATAGAATATTTATCAGAAGCTAGGGAAATATTAAATATTGCATCAGTATCATGTTGTAGAGTTTGGATTAATTCATCTGTGGAAATAGTAAACTCAATCGTTGTAGTCCAACTTTCAAAATCACTAGCTACACGTACCAGTTTTGTGAAAACATCATCAGAAACCCATAAAACCATGGGAAAATTGAAATTTCTCCGAAATTCTTCACGAACTTGGTTAGTAGCAATCAACAATTGTTCCAAATCTTGTACCGACTCCAAACCCCAAACCATCAATGCTTCTTTCTGCTGAGAATATGCAGAAATTTTTTTGTACAAACTACGATCTGTTTTTTTTAATGTGAGAAGCTGAATATTAGTTAAAGTCAACTTTTGTAATTGCCGAAAAAGACGCGATCGCAATCTGAGATAGTTACATCTAGCTAAAATTAATTTAAATTCACCCTGGGAAGCTTCTAATGTCCAAGCAAGTTCTTCTAAAGTAGCATCCGATGAAATAAGGCTTTGATTTTTTTCTAATTTTTCTATCTCTTTTGCATTGTCTTTAAATTCATCACTCATAAAATCTTCGTTGTTCAATTCCCAATTTTTATATAGACGACTCATCGAGTCGTCTCTACGTTTCAAAATCCCTAACTATTTAACTCTTCCGCTTCCATCAAAATTGGATTGACATCAAACCAAGATTCTCCCAAATGGTTACGATATTCAAACACCAAACGACTGTGAACGAGTGCTTGATAATCCCTATCACCACCAACCTTTTTACGTTTGCGTACCTGTCGTAATAAATCCCATTCATCATCGGAAATTTGCATTGTCATTTCATTGCGACGAACACGAATCAAGGTTTCCAGCGTACCCCGTTGTAAAGGAAGTTTTCTTTCCCGTTGAATCCAATTATTTAATAACCGCAACAAATCGCGAACATGTCCACCACTGACATAACACAAACGGTCTAAACTTTCCGAAAAATCAAATATTTTAGTCAGATGAGAGATGCGATCGCATGGCTTTAATTCGGGAAATGCACGAGCTAAAACCATCTGACGCAATAATACTAAACCTGGTTCAAAATTGCTTCCATCCTGCATATGTACTGTTACCATTGGTAACACTTTTGGGTCTTCAGGAAATCGTTGAGTCAAGTTATTATAGTCATTCGAGAACTTCAACGCTAAAGGCATGGTGTAAACTAAATGGCAATGTAACTTAGTTAAACATTCGCTTTGATCGATAAATAAATACTCTTGTTGTGGTCTTCCCCACGGTTTCGGACGGCTATCGATACGGTCTAAGTTATCTACTATTACTACCAATCCGTTTTTATGCTGTTGTTTGAGTTTGCTAATCGCTGGTTCTAATAACTCAGAATTTATCGCTTCCAAAAGCCGATTTTTTTGTGGTGCAAGATATTGATTCAGTCTTTCTCGTAATGTCGCATCGTTTTTTGCTTTACTTGTAATTTCTCCGATACCTATAGAAAGGGAAAATTTATCTTTCTCGGAAGTGAAACCGACATCCCCAACTCCGGGAATTTTTGCTTTTGCTCCTGTTACTTCTGAATTTAAAATTTTCCATGCACCTTGAACTAACTCTTTGAGTTTGCTAGGTTCATTTAATCCCAGATTTGCGAGACTTTCGCTGACATGGTGGGCAATAGCTAACAAAAAGTCACCAATATCCACATCTGCCATTTCTAAGTCTTCACTAGATTCAAAATAAACTACATGGAAATTTTCTTTTTCCAATTCTAATTTTAATCTCAATAATTCTGTGGTTTTACCACAACCAATATGTCCTGTGAATAGCTGACAAGTTGGTTCTTCAGGAGAAAAAAAAGTTATATTTTCCCTCAACTCTTCAATAATTTTTCCACCTCTTGCAGAGGAAAAATCAATGTAATATTTTTGGTCTTGAGTATTTTCGACAATCAGTATTTTACTCGGATTTGTAGCACGGTAAAATCTTTGTAAATCTATTACCATAACAGTTTCCTTGTTTTATATCTAAAATTGGTAGATAGATTTACTTTCACCCTGAAGATAATTTAGCAATAATACTTACGTTAAAATCAAACAAAGTAACTTTATCTAATGGTATATTTTCTATTAATAAATTGTGTAGTTATCAAAAATACATTTATTAATTTTTGACAATGTTTTTTCTGACATTGATACAGTTTTGGTGTGGATATAAAACCTGTCATCAATACCGAATAGTTTGATAAAAGTTCCACCTTAAACTTTTTATCGTTGAGTTCCGCTACATAGTACAAATACGGTACTGCTCCGCTTTTATCAAGCTACAGTTAAGCATTTTTTCTTCTCTTCCTACCCTACAGGTAGCCACGGACTGTCTATGGCGGTTTAAAATTCGGTTATTAAAGAAACGTGATACCAAGAGCGATCGCAATCGAACTTCTGTTTGAAGCGACAGAAAATTAACGAGTAAATACCATACATCTCAACTCGTAGCACAAATATTTTTCCTGTAATATTGAGATTACAGGGGTTTAAATCAGACATTATCCCCCTCAAACACAAGTTTTACCACTTTAGAGGGTAATAATTTATCAGATTTTCATACTACATACTTTCACAGAGAAATAGTGCAAACTAATATTGATTAAGCTTACTGAAAATTCGAGTCCAATAACCTCGGTAATTTTAGATAGCCCCCAATGAACGGAAATCTTGAGTATTGTCAGCGATGAAACTTAATTCTACTGTGCTGCTAACGTTGATTTTATTAACCCTCATGTTAGGTGCTGGCTCTGTAAGCGCTATTTTGGGTTTCGATATCGGTAGTAAGGCTCTTAAAGGTGTGACAACACCCGATGCTCGTCCAACTACTAAATTTGCCAGTGGAAAGACTGGTAACACGTCGCAGTCAGGTGTGGCATTATTAAGGGAAGAAGAAATATTAAAAATTGTCAAGGCACGGATTGAAGGCAAAACCAAAGCCGCAAAGTCGGAAAAGCCAGAAGACGAGGATGAGGATTCATCTACGGATAAGAAAAAGCTAGAGGAAAAACCTAAGGAAGTAGAAGAAAAACCCCAAGCCGGGTTCCCCGTGAATTCCGAAAATCAAGGTGTTAGCTTTGCGGTACAGTCGGCAAAATTTTCCGGTGGAGATTTAATTCTCCGCGTGAAAATGCAGAATAAGGGTTCGGAATCTGTACGTTTTTTGTATAGCTTTTTGGACGTTACCGACGATAAGGGAAGAACTTTGAGCGCGAGTACAGAGGGTTTACCAGCAGAATTACCTGGAAATAGTTCGAGTTTTTCGGGAACTGTGAGTATTCCGACTCCGTTGCTTGATGATGTCAAAAAAATCTCGCTGGCTTTAACTGATTATCCAAATCAAAAATTACGGATCGAAGTATCGAATATTCCAGTTTCAAGGTAGTTAAATGGGGATTGGGCATGGGGGATGGGGAATAGGGAAATCACAGTCTTTCTCTAATAGCTAGCTACGCAATTAATTGGGAATGGTGAAAACCTGGAATGGAAGTGCATATGTATGCCCAATCCCCAATTCCCAATATCGATATATTTAATCATTAATTTTTTCACAAGTTTTGACAACGGGTGGTAATCAGTCAGGTGAATTGGACAGATGTATGGCTGAGATTGTTGTCGGTGTTATTGCTGATTGCAATTAATGCCTTTTTTGTCATGGCAGAATTTTCGTTGGTGACGGTAAGGCGATCGCGGATTCAACAGCTAGTTCAATCTGGTGATATTGGTGCGATCGCGGTTGAGGCATTACAGCGTGGTGTACATCGACTTCTATCTACAACCCAGTTGGGTATTACTCTTTCGAGTTTGGCTTTGGGCTGGATTGGGGAAAGTACAATTGTAACGTTAATCGATATTTGGCTAAAATCATTACCTTTTTCCAATCGTGGCAACCCGCTTGTCACCCATTCCCTAGCAATCCCGATCGCGTTTTTTTCAATTGCCTATTTGCAAATAGTTTTAGGTGAACTCTGCCCAAAATCAATCGCAATGCTCCACTCCGAGCAATTAGCCCGATTTTTGGGACCTTTAATTAAAGCAATTGTCCGCTTTTTTCGACCTTTCATTTGGGTACTCAATCAATCAACCCGTTGTTTACTCAAATTTTTTGGGATCGAATACAACAGCAAAAGTTGGCGACCTCCGGTAACATCTGAAGAGTTGCAACTAATTATCTCTACAGAAAAAGAATCCATTGGATTGCTAGCCGAAGAACGGGAACTTTTAAAAAAGGTTTTTGAATTTGGAGAAGCTACCGTTCAAGCGGTGATGGTTCCCCGCACTAGTATTGTGTCATTACCCCAAAATGCCTCTTTGCAAGCACTTTTCAAAGTTATGGCAACTACTAGTCATTCTTGTTACCCAGTTCTCAATGAATCTTTAGATGATATTCGCGGCATTATTTATTTTAAAGACCTGATTAAACCTTTAGCCCTGGGTAAAATCACCCCAGAAACACCGATTCAACCTTGGATACGTCCAGTTCGATTTGTCCCCGAACACACCCCATTACGGGAATTATTACCAGCGATGCAACAGGAAAAACCTGCGATCGTCATGGTGGTAGATGAATTTGGGGGAACTGCGGGATTGGTCACCATCCAAGATGTAATCGCTCAAATTATTGGCAATACAAGCAAACCCGAACAGACAAATGGCTTATTAATCCAAACCCTAGACGAAAAAACCTTTTTAGTCCAAGCACAAATGAATCTTGAAGACATTAACAAAGTTTTACGTATCGATTTACCTCTGACCAGAGAATATCAAACACTAGGAGGATTTTTGCTGTATCAAATGCAGAAAATACCCACATTGGGCGAGGTTTTTCTGCATCAAAATTGTGAATTTACGGTTATGTCTGTCGTTGGACCCAGATTACATCAAATCCAATTGCGAAAGTTAGGGGAAAATAATTCGTAGTTCCAATCCCCAATTCCCAATCCCCTATTTTTTATAATCAATAGGGTCTTTTAATCCTAATTCAGCAAAAGCAGCAAGACGCAAACGGCAAGAGTCGCAAACACCACATGCAACTTCATTACCTGCATAACATGACCAAGTTAACTCCCAAGGTACACCAAGCTGATTCCCAAGCTGGATAATTTGAGTTTTTTTGAGGTTAATTAGGGGGGAAATAATAGAAATTGGTTGTCCTTCACGTCCTTGCTTAGTTCCCAACCGGAAAACCGACTGCATTGCGTCGATATAATCGGGACGACAATCGGGGTATCCAGAATAATCGAGGGCATTAATGCCGATGTAGACACGCTCTGCGGCTATGGTTTCCGCATAGGCTAGGGCAAAGCTCAAAAATATAGTATTACGGGCTGGTACGTAAGTAATGGGGATATCCTGGGACATTTCTGCTAAGGAACGCTGTACAGGTAAATCGAGTTTATCGTCTGTAAGTGCCGAACCTCCCCACTGCCTTAAGTCAAAATTTACTAGTTGGTGTTGTGTGACTCCAGCTTTTTTGGCAACTGCAAATGCTGATTCTAATTCTCGCCTGTGTCGTTGTTGGTAGTCAAACGAGATAGCATAGCAATCACAACCATCAGCCAAAGCTTGATATAGCACAGTAGAAGAGTCTAATCCTCCAGATAATAAAATTACAGCCTTCATAAGTAGATACCCTTTACCCCTTGCCATTAACTTCAAAAAAGAACTGACACGATACTCCACAGGAGTTACTGAGTCCTAGCCTACGGCATCGCCAACAGACACACAAAGCGATACGCTTTTAGCGTTAAGCTTTGCTTATCGCATAACCAAATTATGAAAGAATGTGTTAAATAATCATAATTTTTGCACATGATACCATCAGTATTAAATCTTGTTATATTTGTGATTTACATGACAACAAATGTTGGCTTTAGGAATGGGATACGCCTTTAGCGTTAAGCTCGCGAAACCTTGCTACAAAAAATATTCCTGAAAACGTTCATAATATTTTCACAGTGGACTATTTTACCAGGTTAAATGCGAATGCACTCCCATAATTTAAAGTTAAGAAGAAGAAAAAATTTATTTTGGGTTATACAAAAACAATAAAGTTGAATCGTTGAGGTAAAAGATTAAGCTGATACCGGGAACTCACAGTAAACTTTGAAATTCTTCATAAAGAGAACCTCCATGTTACCATCTGGATGGTTTTAAACGGTTCGTTATTGGTATTTCATTTAAATCCAACGACCGTAGCGTCTCTCTAATATTTGGTGGTTGAGGAGAAAATAATAGTGCAGGATAGCATGTCAGTGGCAGAACCAAATCCACATACACAGCGCAACCAGCCACGTCCAATCCGCGTTGGTGTGGTTGGAGTTGGTAACATGGGACAACATCATGTTCGCGTGCTGAGTTCAATGAAAGATGTTGAACTTGTTGGAGTTGTAGATATTAATATCGACCGTGGTTTGGAAACAGCCAGCAAGTACAAAACCCGTTTTTTTGAAGACTATAGCGAACTGATAAACCTTGTGGATGCAGTTTGTATTGCCGTCCCTACGAGAATGCACTATGCAGTTGGCATTAGCTGCTTGCTAGCTGGGGTTCACGTGTTAATAGAAAAACCAATTGCTGCCACGATTTCTGAGGCAGAATCTCTAGTTAATGCGGCTGCTGAGTCTCAGTGCCTTTTGCAGGTTGGTCATATCGAGCGTTTTAATCCCGTGTTTCAGGAGTTGAGCCAGGTTCTCAAAACCGAACAAGTTTTAGCACTCGAAGCACATCGAATGAGTCCCTATTCCAATCGTGCTAACGATGTGTCGGTTGTCCTGGATTTAATGATTCATGATATCGATTTGCTGCTCGATTTGGCTGCATCTCCGGTTGTCAAGCTTACGGCGAATGGAACTCGTAATCCCGACTCTGCTTATTTGGATTATGTGACAGCGACGCTAGGTTTTGCGAATGGGGTTGTGGCGACATTGACAGCGAGTAAGATTACCCATCGGAAAATTCGCTGTATTTCCGCCCATACTAATAATTCGCTGACGGAAGCTGATTTTCTGAGAAATGAGATTTTGATTCACCGACACACTGCTAATTCTGCGAATAATTCCCCAGGGTTGTATAAGCAAGATGGTTTAATTGAAAAGGTTTATACGAGCAATATCGAACCCCTGAGAGCCGAATTAGACCATTTTATTAATTGTGTGCGTGGTGGAAATCCCCCTTCGGTTGGTGGAGAACAAGCACTTAAAGCTTTGCGTTTAGCAAGTTTGATCGAACAAATGGCGATCGCAGATCGGGTTTGGAATCCTTTTGATTCGGAATCGTCCATGCTACTACAATCCCTAACTCCTCTTGTTTAGTCGGTCGTGAAATACATATAGCCATCCGTCGGCAGTTGTAACCGAATTGTCATAGCTATAAAGACTCTATAAATTCTGTCTTCAAAACTCTTTGATTGAGAACTACTAGATGTAACTTGTGCGGAGCAACTTCTCAAAAAGTGAGAAGTTGCAACGTTTATGTCTTCTAAATCGTTAGTTGCCGACAGTATCCGAGCGTATGGGAGAGATAGGGGTAAATTTAGAATCGAGATAATATACTTGTTGTTGCTTGTTATACTTGCATCTTCAGTTTATTGTATTACTTTATGAAAGTGAAATAGAGATAAGTTCAGCATTGGCTTGGCTTACTTGTGCATTAGGGATGTAGAAAGCGATCGCTTTTATCAGGGAAAATATCCGAAATTATAATTGATGAAGCTGAAAATTTCCGGGAATCAACTGAATGTCTGATTGGATAATAACGAATGTCACTCAAATCATCTATTCCTTGGGCTACTTGGGAATAGGTTTAATGATGTTCCTTGAAAATCTCTTTCCACCAATACCTTCGGAATTAATTATGCCTTTAGCGGGCTTTACTGCTAACGAAAAAGCAGTAGCAGCAGTAAAAGCTTTGGGTAAATTACCACCTGAAGTCGCACCCCTAAATATATTCGGGGTATTTTTGGCAGGATTGATTGGCTCCGTTTTGGGTGGACTAGTTTGGTACTACCCAGGAAAACTGCTTGGGGAAAAACGCTTGAAACAACTCGCTGACAAATACGGCAAATGGATAACCGTATCGAGTCACGACATTACCAAAGCCAGCCAATGGTTCAACCGCCAAGGAACTAAAGCAGTATTTATCGGTAGACTTGTACCAGGAGTACGAACTTTAATATCAGTTCCCGCAGGAATTAGTAATATGCCCCTAATTCCATTCCTATTTTATACAACTTTAGGTAGCGCACTCTGGGTAGGTTTGCTAACATACACAGGATACGTATTAGGTAGCCAATATGAACTTGTGGATAAGTACCTTGCTCCCGTATCCAAAATTGTGCTGGCAGGTTTATTACTGGCATTCGGTTTTTGGGTGTTTAAGCGCAGACGAAACCACAGAAAAAGGTAAAAGGCAGTTGCAACTGAATTCATTCAGTCGCTACAAACCGTCATTTGAGCTATTCAAACCAGCTTTTAAGCCTGTTATTTTTTTAGCCAAATTTATCAGTTAATATAAAGCACTAAATAGACAAAGACAATTTTTTACGCTACTCTTTGATAGTTTTTAGCGTATTTCTAGCTACATTTGACTTCCTCACAGATTTCTTGTACCTGCATTTTTTGGTACTCGTATTTTTGTAAGATGAGCGTGATAATTTGTTTTTTGCTAAGTAACTACTAGGAGCTTTCATGACAGACCAACAACCCACCAACTCTTCCCCAATCAGCGCAGCGACTCCCATGAATGCTGCTTCCATACCCATGAATCGCGTTTCGGCATCAACCCCAATGAACGCAAATCCCATGAATGCTGTTCCCAAACCAGGCAATGGCACGGGTAAAAACATTCTCAGTGTTGACTTAGGCAGAACTTCGACAAAAACTTCCGTCAGTCGCGAACCAAACAATGTTGTATTCATTCCATCCAATGTCAAGAAAATGACAATGGAAGAAGTACGTAGTGGAGTTTTTGAAGTTCGTGCAACGGATCCATTGATGGATTTGTGGATGGAATTCCAAGGTAGTGGTTATGCGATCGGTCAGCTAGCAGCCGATTTTGGCGCAAATCTCGGTGTTGGTCAATCAAAAGTAGAGGATGCACTGGCGAAGGTTTTATCCTGTGCTGGTTACTTCAAACTTAAAGACGAGATTTCCGTAGTGCTAAGTTTGCCTTATCATTCTCAAGAGCAGTTTGAGCGTGAGAAAAATCAGTTAATGAGCCAAATTAGCGGTCCCCATGTGATGAATTTTCGTGGGGAAAATGTGAATTTGAACGTGACTAAAGTATGGATAATGCCCGAAGGTTATGGTAGCTTACTGTGGTGTGAAGCTCAACCGAAAAAAGGACCGACAACTCCTGATTTTACTAAAGTTTCTGTCGCAATCGTTGATATTGGTCATCAAACAATTGATTGTTTGATGGTTGATAATTTCCGTTTTGCTCGCGGTGCTTCCAAGAGTGAAGAATTCGGAATGAACAAGTTTTATGAATTGGTCGCAGCCGAAATCGAGGGTTCCGATGCCCAATCGCTGTCATTGATTTCATCGGTTAACCGTCCCAAAGGCGATCGCTTCTACCGTCCTCGTGGTGCCAGCAAACCTACCAACCTCGATGACTTTTTGCCAAATTTGATCGAAATGTTCTCGCGAGAAATTTGTAACCGCGTCCTTGCGTGGATACCGGAACGTGTCACCGATGTGATTTTAACTGGTGGTGGTGGTGAGTTTTTCTGGGAAGATATGCAACGACTGCTGAAAGAAGCAAAAATTAATGCCCATTTAGCAGCTCCATCGCGTCAAGCAAATGCTTTGGGGCAGTATATTTATGGAGAAGCACAGCTATCCAATCGCTCCGCTAAGGCTTAAAACTGATGTTCCAATGGTCAAAGAAAGAAGTTAAATCGATTACGTTCAATCCAGGGGTCGCTGACGAAAGTTTGCTTGCGCTGATCGAAAGCCATTTGGAAAAAAACCCCAACCAATCGTTCAGCGACCTCTGCAAAGATGCTTTATGGCAAGCTTTGTGTGTGCCAGAATCGGTGCGTCCAACACCAAAACCAACTAGCTCTACTCTATTACCCATTAATAACGCAGTTAATACCCCGAATACTGTTAATCACGTAACTAATAGTGGTGGCGAACCGAGAATTGCTGACTTACACCGTCAAGTGGCTGACCTTGAGGAGCGCTTTTATGCACGGGAATCGAATCGCTTGGATTTGTTAGAACGCCAATTAATGCAGGTTAGCCAGCAGGTCGCTCAGTTAGCGATCGCAATTACTCAAGGTGTTTCTGTCCAAGTTAACTCAACCCAATCCCTTTCCCCATCTACGGCTAACGTAAGCAATATGCCTATTTCTTACGCTCCTCCTCAAGAGGTTGACCCTGTAATCAGCCGTCTTAGTCAGCTTGTGGACGATTTTTAATTAATCATTCAGGGTGAGTTTTTTTTACTCAAATTTAAAGCTCCTTAATAGATACGCTATTAAGGAGTATTGTTTTGTATCTGTATTTAAGACATGGGATATGGATGTATCGCTTCGAGGGGAAAGGAAAAAGGTGTTTTGAAGCTATGATTTTTTCTTTTTGATTTTTTCCCTTTGCTGGCAATTTATTGCTGAGTAACAGTTATTTTGAATACTAGTTTTAAAATTTACCTCCACAGATAATTAAATTTTATATAACAATAGTATTGTTTCGACTATTCTTAATTACAAATATTTATATTCCAGTAACATTTAGATACAATTACTCAAGCTATTGACTTTATTCTCAATTATTTACGAATTGACAAGGCTTTGAAGTTGATGTATCATTTTTCATAATCTTTGGCGACGTATTTAGATTTTGCTAAATTTGATTTGTACAAGCTTTTGAAAAGCTTGTAACTTCGATGTCAGTTTCAATATTTTCATGATTTGTTCAAAAAACATATAAAAAGCAACTTATATTTTTGTAAAGAGTAAAGATAGAAAATTAACCTAACTTAACTTAAATCTGACGAAGTTGTTGAATAATATCTTGTTTAGTGATATGCGATTGATTTATTTCTAAGTAAGGACGAATATTTTAAATTGCTTTGGCTTGCAATTTACTTTTTAATGATTGAATGCGATCGCGGAATAATTTATTTAATTTTTAAAATTAAGAAATTGGTTCAAACACCATTGCGGGAACGAATAAATCAGGTTTAGATTCGCCAATTCCTAAAAAACAGCCATCCTCACCATATACTCGCAAATATGGCGAAGATAGATTTGATATATCAATCGCTTCTGTTATTTTCTGACCCTGACACCATTTTTTTCCTATTTCTGCCGATAAAGTAATGCTTGGTAAATATTGCAATGGTAAATCGGGATTAATGGGTTGAAAAATTCCCGCTTGTAATTGAGCTTCCAACTCTGCAATTGTCATGCTGTTAGTTAAATCAAAACCACTACTAACAGTACGTTGTAATCCAGCAAGGGTTCCCCCCGTTTGTAAAACGAATCCCAAATCACGTGCGATCGCACGAATATATGTGCCCGTACCGCAAGAAACAGCAATTTTTAATTCGGGAAATTCCCCTGGTTGCCAGTCTAATATATCGATGCTGAACACTTCTACTGTCCTGAGTGGTGCTTCAACAGCGACACCTTGACGTGCTAAATCGTAAAGTCGTTTACCATCAACTTGAATCGCGCTGTAACTGGGTGGAATTTGCTCGATTTTCCCGATAAATTGTGGCAAAGCTGCTTTTATTGTCTCCAAATTCAAACCATAAGCGGATTGAGAAGAAATTACTTCCCCTTGTAAATCGTCAGTAGTGGTGCTGACACCAAAACGAATTGTGGCACGATAAGCTTTGTCACCGGGAAGATATTGTAATAATCGGGTTGCTTTGCCGAGTGCGATCGGTAATACTCCGGTTGCTGCTGGGTCTAATGTGCCAGCATGTCCGACTTTTTTTAAACGTAGGATTTTTCGCACTTTGGCTATGCAGTCGTGGGAAGTCCAGCCGAATGGTTTGTTGAGATTTAAGAAGCCTTGCACAAGTTATTTTGGGATTTTGGGGAGAATACTAATTTATAATACCAAGCAAAATATTCATTAATATCTGAATCTCTTCAGGAACTCGATATAGTTTAATGTCTTCAATTATTTCTTTTTCTTGACGCTTGTAAATACCAAATCGCCAGTCTTCACCTGTGGTTACTGCACCATATAAGATTGGGGTATCGGAATTAGTCCATTGGTCAAGGGCAATTAATTCCACAGCTAATTGGGTAAATCCCCTTGTTAAGTCAGATTGCTTTGCCTCTACGACTAATAATCCTTTACCTTTATTGAGGTAATAATCGAAACTGCCTTTTAATTGCTCGCTAACATTTACGGGATACTCAACATTTAAACGAGTTTGGCTAATTTTACAAACCTCTAAAAGAATTGGGGCAATGATTACTTGCTGTCGTGCTGACTCACTCGATAATTTTACATATCGAAGATTACTTTCAATCGTCTTTTTTAGATTATTGGTTAAATTAATATCAGCTTCTGTTTGAGGTAGATTTAACACCTCTAAATTGTAAATACAGCCTAATTCAGCGAGAATATCTTCAATGGCGTATGAAAGTTCAAAGTATTTGCTAAAAGTATAACTTTGACCAGGTTGAATTATGCGCTGACGAGTCATAATTATTTTTAACTCAAAATTTTAAGCACAACAAAGGTTTATCTCGTTTTAGAATACATTACGGAGATATGACTTTGTTGTGCCTAAAGAATTATGTCTAGAGTTTGCGTCTAGATATTGCGAAGTAGTTGATACAGCAGATTGCAATTATATGAGCTAAAGTCAAACAATCCAAAAGCCATAATAAATCTGTTTTACTTCTGACTTCTGCTGTAATTCACACTGCAAACAAGTTAAAAGAAAGAAGAAACTGTCTAAAAACCCTAAATTTATTTATCTTTTCTGTTTTTACTTTTTACTTTTTGACAGGTTGTGTATTAGTATTTGGGATTGTTTTTTCTTCTTTTAACTCTCCATTAAAAGCCTGAGCTAATTCCGTCGAAGTTAGAGATTGAATTAAACTCAAACCTAATGGTTTACTAGAAATAGCTTTAGCATAAGCAGCATTTAAATAGGGTGTGTATTTAGTCATGCCAGCTATATGAGATTGAAAGAAAGGTAAACTCAAAGAATTGAGATAACGACGAGCTTGCGCTGGATCGTCACCAACAATATCAGAAGGTAATCCGACTTGATCCGAACTTCCTTTACCATTCCCAATTGCCGAAAAGTGAGTACCACCTTGTAATACAGCTAAATATTTTTGCGGATTACCAATCCAAGAAAAAGGTAATATTTGCTCATATAAAGCTGGTGCAACAGTGTCATCGCTGCTAGCAACAATCATCACGGGGATTTCGATCTGATTTAACCCACTTTCCCCAAAAATACTACTAGTAATCGGATTGACGGCAATAATAGCTTTAATGCGATCGTCCCGTAAATTGTAATCCTTGAGTAGACCCTTACGTAATTCCAAAGCGCGACATTGCAATAACAAAGATACATTCCACGTATCTTTCAGAGCATTCGGTTTACAGTCTCTTTCCAATTCCGCAAAATTAATTGGAGCTCCAGCAAGTGCTAACCCAGTGTAAGCACCAAATGACTGTCCAATAAATCCGACTTGTTGTAAATTCAACTTACCGCGAAATTCCGACTTATTACGCTGTTCCAACTCATCCAAAACGAACTTAATATCGAGAGGACGATTGTAAAACTCACTCGGTTCGGCAACTTCATTCGCACTGCCCTTCATCAGCGATCGCAATTGTTTGGTATCGCTACCAGGATGGTTGGGAACGACGACGGCAAACCCGTGGGATGCTAAATGGGAAGCTAAATACTCAAAGTTACTGCTATCGGTTCCCAAACCGTGGGAAACTGCAATTACAGGAGCCTTTTCTTGAGTATTGGGAATATAAACATCGGTTAATAAAAAGCGATTGCGAACAGCATCCAAAAGTTTGATTGTCTGCTTCCGGATCGCAAATTTGCCTTGACGACGAAAATCAGGTAAATTTGCCAAATTTAGGGAAACTTGACCTGTTGCAGCTTCGATTTTTGATTTTTGTGACACAGCATCAATTGCTTTGTCGGTTTCGCTGACAAGTTTTTCTAATTCCGCAGCAATCCCCAAAGTTCTTGCTAAATCAATATGAATACTCGAACTTGGGTACTCCCGTAACAAACTTAGTAATGTTAACCCGCCAGGGTCAGCAGCTGCTAAAATCAAAGCAGAACGCAACGCATGAAAACCCGGTTGCTCCTGACGCGACTCAGTTTTTATGACTTCTCCTAACCTTCGCAGCAAAAATTCACCTTGCGGAGTGTAGAGAAATTGTGAAACTGCTACCGCATTCACCTTAATCGGACTTCGGAGGGTTTTTCGTAACTCCTGAACTTGTACCGGATTCAGATAATGGGTATAAACTGCTAGGCTTTCGTCAACGATACCTGTTTTGACGAATTCCTCTAGAGCGGTAACCGAAATCGATCGCTCTAATGCAGAATAAGATGCATAAACCCTTTCAGCTGCATGTACCGAATTAGATATTTCAAAGGTCGGCAACAGCATCGAAAGTAGCAGCAAAATTATATTTCTAGATAGGGTGTTGGTCCAATTACCAAACAAGCTTTTCATCGCTCAACTACGCACGGTGATGTTGTTTGATGAGGCGTTTTTTTTATTGGTAGTTATGCGGACACCCTAGTTGGCTTAAATTCTCGATCGCCTCAAAAGTTTAATTCTGACTATGGAACATTACTAGAAGTTTTTTAGTAATGTAAATGCAATTTCAACTTCGGTAGAGCTTTGGTAGAGCCTGCTGAGAATAGGTTGATTTACCTATTTGGATAGGACATTTTTCCTAACCAAAACATCATAACAGATAAAAAAATAATACGCCTCAGTATGTAAAAAACGACTATGAAGAAACAACATAGGTAATGATAATTACCGTATAAGTACGGATTTTAGCTATTAATGAATCGTTGCTTAATGCGATCGCAATTTAACCAAATATCAGGATTATTATGCCTGCGATACCCTTTCCACTAACAGGTTTGGGGTCAATTAGCTTCGGTGCAATTACTTATGCAATATCAATCTAAATTAAAGTAACAATTGGTGCAGCGACGAATACCGCACTGACTTGTAAAGCTCACCAATGCCGTCAAAATGGATTAGGGATGAAGGCATTTAAAGCACAAATAAATAGTATTATCTATCAAAAATAATTAACTGTAAAAATTATTTCCAGTATGGTAATTGGAAAGAATTAAAAAGCACATACCTGATTGAGGATTAAAATTAGATTTGGAGAAGCTGGACTCTGTAACAATTGTTTTTGTGTGAGAGAGTAAATGTCAAGTTGCAGCTTCCAAAAATAACTAAACTACGTCGCAATGACATATATATTTAATTTTGCCTAACCACTTATCAATCGTATAATTCATCGGTGGGGTGGGAATATTCCACCCCTTATACATTGGGACTATTCAACCCATCGGATGGACAAACATAATTTTCCTAACCAACAGAATTAATTACGTATTTTTTAGTCCAGATTTTGTGTAATTAATTTCGCTCAAATACTTATTACTTCGGAAAAACTTGACGCAATACTTCTACTAAATTATCAACAATTTCCGGACGACTGTTATAACCCATCAAGCCAACACGCCAAACCTTACCTGCAAGTTCCCCCAAACCACCACCAACTTCAAGATTATATTCATCTAATAACCTGCGGGCGATCGCTTTGCCATCAAGTCCGGGGGGAATGCAAACAGTGGTTAATGTGGGCAGACGGTATTGCTTTTCGACATGCATTTTTAAACCTAGACCTTCCAAACTTTCCCACAGATACTCTACATTTTTTTGGTGACGCTGCCAGCAGTTTTCGATTCCTTCTTCGGCAATTAACCGCAATGATTCCCGCAACGCATAATACATATTAATTGGGGCTGTGTGGTGATAAACCCGCTCGGAACCCCAATATTTACCCAACAAATTCACATCAAGATACCAATTTGCAACTTTGGTGGGACGGTTCTGCAATTTTTCCATTGCTCTAGCACTCATTGTCAATGGTGATGCACCAGGAGGACAACCCAAACCCTTTTGGCTACAACTATAAGCTAAATCAACACCCCATTCATCAAGGAAAATCGGTACTCCACCCAAACTAGTAACTGTATCAATTAATAGTAATGTTCCATATTTTTCACATAGTTCGGCAACCCCTTCCATTGGTTGACACGCACCTGTGGAAGTCTCTGCATGGACAAGTGCGAGAATGCGGGGACGATGGGTTTCAATGGCTGTTTTCAGGTCATCTAAACTAAAAACCTGTCCCCAAGGTTTGGTTATCGTGCGTACATCTGCTCCGTAACGACCAGCCATATCGACTAAGCGGTTGCCAAAATAACCCATGACACCGACGAGAACGATATCACCTGGCTCCACTGAATTAGCAATAGTTGCTTCCATTGCAGCCGTTCCCGTACCACTAACTGCAATCGTCATTAGATTATCGGTTTGCCATACGTACCGAAGTTGCGATCGCACTTCGTCCATTAGGGTTAAAAATGTGGGGTCTAAGTGTCCCACGGGTGGCGTATTCATCGCTGCTAATATGGCAGGGTGAACATTTGATGGTCCTGGTCCCAACAACAAGCGGTTGGGCATATTCAGGGGTTGGAGATTTAATTTTTGATTGGTTTTAATTGGAACTGTTTTTGTCATGGGGTTTGGGAGAAAATGAGTTGTATCGTAGGAGACTATTTTGAAGATATCTTAAAAATGGAACAATCGATTTTGGATTTCGCGAAAAGTTGACGGGTTCGGTTTCCGTACCGTTAAACTTTTCAAGACGGATTTTGGATTTTATGGCGGTTCTCAGTTCTGTTGAGCAAATTACTGTAGGGGCAAACGGTTGTTTGCCCGAAGTTTTCCCGAATTGTGTTCCCAAATTGTTCGTTCTAATTTATGTTGTTTTGTATTGTACCCGAACGAGAAACACCATAGATTTTAGATTTTGAACTTGCGGAGTAATCACAAATCAATCTACTCGCTTTTTCCGACTTTTCCCCTTCTTTTGTATATTCTTGTAATTAATTACACAAAACAGTTATCTTAGCGTTTGTATTAACACTTGCAACCTTGTTTGCAATTTTGTCATGCATCTATATAAATTTTTAGTAATTTCCTGCGGTATCACCTGGTTAATTGCACCCCAAATTAGCCGCAGTCAAACCCAAGCGGAAACAAACATCAATACCATCCAAAAGGACGCACGACAGCTAATTGCTGAGATGAATAGTGCCCAACAGGCTTATTATATAAAGAGCGATCGCTTTACCAATGATATTAAAGCACTGGCTGTAAATCCTACTGTTATAGTCGCCAATTCTTACCAATTTCGTGTGTTTTTACACCCTCAGCGTAATGCTGTCATGCAAGCTGCAATTCCCGTAAATAATGGCTATAAAAGCTACATTGGTTTAGTACGGACTCACAATTTCACCGTTCAAAATCAAAAGGAAACGACTACTTTAGCGACTTTATGCGAAAGTAGCGAAGCTAAAGTGCAACTTCCCACATGGGCTATTTACAAAATACCGACAAATGATACTCCCGCTTGCCCTCCGGGATTTATGGTTTCTACGGGAGGAAATCAAACTATCTCTGCTATCGAAAAGAAATCCCCTCAAGAACAAGCTTCGAGCAAAATGATAACAATGGCAAGCGAACAAGCGAAATTCTATCCAAAAAATAATCGCTTTAAAAAAGATTGGGAAGATATTCCCAGCGAAACTAATGCTTATCTGTACCGTAGTTTTATCCATCCAAGCGGTAAAATCACAATGGCAGCTGCGATCGCAAAAGACCTCAGTTTCAAAAGCTATATTTCTTTAGTTCATACGCTCAAACCCAAAGGTAAAAAACCCAATTTGGCTACAACTCACTGTATAAGCGAGCAAAATCAAGGCATTTTACCCAAATGGTCAGATATTCAATTTTCTGAAGAAAAACCAGCAACTTGTCCCCAAGGGTTTGAAATACTTACGAAAAAGTAGAGATACACTAAAAACTAAAAACGGCTTGGAGATTGACTTTTAAACGCAGAGAGAAGTTGGCGGTGTCGGTTTCCGTCCCGCCAAACTTCGGCAGAGGAACGGGAGGTAAACGCAAAGTTACGCAGAGAGAATAAAATAAGTGGTAATGCAAAAATGTTTATACATTCCGAAAACCTCAAATCCTTGTCATTGCGACGTAGGAAGCAATCGCAATATATATTTAGGGTTTGCCTAGCTACTTAAATGCTTATACTCTAAGCGGTTAGTTATTAGCTGTTAGCCAAGAGCTAATAGCGATTTGAGAAATTCCTTAAGTGTATGGATTCCTCAATTCCCCAAATTAATACCTCTCCACACCTTTAACTGCCTCAAACTGCTTCGACGCATCACCCATTGCCCGTGCTGCTTCTCCACAGGTACGAGGTGTGGGAAAAATCTTGCCGGGATTTGCTAAACCTTGGGGATTGAATACCTCCCGAACCCATTGCATTGTTTCTAAATCTGCTGCGGTAAACATATCTGGCATATAGCAGCGTTTTTCGGCACCAATCCCATGTTCCCCGGAAATGCTACCACCAACCCGCACACACAACTTCAAAATTTCCCCACCAACTTCTTCAACTTTCTCTAACTCGCCAGGAATTGAATTATTGTAAAGGATTAAAGGATGCAAATTTCCATCACCTGCGTGGAACACATTCGCAATCCGATATCCCGACTTCTGGCTTAATATATCAATCTCTTTCAACACATAAGATAGCTGGGTACGGGGAATTACCCCATCTTGGACATAATAATCGGGACTCACATGTCCAGCTGCGGCAAAAGCGGCTTTTCGTCCTTTCCATAACTTTAACCGCATTTCCGCATCAGCAGCCGAAGTTACATCCCTTGCGCCATTCTGTTTGCAAATATCAATAACGCGATGCTTATTTGCTGCAACCTCAACAGCCAAACCATCGATTTCAATTAATAAAATCGCCACTGCATCACGGGGATAGCAATTTGTCTTCACCACATCCTCAACTGCATTAATGCTGAGATTATCCATAATTTCCATTCCCCCTGGAATAATCCCCGCGCTAATTATATCTGCTACCGTCGCTCCCGCAGCCTCAACGCTCGTGAAATCAGCTAGTAAGACACAAATAGATTCAGCAGTTTTGAGAATTCGTAGGGTAATTTCCGTAGCGATACCCAAAGTACCTTCCGAACCCACGAAAACACCAGTCAAATCGTATCCCGGCATTTCAGGAATTTGTCCACCCAAATCAACAATATCACCTGCCGCCGTGACAATTTTTAAACCCAAAACGTGATTCGTCGTCACACCATATTTCAAGCAATGGACTCCACCCGAATTTTCTGCTACATTGCCACCAATCGAACAAATTATTTGGCTCGAAGGGTCAGGAGCGTAGTAAAAACCAGCACCACTGACTGTTTGTGTCACCCAACTATTAATCACCCCAGGTTGAACGATAACCTGCTGATTTTCCAAATCAATATTCAGGATTTGCCGCATCATCGAAGTCACAATTAACACGCAATCCTCCACAGGCAAAGCACCACCCGACAAACCCGTACCCGAACCTCTCGCAATAAAAGGGACATTATATTTGTTGCATATCTTGACTGCGGCGGCAACTTGTGCGGTGGTGCGAGGGAGTACAGCAAGTGCTGGACGTTCCCGGTAACTAGCTAATCCATCGCATTCATAGGTAATCAGTTCTTCCTTGCGTTGGATGACATTTTTAGTACCGAGTGCAGCTTCAAGTTCCTTAATGATGGGTTTCCAGTTAAGTTTTTGGGGTTTATTTTGGGTAAGCATAGATGATTGCCTGTTCGAGTCTAATTACTATTGTGACAGGTGTGCGGGGAAAAATAGTCAAATTTAGGTGCGATCGCAAATACAAAAGAATTCAAAAGTCAGAATTCAGGGGTCAGGAGTCAAAAGCTTGATATTGTGGGTTTAAAGCTGTATCACAATATATTTGCCTTATTTTTTAGTTTCCGTTATTTTGAGATTATTTCGGGGAACTATAAAACCGCAGTCAAATGTGGATTTATAACTAAAACCGAATGTTGGGATTATCTCGTCAAATCGTGGGGACATCGCTAATTATCTGTTTGTGCTTTACTGGGGTTGGTTTCTTGCAATTTCCGCGAATGCAAAAACTCATTAGTGCCAAACAAGCATTTTCTCAACCAGCATTAGAACAGGAAGAAAAGTTAGAAAAAAGTCGTTTGGCTTTGTTGAAAAAGGTTCCCACATTTGGATTTGACAATGTATTTGCCAATTGGGTTTACTTAAGTTTCTTACAATACTTCGGGGATGATGAAATTCGTGCCAAAACAGGTTATGCACTAAGTCCAGAATATTTTGAAATTATTTTAAAGCATGACCCACGTTTTCAACTAGCATATTTAAGCCTTTCCAGTAGCACGTCAATATATGCAGGAATGCCAGAACGGTCTGTAAGTATTACCGAACGAGGTTTGAAGTCATTAAATCCTTGGGTTCCTAGAGGTTCCTATTATGTATGGAGATATAAAGGAATTGATGAATTATTATTTTTAGGTAACTCTCAAGCAGCAAAAAAATCATTACAAACTGCTGCCGATTGGGCAAAAAAACACTCAGATACAGAAAGTCAAATCTCCGCAAACATTTCTCAAAATACAGCCAACTTTTTAAGTCGAAATCCTCATAGTAAATCGGCTCAAATTGCAGCATGGACAATGGTTCTACAAAATGGTGTGGATAAGGAAACTCAGAAACGTGCCATTGCTGGGATTGAAAAATTGGGAGGTCAAGTAGTTCAAACACCTCAAGGGAATCAAATTAAATTTCCGCAAAAGGATTAATTATAGAGCAGTTTCTTCCTTCTTACCTTGGCGTTCTCCGCGTCCTTGGCGGTTAAAAAAATTAATTTCTTAATAAATTATATTAGGACTTCCAGAAAATAAAATATCCCCACCATAGAATTAGCAACTTTATCATTAATGAGTGAGGGTGGGGAGACCCCACCCCTACAATTTGGGACAATTTATTTAATATTCCCGAAATCACCTAAACTTCCGCAACAACTTCTTCCTCTTCCTTCTCAACAAACATCTGTACACGGGCACGATAATCCCTCAACGTATCATCCACCCATTCGCGATCGTTACTGTTGATATACAAATGCACAAGGGGTTCGCTAGCATCCGGTAACATCAAAATCCAACTATCATCGTAAGGTTGGCAAATCTTCACCCCATCAATGAGTTCCAAATTTTGGGCTGGGTGAGTTTCCACCAAATATCGCATTAGCGAACCCTTCACAGTCCAAGGACAGCGCATCGTATAGGTTTTGTGGATAACACGGGGTAACTCCGAACGTACCGATGCTAGGGAACGTTCTTGAATCGTCAGCATTTCGATTAACTTGGCAATGCAAAACATCGCGTCAAAACCGGGATGTAATTCGGGGAAAATAAACCCAGTGTCACCACTACCACCTAAAACAACATTGGGGTTTTTGTGACAAGCTTCCATCAAGGCAGTTGGATTTGCCTTGGTACGAATTACCCTACCATCGTGACGACGGGCTATTTGTTCGACTGCGCTGGATGCATGAACTGGCACAACCACTGTCCCACGGGGGTTTGATGTGAGCATCATATCCACCATTAACGCTGTCAGCATTTCCCCACGAATTGGCATTCCTGACTCATCAACTAAAATTAGCTGTTCACCATTTGCCGAGACTTGAACCCCAAAATTTGCCTTTAATGCCTCAACAACATGCCCTAACTGCGTAAGCAAAGCTTCGCGGTTCATTGCAGACATTGTGGTTTTATTCAAACTGGCATTGAGGACAACTGCATCCGCTCCAAAATTATCGAGCATTTGTGGTAATACTGCCCCCGATACCGCGTAAACGTAATCAATCACGACTTTAGCGCGACTATGGCGAATGCTGTCGATATTCAGAAACTTCTCAAAAGCAGTACAGTAGGCATCCGCAACTTGGCTGGGATATGCCACATCTCCGATTTCGTGGATTTGCGATCGCCGCATATCCTCTTTAAAATAAGCTCCTTCGATTTTCTTTTCTTTTGACTTGGATAAATTTATCCCCTTAACATCCATAAATTCGATCAGGATGTAATCTGGTCGATCGGGATGTACGCGAACGTGAATCCCCCCCACAACCCCCATTGTCGGAATAATTGTCCGTGCGATCGGTAAAGCTGTGGCATCAAGGTTCTGAATATCGATACCCACCGACATCAAACCCGCAATTAATGACCTTGTGACCATGCGGGAAACATTGCGTTGGTCGCGGGAAACTGCAACTTTGGAACCAGGTTTGAGTGTGGAACCATAAGCTGCACCCAGTTTCACCGCAAATTCCGGGGTAATATCAATATTCGCTAACCCTTGGACTCCACGCTGTCCAAATAGGTTACGCTGTGCTGTATTTCCCCAAATCAAGTTGATGTTGAGAATTGCCCCAGATTCAATCTTTTTACTCGGCCAGACGCGAATAAATGGGCTAATTTGTGCTTCTTCCCCAACGCTGGAAAGGGAACCAACCACCGCACCTTCCAATACATGGGCACGACGGTCTACCCTTGCTCCCCGTGCAATTACGCAGGCACTTAGGTGAGATTCATCACCCATAATTGCCCCATTCCAAACAATCGGGCGCTTGAGGTTGGCATCGGAGCCAATGGTTACATTGTCCCCGATTACTGTACCACCCTCGATTTGCACTCTCGCACCAATGCGGCAGTTGTCACCGATTACCGCCGGAGCTTCGATTTGGGCGCTGGGGTCGATGTAAGTATTTTGACCAATCCATAAACCGGGAGATACTTCTTTGTAAGCAACTTCAAGATGTACTTTACGTTCTAAAGCGTCGTACTGCGATTCGCGATAAGCATCCAAGTGACCCACATCGCACCAATAACCTTGGGCAATGTAACCGTACATCGGTTCATCTTTGGCTAAAAGTAAGGGAAATAAATCTTTGGAAAAGTCGCATTCGGTGTTAGCTGGCAGATATTCTAAAACTTCAGGTTCGAGGATATATGTGCCTGTATTCACGGTATCTGAAAAAATTTCGCTGGTTGAAGGTTTTTCTAAAAAGCGATTTATTCTACCATCTTTATCGGTAATTACGACTCCAAATTCGATCGGATTAGGAACGCGAGTCAAAATCAAAGTCGCTTTTGACTTCTGTTGTTTGTGAAACTGAATCGCTGCTGTTAAATCAAAATCTGTTATGCTGTCGCCACTAATAACTAAAAAAGTTTCATCCAAAAGTTCAGCTATATTTTTCACACAGCCCGCCGTACCTAAAGGCTGGTCTTCTTCAACAGCATAGGTCATTTGGATGCCAAAATCGCTACCATCTTGGAAATAATCGCGCATTGCATCCGGTAGATAATGCAATGTCGCAATCACTTCGTAAATATTATGCCGTTTCAAAAGATTGATAATATGTTCGGCAATGGGTCGATTCAAAATCGGAACCATTGGTTTGGGCAAGTCGCAAGTTAAAGGACGCAACCTGGTTCCGGAACCACCTGCCATCAATACTGCACGCATAAATCCTCCTTAACTAATTGCACCAGATACTGACCTTGAGAGCGATTGAGACTAATTCAGATAATTTTTATTTCTCTTTCTTTAGTCTCCTACGGACGTTCGGATTTGAGGAACTTCCCTAAGAAGCATCTGGTGAATGTGAGAGTAGAGCTAATCGAAACACTAGCTTGTTTGTAAAGATAAAATCAAGCGGGGTTAAAGTTGAGATGGCAATTTCTTGTCAAACAACTTAACTAAACAACAAACTGAGATTTCCGGAATTAAGGGTTTCTGAATTGTAGTCTAATTTTGTAACTGGTATCTAGCGCCAACTAAGAAGACTAATTTAAACTGGATATATGGTTGATAAATTGGTGGGCAAAGTTGAATGGAGCAAGTTATATTTTTAACTAGTATTTACTTTTGTTGTTGACTCTATTATCACTCACTTTTTTTGAGAAATTACACGCAATTTATGACTTCTAAGTTGTTTAATCAAATGCCAATATACTTGTAGACAATACTGAAGCTCGAATTCTACTGGTTGCTTTTGGAGTTAATGGAATGTCTGGTTTTATTACTTTTACCTTGATTGTTATTTACGCAGGTGGTTTTTGGAAGTTCTGGAATGGGTTTGAACGAACCAATTTCCAGCGAACTTTGCCTAACCGTTTACTTTTATCTGTATTTTGGCCTGCATTGATAGTTGCGAATAAGTCTTACCGTCGTAATTTTAGAAAAGCGCTTAAAGGTTGAATTATTGGTGTTGCGTTAGGTTTAGTTGAATTTTTACGATTGATTGCTGCTCTACTCGATTCTGGGAATATCTCAGGGTTGGGTAGGGCTTTTATTCTGGTCAGGATATGATGGAGGTTTGATTGGTATTAGGTTACAGCGATTGTCAGCTAAATGAATGTTGCTTCATTCTGAGGAGTTAGGGATGTGGATGGAAATAAAGTACCTGATATCCAGGATTGTGGATTTCGGCTCCGCTCAGGGCTGAACGACTTTTGGTACAGTATTTGACCGTAAATCCCTTATCTACGAAACTGGGTAGATGTCAAGTTAATATAACACATTGTAAATATTTCTTATCTCTGGCATATTTACCAACAATATAAGTGTAACTATAAACATAGGGATAAGAAAACTTAAGTAGTTTACGTAAGTGTTCGGATTTTTGCGTCTACCTCAGTAATTAGTGTTTGATTTATCTGCGGAATATTTAGAGTTGCTTTATGTTCGTAGGGATAAATATTGCCATTTCAAACTAAAACCTTGACAGCGAACTAAATCTGTAGCTATTAGCTTTTTCGTGTACATAGCCATGAAACAGATAATCGAATCTACGGGAGATTCTCTATCTAGGACATTCGGTAACTTTCGTGAGCTTTTTGCCGATATCCTGCGGAGTTTATATCCTGGCAATGATGAGTTAGTTAATGAATTTAGCCAAGCATTCCAAATTATGCAATTTAATTTGGGAGATGAAATTGTAAACTATGACATATATAAAGCATCGGTAGATTCATCTCGTAATCAAGAACAGCATCAGGGTTTTTATCTTGTTTGTTGTGGAAGGGTGAGACTTGTGGGATTCGATCCCAGTTTACAGCGAGAAGTCCCCGTATCATTACTCGAAGTTCGCGATCGCTTTGGTACTGATGAGTTATTTGACAAGCAACCCTTAGCTTATCGAGCGATCGCGGCAACAATGGGTGTGGTTGCTTTTATTTCGTCGGTGAATTTAAAGCTTTGGTTTGATAAGCTACCAAATTTACAAAATGATTTACAACAAGTTGTCTACCAACAGCAAAAGCTGATTTTCTTTAAAAGCTTAACTAAGTTACGTTTACTTTCTAGTCACAATCTCAAGCAGTTTGTTGAATATTTAGTAGAAACTCAGATTCAAGCTGGTGAATTTTTACATTGTTTTCGACCGCATCCGACGAGTTGTTTCTGGCTGCGAATTGGTGAAATTGGTAGTGGCATCAATACTAAAAACCAAAACAGTCCACCACAAGTTGGTGACAGTTGGGGTTATCCCCAGGAGATACCCACTGATTGGGTTGCTCAATCTGATGTGTATGTGTATGAATTACCACGGGAACATTGGGAAACAGCAAAACTAATTGCACCAGTAATTACAGGTGAAGAAAGCCTTCCCAAACGGGGAGATGGGAAGAAAATATCACCTCTAACTTTGAATTTGCAAGCAGCTAATTTCTTAGAATCTCCATCTGCTGTTTCCAGTTTTGTTCCCCCAACGGCAGAGTCGAAAATTATTCCCTTTCCCCAACCCGCAAAGCAGCGCAAACGTGGTTTTGGTCAGCGTTATCCTTTTGTGAAGCAACAAAGCATGATGGACTGTGGAGCTGCTTGTTTGGGGATGATATCGCAGTACTGGGGTAAACGATTTAGTTTGAATCTGCTGCGGAATTTGGCAGGAGTTAATCGTTCTGGTGCGACGCTGAAGAATTTGGCAGTGGCAGCAGAAAATTTGGGGTTTCATGCTCGTCCAGTGCGTGCTAGTTTGAATCGTTTAGTTGAGGAGAAGAACCCTTGGATTGCCCATTGGCAAGGGGAGCATTACATAGTTGTTTATCGTGTTAAAGGAAATCGGATTTTAATTGCCGATCCTGCGATCGCAAAACGGTGGATGTCACTTTCTGAATTCCAAGGGGGTTGGACTGGGTATGCTCTGCTATTATCTCCAACGGGGTTACTCGAACAAATACCCAATACTAAACCTACATTTGGCAAGATTTGGGGGGCATTTTTACCTTATAGTTCGACGCTGTTACCGATTGTGATGGCATCAATTTTGCTGCAAGTCTTTGGTTTGGTGACACCTTTATTCACCCAAATCATTCTCGACCAAGTTGTTGTCCACAAAAGCTTTATTAGTTTACATGTATTTGCAATCGGTTTATTGATGTTTAGTGTTTGGCGAATTGGATTGGTGGGAATTCGTCAATATCTGTTAGATTACTTCTCGAATCGTGTCGATTTGACTCTGATTAGTGCTTTTGTTAGTCATGCACTGAATTTACCTTTGGAGTTTTTTGCTACTCGTCATGTTGGTGATATTATCACCCGTGTTCAAGAAAACCAAAAAATCCAAGTTTTTCTGACTCGTCAAGCTGTCACCACTGCCTTAGATGCGTTGATGGCATTTGTTTATGTTGGTTTAATGGTTTATTACAACTGGCAGTTAACGCTGTTGGTATTGGCTATTTTGCCACCAATTATTATTTTGACTGCGGTATCGAGTCCAATGTTACGACAGGTATCACGGAATGTTTTTCACGAGTCTGCCAAGCAGAATTCATCACTTGTGGAGATGTTCACTGGAATTGCCACGCTGAAGATGGCAGCAGCAGAACGGGATTTGCGCTGGTTATGGGAAGACCATTTGACGGGTATGTTCAATGCTCAATTTCACGGGCAAAAGTTGGCAAATAACCTGCAAGTGATTGGAGGATTAATTAATACTGTCGGTAGTACAGCTTTGTTGTGGTATGGAGCAACACTAGTAATTCAAGACCAATTGAGTATTGGTCAGTTTGTCGCTTTTAATATGTTGATTGGGAATGTGATTACTCCGGTGCTTTCCCTGGTGAATCTTTGGGATGAATTGCAGGAAGTCTTGGTATCGGTGGAACGTCTCGATGATGTGTTTGCGGCAGTTCCTGAAGAGAGTCCAGATAAACCACTGTTGGTTTTGCCAAATTTGCATGGTGAAGTCAAATTTGAAAATGTGAGCTTTCGTTACAACTTGGATGAGCAACGGAATACTTTGCAAAGTGTCACCTTTACGGCACATCCCGGTGAAGCGATCGCAATTGTTGGACGCAGTGGTTCGGGTAAAAGTACTTTAATTAATTTGCTTCAGGGTTTATATTCCCCTACGAGTGGTCGAGTTTTGATTGATGGGTATGATATTCGTCATGTTTCTCCGCAGTCGTTACGTCGGCAATTAGGTGTAGTACCGCAAGAGTGTTTTTTATTTTCGGGAACGATTTTAGAGAATATTACCTTGTATAGACTCGAATATGAGCTTGCTGAAGTTGTGAACATTGCCAAGCTTGCTGAAGCACATGATTTTATTCAAAATTTACCTTTGGGATATAACACCAAAGTTGGTGAACGTGGTTCCGCACTTTCGGGAGGACAAAGACAACGCATTGCGATCGCACGAGCTTTGCTTGCTCATCCCCGGATTCTGATTCTTGATGAAGCGACGAGTTCTCTGGATACGGAGTCGGAAAGACGTTTTCAAGATAATTTACGTCGTATCTGCAAGGAACGTACTACTTTTATCATTGCCCATCGTCTGTCTACGGTAAGAAATGCTGACTGTATTCTGGTTTTAGATAAGGGAATTATTGTTGAACGCGGAAATCATGAGGAGTTAATGCAGCAAAAGGGACTGTATTTTCATCTGGCACAGCAACAGTTGGATATTTGATTTGGTTATGGGGGAATGTTTTTTTTTCTGCCAATTTGGCAGCTAATCATGTTAAAAGTAGGAACGATTTAATTGAGTGGAAGTATTATGTATTTTAGGGGGGATAACATTTTTTCAAAAATATCTAGTGTTGGTCAGCGTCAATACACTAATCATTTCTAAGAGACAAAAACTTTCTCAAATAAGCTTTTATTCCTTCTGCCTTGATGTACTAGTTCAGGAATAAAATATTTTTTAAAGCAAAGGAGCGCGGATATTAGTTTGCGGGAGATTATTCTTCCGCAAAACTACGGGAGCTTAACGCAGAAAAACGCTGAGGAATATGGAAAAATAATTATTTTGGGGATAAAAATATGAATAGTTCACTATTAAGAAATAATTTTGATAATGAGTCTGGAAATGATTCGATTCAACCTTTGTTAGATAGATTTTTTGTAACTAGGAATAGTGTAAATGAAGTTTATGTTAATCATCAGATAGGTGGGGATGGGATTACTATTAATTCGCGATCGCATATAACTAGGGAAATTCTTGATGCAGCAAACGATGATGAAACTAGTTTGTTGTCTGGAGGTTCTGCTGCTTCAGTTGGGTTGACGACAGCTAATTCCCATTCATCACAAACATCACCATCAATTGAAAATTGGTCTACATCGTTGCAATCAGTTCTCGATCTTCCCCCAGCATCCTTACCAACTCAAGTGGTGGTAGGTGGATTAGTTTTTTGTGCTGCGTTTGTTGCTTGGGCATCTTTTGGACATATTGACGAAGTGGGTAAAGCTACCGGGTTATTAGTTCCCCAAGGTGAACCCTACAAAGTTAATCCAGTGGTAGCAGGTAAAATTTCCCGTGTTTACATACAAGAAGGACAACTCATTAAAGCTGGACAAGTTGTCGCTGAGATGGATAATCAAATGGTGAGCAAAGAAATCGAGCGTTTACAGCAGGAAAAAACAGCTTTACAAACTCAACTGGTGCAAACCGACTCTCTCATCGACAAAACAGTTTTAGAATCGCAAACAAAAGTAGAAATTGCTGCTTCCCAACAACAAGTACAAAAAAGCGCGATCGCATCTGCACGAGTCAGGTTAGTCGCAAATTATGAATTGATGAATCAGTTGCATAACCAGCAAAATACTACGATTCAACGACGCAAGCAAATCGAACCATTGCTTGCTAAATCCAAAGAACTACTCAAACAGCGACAAAATGAAATTACAGCATATAGAGAACGTGCTGAACGACTCAAAGCATTAGTAGCAGAGGGGGCAATCTCCCGTGAAATGCACTTTCAAGCAGAACAAGCATTACGCGATCGCGAATTAGCAATTATCAAAAGTCAAATTGAAGAAACCCCCATGACTCGCGATCGCTTATTTGAAGCGAAACAAGCTGAAGCTCAAACAACCCGCAGCATCACCCAAAGTCAAAGCGAAATCCAACAAACACAAACGGAAATCCAAAGACTTCAATCAGAGTTAGTTCAAAAACAAGCGGAAGCAAGTACAGTTCAGGTGCAATCGCAACAAAAGATTCAACAACTACAAGTTGAAAAAACCCAAATCCAAGCCAAAATTCAGCAAGCAGAGAAGATACTCGAAAAAACCAAAGCTGAATTACAACAATATTATTTAACTGCACCTGTCGATGGTGTCGTCTTGTCAATGAATATCCGTAACAGTGGTGAAGTCGTTCAATCTGGACAAACCATAGCTGCGATCGCACCTCAAGGAGTTCCGTTAATTCTGCAAGCTGCTTTACCTAACAGCGAAGCTGGTTTTGTCAAGGTTGGAGAAACAGCCCAAGTAAAATTGGATGCTTTTCCATACCAAGACTACGGAATCATTACAGGTAAAGTTGCATCCATATCACCCGATGTCAAACCCGACGAAAAACTCGGTGCAGTCTATCGGGTAGAAATCGAACTAGAACGCGATCGCTTGACAGCAAATAAGCAAATTATCAAATTCAAACCAGGGCAAACCGCAACAGCCGAAATTATCACCCGTCATCGTCGCATTATTGATGTCATCCTCGATCCAATTCGGCAAGTTCAAGCAGGGGGAATTAATTTGTAATGTCTAGTTCTGTAATGTCTAATTCTAAAAGGTAATTAATTATGATGACTCACTCAACAAAACCCGCTCAAAAACAACCCGACAGAGTAATGAAACCAGAGCAATTCAGTCAAGTTGTAGAAGCAATTGCATCTGGCAGATATTCTTGGGCTTGTGTCTTAATTTTACGTTTTGCAGGTTATAATCCCCTTCATTATATTCCTTATCGTACATATAGTAGATTATTAAAAGAGAATCGCCAGTTAAATACAACGACTGAATATCAACCCAATTCTAATAACTCACAAACATCTGCATGTTTAACTAATATTAATGACCTAACTTATTTAGAACCACTTGATAGCAAACAAGTTAATCCCAAGGGTGGCTGTCTAGTCTATACACTAGAAATAGCAGAACTATTATCTAGTTTTACTCCGATTACTTTACAGCGTAATTAAGTGCGATCGCGCTCAAATATTTTTTTGATGATTAAGTTTGTAGTAAGGCTTTAGCCCTACTTCTTACAGGACTTTAATATATCTACTTATCGACGCATTTGTATATCACAAGTGCGTCGTATTTGCCTGTTTAAAACAATGCTGAATCTATTTGCAAATCTTCCTGCCAAAGTGGCTCCACATAACGTAAAAAAGCACCACAAATAAAATTAGAAGATATATATTAAAGATAACAACTCAGACAGAGTTGAAAGACAAAATCAAACCACAGAAAATAGAAGGAGTGAATTATGTTTATCTCTGATTTAACATATTTAGAAGTCGTAAATGAAGCAACAAATATTCAAGGTGCTGGTGATGTTGCTCAATTCGTTCTTCCCGTACAATTTGCGACTGCTGCTGTTGGTGGAGCTGGTAGAAACTCAATAGGAAATACAGCATTGGCATTGAATATTGCTATTCCTACCGTCACTGGTACTGGCGTTCTCTAAACATAATTAAGCTAATAGGGAGCATTCTTACTACTCAAAATTCTAGTGAAACATCAACAAAATTTGTAGGAGAAAAAAATGAATATTTCTGATTTGAACTATCTAGAAGTTGTGAAAGAAGCATCTAACATTCAAGGTGCTGGTGACGTTTTCCAATTCGTTGGTACAGCACAATTGGGATTTGCAGCAGTTGGTGGAGCAGGTCAAAATTCAATTGGTAACACCGCATTAGGATTAAATCTTGTTATTCCTACCGTCACGGGTATTGGTATCCTCTAAGCATTACTTTCGTCTGAGCTTCTTGCTACCTCAAAGCGTAAAGCTCAGACATGAAAAAGCATTAACATAATCAAACAGTTGAAGGAGAAAAAAATGAATATTTCGGATTTAAACTACCTAGAACCTATAACTGAAACAGCAAATATTCAAGGTGCTGGTAATGTTTTCCAATTCGTTGCGATTGGACAAGCTGCATTTGCAGGAGTTGGTGGAGCAGGTCAAAACTCAATTGGTAACACCGCGTTAGGATTAAATCTTGCTATTCCTACCGTCACTGGTGTTAGTATTCTGTAAATTTGAAAAATAGCATAAATGCTAATCAAATTTCAGGAAAATCTCTACAATTTTCGTAGGAGAAAAACAATGATTATTTCCGATTTGAACTATCTAGAATTCGTAAATAATCCATCCTCTTTAGAAGGTGGTGGCGATGTTTTTCAATTCGTCGCTGTGGGGCAATCTGCAAATTCTAATGTTGGTGGAACTAATCGCAACTTGATTGGTAATACCTCATTGGGATTAAATCTCGCGATTATTTCCTTGAGTGGAATTGGTGTTCTTTAAACTTGATACTGCTTTTATCTCTGATTTTAACTAAGCTTTTCACTCAGATTATCGCGACAAAATTGAACAGAAACAGAACAAATTGACAGTTAATTAACCCTAAGTAAAATAAGAGCAAATTTTGCGGGAGAGAAAAATGATTATCTCCGATATAAACTATTGGGAATTCGAGAATGATGCACCCCAATTGGAAGGTGGTTCTGAACTAAATTTTGTTAGCATCTCCAGTAGTAAAGATTTTCCAAATAATATTGAAGATGCCAAAAAATGGTTGCTTGAAAAGGGAATCATGATTGATACAAATTTCACAACCATGCCCATGCCTAAACCATGTATGGTTCAATTCTAGGATTCTATAAGTCTGAGCTTCTTTGCTTTAGTTAGAGAAGCTTAGACAGATTACCAACGAAAGCGATTAGCTATATTTTATTAGCAATTTTAGCTAACAACTAGTTAATAGCTTCATCGGTCAAATCATCAGCAAAATTATGGTTGATTTTGAAGGAGAAAACAATGATTATTTCAGACTTAAACTATTTAGAAACCGTTGATAAAGCATCCCATCTAGAAGGTGGTGGTGACGTTTTACAAGGAGTTACTATTCCCCTACAGTTAGGTGTTGCTGGTGTTGGTGGTGCTGGTAGAAACTCAATTGGGAATACTGCGATCGCATTAAATATTGCTATTCCTACTCTTACTGGCATTGGTATTTTGTAAATCGATGCTGTCTCTATAGTATTCCAAAAATAAATAATCTATTTTTTTACTTGGAATACTCCTAAGCTCCATAGCAATTCTGGGATGAAGTTGCTTTAAATCTAAAAAATATATCTTTGAATGCAACCTAGTTTTGACCATAATTGAAACTATGGAGCTTAAAAATCAATTAAGATTCTATCAATAGTTGCTTTTAACAATTTTTAAAAACAACTATTCTCTATTTATGTAGGAATATACCAATGATTATTTCCGATTTAGACCATATGGAAGAAGTTATCCAATCATCTAATATAGAAGGTGGTAGAAACATTTGGCAAACTCTTGGTATTAACCAAGTTGCAATTGCTTCTATTGGTAACTCTAATAACAACTCAATTGGTAACGTTGCAATTGCTGTAAATATTGCCATACCTATTATGATTGCAATTAATCTGCCTTATTCTATACCAGTTCAAAAATCATCACCAAAAACATCATTATTTTCCGACATATTCTAGAAATTTAATTTCGATTTGTAGCGAATAATTCAATCTACTATGACATAGGTAATTGTGGTTTCTAGGGAGTGACAGTTAAAGTAATGAAAACATTTTTGTGGCAGCATGTGCTTACTTTGCCACCATAGTTAGTCTTGTGCTTATCTATTTTTTCATTGTGAGGCAATCGACCTTATGATTAATCTGAAGGATAAAATAATTCAACCAGAGCAAATAATCGCCTCACTCAAAAAAAACGTCAAATTAAAAGATGTATGTAAAAATATTTTATATCATCAAATTATTGAAAAACATGCTGAAGATAGGGGCATAATTGTAACAGCAGAAGAAATCCAAATCGAAGCCGATCGCCAACGATATGCAAAGCGGTTAGTGAGAGCAAGTGATACAATCGCATGGTTAAATGATAACTTGATGGCTCCTGAAGATTGGGAAGCAGGAATTCGAGATTGTTTACTGACGAAGAAATTAGCTGATGTGTTATTTGCCAAAGATGTCGAAAAATTCTTTACAGAAAATAGATTAGATTTTGAACAAATTATTGTTTACCAAATCGTTGTTCCTTACGAACAACTAGCACAAGAAATTTTTTATCAAATCGAGGAAAGTGAGATGAGTTTTTATGAAGCTGCTCACCTATATGATACTGATGAACGAAGACGAAGAGAATGTGGATACGAAGGTAAATTATACCGTTGGGATTTTCAACCTGACGTTGCGGCTATTTTATTTAGTAGCAAAATAGGAGAAGTAGTTGCTCCAATCCGTATTGGACAGACAAGTCATATTTTCCTGATTGACGAGCTTATTTCAGCCGAGTTAACATCTCAAAGGTACGAAGAAATTTTAAACCGAATGTTTCAAACATGGCTCGATTCCGAATTAACAAGTATGCTACATAATCAATCTTTAATATCATCCCCAGTCAATTAACCACAATCAAATAAACCCTTTCTGCAAATACCGAGCAGAAAAAATATAAATATAACTAAGAGGTTGTTTGAAAAGGGTCTGTCTATGTCATGCTGTAGCTTGCTTCCCCGAAAGGGGTATGCAGCGGAGCGGAATGAAGCATCTCCGTATGTGGCTGAAACCCTGGATTCTACCCTTCGGGAACGTCTACGACGAACGCTCCACTTCGTTATGCTCAGAATGACAAATTATACCTCCTAAAACTTTTCAAACATGCTCTAAGGGTGAGAATACCCACCCTTACGGTTGAAATTAAATCGAATTTGCCTTTATCCTCTCAACTAAAGCATCCCGTGCATGTTCCCGATCGTCAAAGTGAATTTTCTCCGTACCGAGAATTTGATAATCCTCATGTCCTTTACCCGCTAACAACACCCCATCACCAGGTTGTGCTTGTAAAATTGCTGTACGAATCGCAGCAGCGCGATCGCATATTACAGTCGGATTGATACCTTTGGGAATACCAGTCAAAACATCCTGTAAAATTATCTCTGGGTCTTCAGTTCGTGGATTATCCGATGTCACCACCGCAATATCAGCAAGCTCCCCAGCAATTTTACCCATTTTCGGACGCTTCGTGCGATCGCGATCGCCTCCACAACCAAAAACGCAAATCATTTTTCCAGGAATAAATGGACGAGATGCTTTTAATAAATTCTCCAAACTATCGGGAGTATGGGCATAATCAACAATTACACTAATATCTTGTACTGTATTAATTTGTACTCTTTCCATCCTTCCCGGAACTCCAGGAAAGTCAGGAATCGCAGCAGCAATAATTTCTAAGTCTATTCCTAAGTGCAAAACAGCACCAACCGCAGAAAGTAAATTTTCGAGATTATACTGACCAATTAAAGGTGATTGAAAAGATACAGTTCCCATTGGTGTATGCATCATCCCGCTAACACCATTTGGTTGATAAATCAATTCACTCATGTACAAATCAGCACTTGTATTATTAACGCTATAACTCCAAACTTTATCCTTGCCGACAGTCTCAGCTAAACGCTTTCCATAACCATCATCAACATTAATTACAGCCCTCCCCGCAAGATAATCGGGGCTAAATAACAAAGCTTTAGCAGAGAAATAATCCTCCATATCCTTGTGATAGTCCAAATGGTCTTGAGTTAGATTACTAAATACAGCCACCTCGAACTGACAACCCAAAACTCGACCTTGTGCCAAAGCGTGGGAACTAACTTCCATAATTCCCAACTCATTCCCAGCATTCACTGCGGATGCTAGCTGCTTCTGCAAATCAATCGCAAACGGAGTTGTATGAGTCGCAGTTTCGCTAAATCCCTGCCATCGGGTATAAAGAGTGCCCATCAAAGCCGTATTTTTACCAGCACGTTCCAAAAAATACTCAATTAAATGGGTTATCGTCGTTTTCCCATTTGTCCCCGTCACACCAACCAAATTCAACGCATGTCCTGGATAACCATAAAAAGCAGCCGCAATTTTTGCACATGCTTTGGTCATATCAGAAGCAATAATTACACATGCATCATCAGCAGGGGGAGTTTTTTCGGCTGCTCGACTGGAAATCACCGCAGCCAAAGCTCCTTTCTCTAAAGCACTTTGCCAAAACTCCCCACCATCTACCCTAGTTCCCGGCATCCCCACAAACACATCTCCTGCATTTGTTGCATGGGAATTAGTCGTCAAACCATTAACTTCCTCATCCAACGCTGAATGTTCGTTAAATTGGACAATTCCTTCGACAGCAGCTAGCAGTTCCCGCAGTTTCATTTATTCAACCTCGACACACAAGTTTTTAGTTGTTAGTAGTTGTTAGTCGTCAATTGCTAATTGTTAGTTGCTAGGTGTCATTTCCAACTAACAACTAAAACATTAACCATTAACAAACCCCAGTACACAAAAGTGATAATAGTTAATCACTCAGGCTTTGCATCCCTAATGTACTAGTTACTTGCGATATTTTGCACCATTTTTCCTTTTGTACAAATACTTAAATATACTTTTGTAGTATTTGTGCCAATTGTTGCCATGATGCACGCGGAGATGGACGAGGAATCATTGTTGCTTGATTTTCTGTAGTGTCGGCAACAAATAGGACGGGTATTTCATACTGGTAAGCTTGGAACCAGTCATCACGGGTTGTAATATCGCGAATTTCTAATTGTAGCGATGCGAAATCCTGCGTCTTTGCTACTTGTTCGAGTTTTTCCTGTAATCCCTCACACAAATGACATCCAGGCTTACTGTAGAGAATTATCTGCATAAATTTTAAGCGATCGCTCGGCAAGACTTTTTCTGTAGCATACACAAAACTTTCCCTGTATGGATTTTTGTTTTGTGAAAAGAAAAATATTGAGTTTAGTTTAGAAGAGCTTTTTTATGGTATTATGAATTTTATGAAAAGATATAGTTTATTATAATCGGATAGTTGTGCTTCCAAAAATTTGACGTGCATCCCATTATAGTAAAACCTAACAACTTCATCATTGCACAATTTAGACCATTTAATAAAAAAAAACAAAAAAATTTACAAAAATAAATTAATAAAAATACTAACGCTTCCTTTGTTGTAGCTTCCGATAAACATCCTTGATATCAACATTGTGATGCGCCAAAGCGACTAAAGTATGGTAGAGCAAATCAGCAACTTCTCCCGCGATCGCATCAGCATCATCATCCTTACAAGCCATGACAACTTCAGCGCTTTCTTCGCCAATCTTCTTCAAAATCTTGTTATCACCACCAGCTAATAACTTACAAGTATAGGAGCTTTCATTGGGATTATCCCGGCGATCGCATATAACTTGAAAAACCTGCGACAGCGTATCTGCTGGGGGTAGAGTAATAGTCCCATCGATTTGATGAAAGCAACTACGTTCCCCCGTATGGCAAGCAATATCACCAACTTGCTCCACAGTGACTAAAATCGCATCACTATCGCAGTCATAACGAATGCTTTGAATCTTCTGAGTATGTCCCGAAGTGCCACCCTTATGCCAAAATTCCTGACGCGAACGACTCCAAAACCAAGTCTCACCAGTATCCAAAGTTCTAAGTAAAGATTCGCGATTCATCCAAGCCATCATAACACAGTGCCATCCAAATAATCTTGAATAATCGCTGGCACTAAACCTTTCTCATCGTAGCGAATTTTTTCAACAGGAATAGCGTTGTGA
>JAAUPE010000226.1 GCA_012034595.1 Calothrix sp. CSU_2_0 | reverse complement strand
CAATCCCCATTCCCAATCGCCCAATGCCCAATGCCCAATGCCCAATGTCCAATGCTCAATCCCCAATTAAAATTTCCCATTTACCCTGCAACTATTTTTTTTATACTGCGTCATTAGATACATCAGGCTCAGAAAAACACTTTTAGATTATCGATGTAGCTAGACCCAACTAATAAGTTTGTTTTAATTAGATATTGGTAATTAGCAAACATCGAAAAAAGAAATTTGAGCATCATCCCAAATCCTAATTCATCAATCATTTATTTAGATAAACGCAACTATCACTGATGTTGTTTGTTGATATCGCAATAGATGATGCATTTTTAATGCTTTTATATCATTAATGGATTTGAAAAACACTTATAAATGATATTTTGCTAATATTAATTAACTAATTAATTAGTGTAAAAAATATTTGCATACATCTTCAAATCTGGAACTTACTATTCCTAAAAAAGTCAAAATAACTAACAGAAAATAAAGAAGTAAAGGGGAGAAAACAAACAATGGCTGCTACAAAACGTTGGCAATCTGGATTAGCTGCATTTATGGCAATGGGAATCACCGCAGGAACTGTTGCACCCATAGTTGCACCTGCACCATCGTTTGCTCAAACAGCAACTTCGTTTTCTGATGTTCAATCTAACTATTGGGCTGCACAATTCATTCAATCGCTTGCACAACGCGGTGTCATCGCTGGATTCCCCGATGGTTCCTTCCGTCCCGACGAACAAGTAACCCGCGCTCAATTCGCAGCGATGCTGAATAAAGCTTTTCAAAAAAATCAAGTTCGTCAAGCAACCAGCTTTGTTGATATCCGCAGCAACTTCTGGGCAGCTAGCGCCATACAACAGTCTTACACCACAGGTTTCATGTCCGGATATCCCGGAAGTCGTTTTGAGCCAAATCAAGCCATTCCTCGCGAACAGGTATTGGTTTCCTTAGCAAATGGTCTAGAATACCGCGCTCAAAGCAATGTTGAAAGCACGCTAGGATATTTCAACGACTCTGCTAATATTTCCGGTTATGCGCGATCGCCAATTGCAGCAGCAACTGAAAACCAAATTGTAGTTAACTATCCCAATCTCAAATTCCTCAATCCTGACAGAGTAGCAACACGCGCACAAGTTGCGGCATTTATCTATCAAGCACTAGTTAGTACCAATCAAGCTTCTGCAATAAACTCACCATTTATCGTTGCAATTAATAGTGGTATTCAAGACCCTGTTGCAATAGTTATTCCTCAAGGTACAGCAATTCCAGTTAAATACGACAAGGCTGAGAAAATCCTCGTTACTAGAGATGAAACCGCACCTTTGACATTGACTGTAGCGCAAAACGTCGTCACCGACAAAGGTAGAGTAATTATTCCCGCAGGTAGTCAAGTTGTCGGACAAATTAAACCAGTTAAAGGTCAAAAAGGTTCGCAATTTATTGCAGACAAGCTGATATTAACTAACGGTCAAGAATATAAAATTAACGCTCAATCTGAGACAATCACCAAAATCGAAACCATCAAAAAAGGTAGCCGTTTAGGTTCAGCATTAAAGAGTGCCGTATATGGTGCAGGTGCTGCTGCAGCAGTTTCAGTCGTTACAGGTGACAGAGCGATCGCAACTGAGGAAGTTCTCGGTGGTGCTGCGATCGGTGGTTTAATTGGCGCTTTCTTCGGCAAGAAGAGCGTAGATTTGATTGTTATTGACCCCGACACCGATTTACAAATGACCATCGGTCAAAATCTGCAAATATCCCTGAAATAGTCAATAGCCAATAGTTAAATAGTTAATGGGTAGGGGTGAACAATCTGTTTGCCCTTTTATCCTTTTTACTGATAAAAAAAGCAGATGCCCGATTCGCGGCACACTTAGCTCAACAACAAGACTCAAATTGAGGTTTTTATGGGTATATCTTTAAGAGAAAAAATAAAACAATTACCAGAAGAACAACAACAACAAATTGCAGAACGTTCTGCTGAACTTATTGCTGAGGAAAAGAAGCGTCAGCAACTTAGGCAACTACTAAAAATTGCTCAAGAGCAAAACGGAGATTTTTTACAAATAGCGCTAATTGACACTCTCAGCATTAAAAATACTGAATCCACAATTAAAAATATCTATTAACAAATAACAAACCCCCAATTACAATTAACAAATCGGCAACCAAATAATAAACGTGCTTCCAGTAATATTTGGGGTTTTGATAATTGATTCCAATGCAGGGCTGAAAACTTGAATTTCACCCTGCATTTCTTCAATTAATTGTTTGGCGATCGCTAAACCTAAACCAGTACCAGGAATTTGAGTTTGTGCTTGCACTCCTCGGTAATGTCTCTCACCAATATGTCCTAAATCTTGCTGCGGTATACCTGGACCTGTATCGCTAATTACCACTCCCTGCATTTGGGCTTTTTCTTGTCCCGCTTGTACTAATATTGCTCCTCCTGTAGGAGTATATTTTAAGGAATTATCAATAATATTGTTTAAGACTTCGCGTAATGCTTTGATATTTGCCCTTACCTTGGGTAAATTATCTGGAATATCTGTAATTAGTTCCAGGTTTCTTTCTTGAGCGATCGCACTTGCAGAATCTAACAATGGTCGCAAAATGTCGGCAATGTCACAGTCAGCGACTGTTTCGTCCGAACCCGGTAATAAAAGTGCGGGTTTTAAGGCTTTTTGTGCTGAAACTTCAACTACAACTTGGTTTTGTATTTGATTGTTTGATGTTAATAATGGTGCTAAATCTCGATCTGTTAAATCAATAACTTCCTCGAATTTTTTTAGCAGTTCTTGTAATCGATCGCTCTCTCTAACTATCGACTCAGCTGCATCACGATTTCTATCTCCCGGTTGCAAGCGTTTCATCAACAACTTACCAAAAGTTCGCAATGCCGTTAGAGGATTGCGGAATTGATGCAATAAACTATCGAGCAAATCCTGCTGTTTTTCCTGGATAATCTGGGAGGAATGTAATTGCTGATGTAGCCAAGCTCGCTTTTGATCCAAAATACAAGCGATCGCAATTGTTTGCACAACCCTTTTGATTTCGCTACGCTCCTGCTCGTTCCAAGCTCCATCATTGCGAGTCGTCACCAATACACCCATCATCATATTTTCATGAATCAGAGGCAAAACCACACGATTTTCTAACAGAGATGTTTCGCGATCGCTATTCAACAATAATTCATTTTGCAAATCTGGCATTTGTAAATCTGACAAATTTGCTGCCGAGTCTGTATTCCCAATCACAAATTCACCTGATGGAATCGTCAAATCTTCTCTTCCTGTCAGCAATCTTTGACTTACATTTGATGGATTTACATTTGATTGACTTAAATTTGTTAAAGAAAATGGATTTCTAATTTCTAAGGTATTTTCTTCAAGCCAAGTTGGATTTCCAGCCGATCTTGTTCCTAAATCAAGCGAATGCAATTTCTGCCAATCCGCTTCTGCTTGCCCCAATCCGGAATTTTCTGGATAAATAACTACAGGAAACAGTTTTGCCTCTTTTGTTTGCGACTCAACTAATTCCTGCGTCAAATATAAAATACTCAAAGATGCTCCCAGCCCTTGGGCTAACAGCGCCATTTGCTCTCTAACTAGAGCAATAAACTCCGAACTGGCAGACATTAACATTTTCAGCTTCTGCTCAATAATTGCCGATTAATAACTAAGAGACGCAAGAATAAAAATTTTCTCTTTAACAAATGTTAACAAAATCTTTTAAATTATGCTTTATATCAGACTAAGATACATTGTAGCGCTTTTCATTTATCTGCCTTTAAAATTATTACTGATATTACTGAGTGTTGTATCAATACTTTAAAAACAGTTGATTTTTTGGACTAGAACTTTTATAATTACGACGGATTTTGTAGCTATAACTACAAACTTTTGCTTGAAAGAGGAGGAATTTGGCTTGGCAAGGAGACGCAAACGGAAGAGCCGTCGTCGCCAGGAAGGGCGACGAATTCTGGAGCATGTACCTCAGTACAGTATCGAGAGTGGTGAAGATAAACCTGTAACCGCAGCTAGAAAGTTTATTCAGACTGAAAAGATTGCGCCACCAGCGTTATTACTTGTAAAGCGTAACGAGCATACAACAGACCGATATTTTTGGGCTGAAAAAGGTCTATTTGGCGCTCAGTACGTTGAGGAGAACCATTTCTTGTTTCCCAGCTTGAGGGTTTTGGAGCCTTCACCTGGGCAGGAGGTACTAGCTTTAGCTACTCGATAAATTATCGATAAAATGTTGTTAAAGATTTATTTTGCACCTTGACAATTATTAGCTGGCAAAAAGGTGATTTTTATTCAAAAATTCATTTTTTCTTGACGATGTAGCTTGATTGCCAGTGATTGCAAATGCGAAAACAATAATTAACTCGATTTGAAGTTGAAATTGAAGTTGAAGTGGCAGCAGTTGCGATTCGTAATATGGGAGTGTTTGAGCAAGAAAAGTGAAACCCTGTTATCAAGTATAAAAAGAGTCTCAATTTAGAGATTGCATACTCTTAAAATACATAATTACTCTCCACGACCGATGCCGTGGAGAGTGGTAACAGTTAACAAAGTCTCTTTCTCTTCCTTCACGCCGATAAGCGATTAAGTCATGAAAGCTGCTTATCTAACTTGTTTAATAGTGATTTTGAATAGCAGCAGTTATTCACTAAGTTCTAATTTTAGTGCCTGCTGTAACTCGTTAATTTCGTCGCGATGGGCAACTACAATTATATGACTTGAGAGGTCGTGATTGCTTTTGGTGGATTCAACCTTAAGCAATACTTTCTCAAGTCTTCCAGCTTTTTTCCAATAGAATAATCCGCTCAAAGGAGACAGAAGTAGCAATCCTAAGAATATAGAACTATGGCTTGGGAAAAGTTGCGACAAAACCAAAGCAAGACTCATGGTGCCGACAAATGCTAGCAGCGTTAAAAACGCTGCCAAAAATAAGCTAGGTCGGACAAACCCTTCAAAAGTGACTTGGTTTTGTTCGGGGTCTACCTCTGCCACTCGGTAAAACCTCGATTGGAAGTATTCTTTCAAGCGAGGTAAAAGAATAGCTTCCTCTTGAGTTGAAACAAGTTGTGCTTTTTCGATGCGGTCTTTAGTTGAGGCTCGTATAAAGAAGACTTGCCCAACTATTAACAGCAAAGTTAGCAACAACGTAGATGGCAGAATCGTATTATCCATAACAAGTAGTTACTCACCGGAGGCGATTGGTTCACTACTTATTATTAGTGAATTTGACCTCCGCTTGATATACTCCTGCCATAAATCAGCTAGCTGTTGCGATCGCTCTTGCCATTCGGGAGAAACTTGGTACATGCGTCGGGGACGACCCCTTCCTTCGAGCTTCTTCCAATACCCAGTAATTGCCTTTTCGTCTTCGAGGAATTTAATCGCACTATAAAGCACGGTATCCGAAAGTCTATAGGTTGGGTATTCTTGCTCTAGTTTTTGAATCAACTCGGTACCGTAAGATTCTCCCTCTCGCAAAACAGACAAAATGTAACAGACTGCTAGTTCTTGGCACAGGTACGTTGGCGGAGGATTCTCAAAGAACTGATATATATCCTCAAGTTTCATGGTTGTGAATGGCTAAAAGAATGCCTGGGGTTTAGCGAGTTTAAAATCTCTGTAGTCAGTATATAGTGCTACTCCATATTTTGTAAGTATATAACGCTACTTAGGCTATAATGCCACAGCGCAAATATTATACATGTTCCCGCGCTGACTAATCGCGGGATGGGAGCGTAAACCGTTTAGGCGCTGGATGTTGCGCCTTTTTTCCGACCTTGCATGTGGTGTGGTGAGGAGCGGATAGATAACAGCGAATGCTGTCACTAGTGTGTTAAGTGATGCCAGGTGGATTTGGTCTGCTTAAGCATAAAATGCCACTCAAGTTATTTTAAAGGTAAAATGCGATATTTTTTGTAAAACTTAATAAACACTTTCTTGATTAGTGATTACCGAGAGTAGGGGGAGGAAAATTTTGAGTTGGGAATTATGTAGCAATAGGCTTCAGTTAAGGTTGTCTGCTTATCGATACTGTTTAGAACCAGACTTGGGGGATTCTCTCCCAAACCCCCTATTATTGGGAGAAGTTGACGGAGAGACGTTCTTCCCGTCAAATTTCAGACGGTTGCCTCCCCCAAACTCCCTCCAAAAAAGTCGATCTGTTTTATTTGTGGCAATTGATTAATTTTTTAACTTTAGCTTGCTACTCTACGAGTAGTACTGTATTGAACTATGTAGAAATAACCCGGTGGGCTGTTTTTAAAACAATTAGGTGTTTGGAACTGGAAGACAAAAAGAACAATTTGATTCCCAATGCCCAATGCCCAATGCCCAATGCCCCATCCCCAATACCCAATGCCCCATCCTTTGTTTGATTTGTATTAAGACGATTGAGAGGCAGGTAGAGAAGTGTGATAGTAAGTTAAATGCGACGATCTGGAATAAAACAAGCTTAAATAAAACAAGCTTAAATGCAACCAGCGCCTAGCCCATACAATAAATAGTTTAGTTATGTCAGAAACATCAGAATTGCAACTGCGAGCGATCGCAAAACTTTTTCGTCGTACTGGTTGGATTACGTTTTGGGCACAATTAGTTCTAGGTTTGGTATCTGGGGGGATTCTATTATTTGCTAGCTTTAGCGCTGCTTCTAGGGGTACTGGCGCGCCTGGTACAACCAGTAATTCGGGGGCTGGATTGGGTGTATTTTTTGCAATTAGCGGATTGGTTGCTTTAGGGATAGGTATTTTTATTTCTTTCCGTTACGTTCGTATTGGCAGGCAACTCGACTCTTCAAACCCTAGTAATCGTCCTCGCAAGCTGGAAACAGTCCAAGTTGTTCGCTTGGGATTGGTTGTGCATTTGGTGGGTATATTATTAACGCTTATAGGAGCGCAAGCGATCGTAGGAATTTTGTTGACCAAATCGCTGACTGTATCGCAAATTATCCCTGGAACCATAACTCAAGTTGACCCCAGTCGGGTTATTCAGCCACTAGATATCTTTGTGGTTCAAGCAAACACTAATACGGTTTCGGCTCACTTTGCTGGACTTGTGGGTTCTATTTGGTTATTAAATAGAATTACTAAGTAGATTTGGTTTGGTTTTGAAAACCCCTAATAATCAATAATTTGCAGCAGATTTCACGTTGTAGCTTCCGTACAACAGTAAAAGCTGAAAACCTCTAGAGAAGAGACTTGATACGTCTCTCTCTGTATTCAATAAAAAATTCAATAAAAATAAAAATGACCAACATCTAGATTTTCCGCAAAAATCATTTTCAAGCGTGAAGACAATTGCATAAGTCAATCAAATAGCACTCTATAAACAAGAGTTACTGAACTTGCAATTAAACACAAATCACGCTAGTTAAGGCTTAAAGCCATGAATTCTAATCACAAAATCGAAACACATAAATTTTGGATACAAGTATTTTTTAGTACTGTCGTACTCAGTCTCTGTACTTTTCAACTAGTTAATAAAACTTCCCAAGAAAGTCAAGCGATGTATTGGGGAGGACTAACAGGAGTACTTGCTTATTGGCTTCCTTCACCCAGTAATTCGCGGGAAAGTGAACAATATACTTATGCAAGTCAATCCAGCACGAGTCAAGCAAGCAGCGATGGATTAGTTGTAAAGGAAACTGGTAGCCAAATGGTTAATGCGAGGGAAACTGAGCATTAGTAAAAATGCATCAGTCAAATATTTATTAACTTTATGCTTGACCGAAGAATTAATCAAAAAATTAAACTTTATAATAATGACTTTGCCCTAACAATTATTGCTGGGGCAAAATTTTGGAGTATTGTGTCCGTTGCCAACCGCAATCCGCTAAAAGGAACCATTCCGGCATTGCTTGTATGCTGTATGCTTGTGTGTTGGCAAAAATATATTAGCTATAGATAGAGAATAATTTGTGTTAGACATCAAGCAAATACGGGAAAATCCAGAGTTAATCCAACAAAGGTTGGCAACTCGTGGTGATAAGTACAATATTCAGCCGATATTGGAATTAAACCAAAAACAACGCGAACTCGAAGCGACTCGGAGTCAACTTCAGGCACGGGGAAATGAGATTGCTGCACTTATTCCTCAAAAAATTAAAGCAGGTTCCGATCCTAAAGGTGCAGAAATAGCCACATTAAGGGAGGAAGGAAAATCTGTTAAAGAGAAAATTAGTGAATTTGAACCGCAAGAGAAAGAGATTAGGGAGCAAATTCAAGAACTTGTGCTTGCGTTACCGAATTTGCCGAGCGAATCTACTCCTGTAGGTCGAAATGAAGAAGAAAATGTCGAAGTTCGCAAATGGGGTGATGAGTATATTCCCCAAAATGAAGGCATTATTCCTCACTTTGAGATTGCCGAAAAGATAGGTATTCTCAATGTTGAACGTGCGGTCAAAGTCGCTCAAAGCCGTTTTGTTACGTTAATTGGAGCGGGTGCAGCTTTGGAACGGGCATTGATAAATTTCATGCTCAATACTCAGATTGCGGCTGGTTATATCGAAGTAATTCCACCAATTTTGGTTAACACTGAGTCAATGACGGCAACGGGGCAACTCCCAAAGTTTGCGGAGGAAAGTTTTAAGTGCGAGGCAGATGACTTGTGGTTGATTCCCACAGCAGAAGTGCCAGTTACAAATTTATATCGGGGTGAAGTGATTAATGCGGAGGATTTACCGATTTATCATTGTGCCTATACTCCCTGTTTTCGTCGGGAAGCTGGAAGTTATGGACGAGATATGCGCGGTTTGATTCGTTTGCATCAATTTAATAAAGTTGAATTGGTGAAGTTTGTGCATCCTAGTTCTTCGTTTGCGGAGTTGGAGAAATTAGTCGGGAATGCGGAAGCAATTTTACAAGCTTTGAAGTTACCCTATCGAGTTATAGAGTTGTGTACGGGTGATTTGGGTTTTGGTTCGACAAAAACCTATGATTTAGAGGTTTGGTTGCCTTCTTCGGGTAAATATCGAGAAATTTCGAGTTGTTCTAATTTTGTTGATTTTCAAGCTCGTCGTGGTGATATTCGCTTTAAGGAATCGGGGAAGAAGGGAACGCAGTTTGTTCATACTTTGAATGGTTCGGGTTTGGCTATAGGTAGAACTATGGCTGCTGTTTTGGAAAATTATCAACAGCCTGATGGTAGTATTCGCATTCCTGAAGTGTTACAAGGGTTTATGGGACGGGAGATATTGTAATTGGGGGATTGGGCATTGGGGATTGGGGATTGGGCATTGGGGATTGGGGGATT
>JAAUPE010000225.1 GCA_012034595.1 Calothrix sp. CSU_2_0 | reverse complement strand
CCAATATACGTTCTTTTCTTTCGACTGCATCTAAGCATGGTCTTAATCTTCTGGAAGTGATTACTGACGCACTACAAGGTAATGTCTCTGTTTTCATTTCCTCAAATACTACTACCTAGGCAGTTACAAATATTAGCTAAATAAAAATACAGAATCCTTTAGCATAAACCTTCCACCGAAATATCTTTATTGACCAAGTAAATAATTCGGTGGAAAGGGCTTTATTTAGTAGATAATTCGATAGAAAACCTTTATTTCGTAAATAGTCCATCGGAGCGTCTTTGCTTAGTAGAAGATAAGATACACCCTGATTTGCCACCTATATCTTCCTTAGCAAAGACAATATCTACTATTTGAGTTCTTCCTTAACGTTGTCTTTTACGTCTTCTACACCATGACGTACTTGACTTTCAGCCTGCTTTGCTTTGCCTTCAGCTTTATCTTTAGGATCACCAGTCACATTTCCTAAAGCTTCTTGAGCCTTTCCTTCAATATTTTTCGCAGTAGCTTTTGCTCTATCTTCTAAACTCATCTTAAGCTCCTAAAATTTAATAAAAGAATTCAAAATCACTACGTGACTCTGAATCTTTTTTGCCTTTACCTTTATAAAATACCTTGAATATTTAACCCTAGCCTTCTGTCATAGGACTAATAATTGTCTCTGCTAAAAGGAAGATAAAAGAGAAAATCCCCATTACCAAATTTTCATTTTTAAAACTAAAAATCAAAATTAAAAACCCGATCGCAATTAACTGCGATCGGGCTAAAATAGTTATTAATTGTCCTTTAAAGTCCTTATTTCTTCGCTTTAATCACTGAGTCCTAATCAAGATAACCCATAAGCATTGGGGAATCATCAGTTTCGTTTGATGCTACAGGACGATTACCCATTACTGAGTAGCTTTCCGATACTACCAACGAACTAGAAGCAATGGGACGAACTCCAGATAAGTTCATGGTGTCAACAACATCAATAAGATTTGCCCCGATTGGACGAATACCACAGATATTCATTGTTTCGATAACTTGCAAATGGCTAACACCAATCGGACGTATTCCTGAAACCGACATAGTTTCGGCGATTTCTAAGTCACTTGCACCAATAGGACGTATCGCTGAAGTTGCAAGGGCTTTTTCTTCACGAACTTGGAGTTTGCTGGATGCTTCTTTGGCGTTGGATGAATCTGCTGGCACTGGCATATTAGTATTTGGCTTGACTTTGTTGACAACTTTTGCTTCTGATGTTTCGGCTTTAGCTTCTTTAGCCTCAGCTTTAACTGCTACTTTATCTGTAGTTGTAGTTTGAGCTTGATTAGTTTTTTCAACTTCCACTATATTTTCCCCCTTGAGCTTGGCAGCATGAATACCGAGTACTGGTTGATTTGCCAGTGCTGCTCATGCCCATGACCGATACCTTGTCTGTTAATTGAATTTTACAATACTTAGGAGTTAGAAATTTTATCCTATACGTCTGAGTTTAACTTCAAAAATGGTTACATAGGTATAATTATCTTCTGAAGATTCATATAAGTAAAACTTAATGGTAAACATTAATAAATCTTAGGGAAGAGGTTAGTAGTTAGGAATCAGTGGTCAGGAATCAGTGGTCAGGAATCAGCGTTCAGGAATTAAAATTCTGACTGCTGACACCTAAAATTCTGATTGCTGACTCCTAAAATTCTGATTGCTGACTCCTAAAATTCTGACTGCTGACTCCTAAATTCTGATTTCTGACACCTAAAATTCTGACTGCTGACACCTAAATTCTGACTACCGACTCCTGCCTCCTGTATCCTTTATTCGTTACTATATGTAAGGGGATTTATAGTACGTTTGTATGACAGAATTTAGCCTTCAAGCACCCTTTAAACCAACAGGTGACCAACCAAGTGCGATCGCGCAACTGGTAAAATCGGTAAATGCTGGAAATATTTATCAAACCTTGCTCGGTGCAACGGGAACTGGTAAAACATTTTCAATAGCCAGTGTGATTGAGAATGTGGGTAAACCAACCCTAGTTCTCGCACACAACAAAACCCTCGCAGCACAGCTTTGTAATGAACTGCGGGAGTTTTTCCCCAATAATGCGGTTGAATATTTCGTTAGTTATTACGATTATTATCAGCCAGAGGCTTACATTCCCGTTAGCGATACCTATATAGAAAAGACTGCTGCCATTAATCAGGAAATCGACATGTTGCGACACTCAGCAACGCGATCGCTGTTTGAACGTAATGATGTGATTGTGGTTGCGTCTATTAGCTGTATTTATGGTTTGGGTATGCCATCAGAATACCTCAAAGCTGCAATTCCTTTCCATGTTGGTATGTCAGTTGACCAAAGGGAAATCCTCAAGTCACTTGTATCTATACAATACAGTCGCAATGATATCGAAATGAGTCGGGGTAAATTTCGCGTTCGTGGTGACGTTTTAGAAATTGGTCCCGCATACGAAGATAGAATTATTCGGGTGGAATTTTTCGGTGATGAGATAGACGCAATTCGCTATGTCGATCCAGTAACAGGTGAAATTCTCCAAAGTTTACAAGCTGTAAATCTCTACCCTGCACGTCACTTTGTGACACCAGAAGAACGTTTGGATGTCGCTTGTCAAGATATTGCCGACGAATTAAAACAGCGCAAAGTCGAACTCGAAGAACAAAGTAAACTCCTGGAAGCGCAACGTATCGATCAACGTACTCGCTACGACTTGGAGATGTTACACGAAGTTGGATATTGTAATGGTGTGGAAAACTATTCCCGTCACCTTGCAGGCAGACAAGCAGGGGAACCACCTGAATGTTTAATTGATTACTTTCCTCAAGATTGGCTATTAGTAATTGACGAGTCCCATGTTACCGTACCGCAGATTCGCGGGATGTACAACGGCGACCAAGCCAGGAAAAAGGTATTAATCGAACATGGGTTTAGATTACCGAGTGCTGCCGATAATAGACCACTCAAAGCTGAGGAGTTTTGGGAAAAGGTAAACCAATGCATCTTTGTTTCGGCAACTCCCGGAGAATGGGAAATGGGAATTTCTGAAGGTAATATTGCCGAGCAAATTATTAGACCAACGGGAGTAATCGATCCGGAAATTAGTGTTCGTCCCACAGAAGGTCAAATCGATGACTTACTGGGAGAAATTAAAGACCGTGTTGACCGCAGCGAGCGAGTATTAATTACAACCTTGACTAAGCGAATGGCTGAGGATTTAACTGAGTATTTGCAAGATAACAGTATTCGAGTTAGATACTTGCACTCGGAAATTAATTCGATTGAACGGATTGAAATTATTCAAGATTTACGTGATGGTGGTTTTGATGTGCTGGTTGGGGTGAATTTACTCCGGGAAGGTTTGGATTTACCAGAAGTTTCGTTAGTGGCAATTTTAGATGCAGATAAGGAAGGATTTTTACGTGCTGCTAGGTCATTAATTCAAACAATTGGTCGAGCTGCCCGTCACATTCACGGTAAAGCGATTATGTATGCTGATAACATGACTGACAGCATGATTAAAGCTATTGATGAAACCGAGAGAAGACGCGGTATTCAGATAGCTCATAATAAGATGCATGGGATTGTACCGCAACCAGTTGGCAAGAAAAAATCGAGTAATGCAATTTTATCTTTCTTGGAAGTATCGCGACGTTTAAATGCACAAGATTTACAAGTTGTTGAGGAGCATATTGGTGAAATTCCCTTAGAGAATATTCCTGATTTGGTAAATAAGTTGGAGATGCAAATGAAAGAAGCTGCGAAAAATTTGGAATTTGAAGAAGCGGCTAAATTCAGGGATAAAATTAAAAAATTGCGGGATAAATTAGTCGGTAGATAGATATTTTTTATGTAGAGACACAATATATCGTGTTTTTTAAATCCGCAAATATTGTAGGGGCAAACGGCTGTTTGCCCGACTTATATTCCATCCACACGAGAAGAGTCATAACAATCAGATAGCGCGATCGCAGAATTTTTCCCTAAATTAATACCAGGATGTCTACCGTTATCGAAGCGATCGCACCAATGAAACTATGATTTCTCTGTTAAAAGAGGATTCTGAGTAAAGCTAAAAATTTAAACTTTGCATCGTATATAGAGATGCTTCCTTACGTTAATATGACAACATCAGTATGGAAGAACCTTACACCTACGGGAATTATTTCTCTGTGCTGATTAATTCTGTATACTCATTAACCGCATCAAACTGGTCAGACATGCGTGAATATTTTGCCAATAATTCTAAATCTAAATCGGGTAGCAAATGACTCTGATTAACTTGTTGATACTCATCAGCATCTAATACATAAACTGAGAGTAAACCATCTTCCCAAAACCAAACTTCGGCTACTCCTAAACGCTTATAAATTTCCAGCTTATTAATTCCACCGCTAGTTACGGTTATTTCTAAAACTAAATCAGGAATAGGTTTTTTTGTCTGCAAATTATAAGACTCATCTGGTTCCCTCCTCGTGTTATTCTCTTTTTTTCCCAAAGTAGCGCTACCACGAACATAAAAACGAATTTTCTTTGCTCGCATAAAAGCTTCAAGCAATAGGCTGAGAGTACTTTTAGAGTCCTCATGGTCATCGGAAAGTGGAGACATAATTTCGAGAATACCATCTAAGTAAATTAATCTTGCGCCTGTTCCTGATAAATTCACATCAAGCTGTTCTAACTGCTCCCAACTAACGTTGTCTAGCAAAACATAAGACTCTTTGGGAATCGATGGTTTTTGGAGTACTGGGGAAGTCATAGATTCAACTCACCTTGCCACTATATTTTTTATTATGTTTGATTTTTATTATGCTTGCAGAACTGCCAGCGACTTTCGCTTCGCTAACGCGATCGCATTACAAAATTTTAAAAGCTATTTTGTAATTTTACATAAACCATCCTCATGAGATAATAATACCATAATTTGAACACAAAATTTTTTCGATTTTTAAGCCCTGAAACGACGTATTTACGTTGAGTTAATGATTCTATTCTCAATAATCTTGAGAATAGAGCTATTTTATTGATAAAAATTGCATGTCGATAATTTTGCGATAAGCTTTGCTTAACGCTGGAAGCGTATCGCACGGGTTCAAGATTCCCGACTTCTAACTATGCTTGTCGTCAGATTTAAAACTTTCACGCGGAAGTCGGGAATCTAGCAGTTGGGAAATGATTAATGTAGCCGATAATTCTAGTTTATTTGAGGTTTTCATGCTTGTCGTTCAGATTTTAAAACTTTCACGCGGAAGTCGGGAATCTGGCAGTTAGGAAATGATTAAATGTAGCCGATAATTCTAGTTTAATGTATCGAAGTTTAACGAATAATCTGTTTTGCGTCGTAACCCAACGTTTAGATATTTCGGATGATGTAAAAGTATAAATGTTGGGTTACATAAAAAATCGATCCCCCTGACGGCGGAAAAAGAGAGTGAAAATGAGAACGAAATCTGTTTTTAATTATTGTACTTTCCTCTAAGTATTATCTCAGTAAAAATGTTAACTTTTCGTTGAAAGATTATTCACAAAGTAAATCATTGAAATTTCTGGATGAAGAAAAAACTAGGTTGATATGATGTAGAGACGCGATATATCGCGTCTCTCTTATATTTTTTTAATAAAAAATAAAATAAAAGGGCAGGAAAACCCTGCCCCTACGGGAATTATTTATCTGCGCTAATTTAGCTTAATGCTTGAATAATCAGTAGTCTGGGTATAAATTTTAATATTGCTAATCTTCATATCCGGAATTAACTAATAACCATTAACTATTAAACTTAAAAAAGTGAACTTAGAGTGCTTACATGGCAATTCCAATTAACGCCCGTGAGTTATTTCAAAACGCTTACACAAGTCGCTATACTTGGGATGAAAATTTCCCTGGCTATACTGCTGATGTAGAATTAAAACAGGCTGATACAGTTTACACTGGCAAAATAAAAATTAACCGCGATTTGATTGTAGAGGTTACGGGTATTGCTGATAAGCAGGTACAGGAAGGAATTATTACCCAGTTAACTGATTTAACTATTGCTTGCCAGCGTATCGATTTTGGGCAAGCACATGGTAAGCACGAGTTTAGATTCGGAGAAGGTGATGCAACAGGTACGATAGAAATTATTGTCGAAGAAGGCTCGATGGAGTCAAAGTATCAAATCCGCGATCGCGAAATTTGCTTTCTTAACCGAATTATTGGGAATACATCTGTTGTGTTTGCATATCTCCAAAATTTTGACACTGGGGAAGGTTTCATTCGCGATCGCTATGATGCAATTTTTCACAATGTCCAAACTCACGAAATTATCGAACACATCAAATTTACCGATACTTACGATAAGGTCGGCAAGTATTATGTCATGACACACCAAGTTATCCAAGAAAGTCCAATGACCAGCACTACAGAATTTAAGTACTCGAATATCCAACTGTGCGAACCAGCAAAAGTATAGTGGGGAATTGGGGATTGGGAATTGGGGATTGGGGATTGGGCATTGGGGATTGGAAATAAGTATTTATTAACTTCCAACCAAAACTCAAAACTCAAAACTCCTAACTTCCTTCCCCTTCCCCTCTAATTGGGTCTAGGATTGTTATAGCAACGTTTGAAAACTTGTTTGGCTAATTAGACCATCATTAAATTACAAGGTGAAAAAATTATGGAACTCACTCTCGAAAACGTGGAAACCGTATTGGATGAGATGCGTCCGTACTTGATGTCGGACGGTGGTAATGTGGAAGTCGTGGAACTTGATGGTCCTATTGTTAAGTTGCGTTTGCAAGGCGCTTGTGGTAGCTGCCCAAGTTCTACAATGACTTTACGTATGGGTTTGGAACGTCGTCTTAAAGAGATGATTCCGGAAATTGCTGAAATAGAACAAGTCTTTTAAGGGCATTGGGCAATGGGCAATGGGCATTACCAAATATAAACCCTACTTTTTACCTATTCCCCTTGCCCTCTTCCCCATGCCCCATTCCCAATTTATAATTTATGTCTCATCCTCTCTACGTCGCTTTTGTTTGGCATCAACATCAACCTCTGTATAAGTCTCCTGGCAGTAATGGTGCTGGTTTTTCTAGTCACCAAAAATACCGCTTGCCTTGGGTGAGATTGCACGGAACTAAGGACTATTTGGATTTGGTACTGCTGTTAGAAAAGTACCCGAAGTTACACCAAACGGTGAATTTGGTGCCTTCGCTGATTTTGCAGATTGAAGATTATGTGGCTGGAAGTGCTTTCGATCCATATTTAGAAGCAAGTTTGACACCTACGGAAAGACTCGTTCGCGAAGCGTCCCCTATGGGGTCTCGCAATTTGTGTGAGTTTATTATTCAGCATTTTTTTGATGCCAATCACCATACTCTCATCGATCCCCATCCCCGTTATGCAGAATTGTACAACCAGCGTCAGGAACAGGGACAAAGTTGGTGTTTGGAAAACTGGCAACCCCAGGATTACAGCGATTTACTAGCTTGGCATAATTTAGCTTGGATCGATCCTTTGTTTTGGGACGATCCAGAAATTGCGACTTGGTTAAAGCAAGGTAAGGGTTTTAGTTTAAGCGATCGCCAACGGATATACTCAAAACAACGGGAAATTCTCAGTCGGATTATTCCCCAACACCGGAAAATGCAAGCGAATGGGCAATTAGAGGTGACAACTACTCCCTACACTCACCCGATTCTACCTTTGCTTGCGGATACAAATTCTGGAAGGGTAGCGGTGTCGAATATGACATTACCCCAGACCCGGTTTCAATGGGCGGAAGATATCCCCCGGCATTTACGCAAAGCCTGGGATATATATACAGATAGGTTTGGCAGAGAGCCACGAGGACTATGGCCCTCCGAACAATCTGTTAGTCCCGCAGTATTACCGTATATTATTAAGCAGGGATTTAAGTGGATTTGCTCAGATGAAGCGGTTTTAGGGTGGACATTGAAACACTTCTTTCACCGTGATGAAGCGGGAAACGTTCTCGAACCAGAATTACTTTATCGTCCCTATCGTCTCGACACCCCAGCAGGAGATATCGCGATCGCATTTCGCGACCACCGTTTATCAGATTTGATTGGTTTTACCTATGGTTCAATGCCACCCAAGCAAGCAGCAGCAGATTTAGTCGGGCATTTAGAAGCCATACACAAAATGCAACGCGATCGTAATCCCGAACAACCTTGGTTGGTAACAATTGCTCTCGATGGGGAGAATTGTTGGGAATTTTACCAAGAGGATGGCAAACCCTTCTTAGAAGCGTTGTATCAAAGTCTCAGTAATGAACCACACCTCCAACTAGTCACAGTCAGCGAATTTATTGACAAATTCCCCCCAACAGCAACAATCCCCAGCGAACAATTGCATAGTGGTTCCTGGGTTGATGGCAGCTTTACAACCTGGATTGGGGACCCCGTGAAAAACCGCGCTTGGGACTATCTGACAGCCGCAAGGCAAGTAATGGCGAAACATCCCGAAGCCACCGAAGAAGTCAACCCCGCAGTCTGGGAAGCCCTATATGCTGCTGAAGGTTCCGATTGGTTTTGGTGGTTTGGAGAAGGGCATTCCTCGAACCAAGATGCAATTTTTGACCAATTATTCCGCGAACATCTTTGCGGTATTTACCAAGCATTAAACGAACCAGTACCCGCATATTTACGGCAACCCCTAGAAAGTCACGAAGCCAGGGGAGATTGTCGTCCTCAAAGCTTTATTCATCCCGTTATCGATGGCAGAGGTGACGAGCAAGACTGGGATAAAGCCGGACGGATAGAAATTGGTGGTGCGAGGGGAACCATGCACAATAGCAGCATTATTCAGCGCTTATGGTATGGTGTTGACCATTTGAATTTTTACCTGCGGTTAGATTTTAAAACGGGAGTACAACCAGAGAAAGAATTACCAGAGGAATTAAATTTACTGTGGTTTTATCCCCAACAAACCATGCACAACAGTCCTATTCCCATCACTGGAGTACCCAATATTGCACCAGTAAATTATTTATATCGTCACCATTTGCAAATTAATTTACGATCGCAATCGGTACAGTTTCAGGAAGCTGGGGAACATCACCTATGGCATTCGCGAAAAAGTCGCACTCAAGTCGGGTTCGGCACTTGTTTAGAATTAGCCATCCCTTGGGCAGATTTACAAATTCCCCCCGACTTTACCTTGGAATTACTCCTGGTGCTTTCAGATGATGGATGCTATCAGAGTTTTTTACCAGAAAATACTTTGATTGCGATCGCAGTTCCATAATTAATTGGGAATTGGGGATTGGGGATTGGGAATTGGGGATTGCCCATTGCCCATTGCCCATTGCCCATTGCCCATTGCCATTGCCCT
>JAAUPE010000052.1 GCA_012034595.1 Calothrix sp. CSU_2_0 | reverse complement strand
ATTGCCCATTGCCCCTTGCCCATTGCCCCTTGCCCCTTGCCCCATTGCCCATTGCAGCTATCCAACTTTCTAACGAAGGAGTTGCCGAACCCAATAATAGAGGACAATTTTCTAATTCAGATCGCCATTGAGCAACACTGCGGGCATGATATGTGGGAATGGGGGAATCCTGCTTGAAGGAAGAATCATGTTCTTCGTCGAGGATAATTAAACCGAGATTGGGTAAAGGGGCAAAGACAGCACTACGAGTACCAATTACTATTTGAGGTTCCCCCGTCAGCATTTGCCTCCAGGTGTCGTAGCGTTCACCATCGGAGAGGGCACTGTGATAAACACTAACCTTATTCCCAAAGCGATCGCGAAATCGATCCGTCAGTTGAGGTGTGAGTCCAATTTCGGGAACGAGAACTAGGGCTGATTTGCCTTGGTTGAGTAGGGGAGATATTGCTTGCAGGTAAACTTCGGTTTTCCCCGAACCTGTGACACCATGTAGCAGGATGGTTGCGTGTTGGCTAGTTTGTTGGATCGATTCGAGTACTTGGGTTTGGTCTGGTGTCAGGGTTTTTACTTGCTCTCCGGTTAATTCTCCGGTGTTTTTGGGGGATTCGCGACGGAGTATTTCCCGTTCTTCGATGACAACATAACCTTTATCTGCTAGGCTTTTCAGGGTGGATGAACTGGCGCTGGAAGCTTGGAGAAGTTCACTTTGCCACATTTCCCCCCCATGTCGTCGTAATACTTCTAAGATTTCCTGTTGACGGGTGGTAATGTCCCGTGCGAGGGTGTAATTTGTGAGAGTAACAGATTTTTGGAGTTTGGGACGGCTGAGTTTTGGTGCTTCCAGATAGCTTTCGACTAAACCGTAGCGAGTTAGTTCGCGCACTGCACGATATGCAGCTTTGACTTGACGTTGGAGATAATTGTAACTGTAGTCACCTGCGGGTTGGGCTTTGAGCAAATCGAATATTTGTCGTGCTGTTTGACTTAGGTAAGAAGGAACAGCAGGGATTCCTTGAACCAAGCGGATTCGACGTTGCGATCGCCCCAATAAACCTGGTGGTAATGCTACTCGCACAACTTGAATCAGGGGAGTGTAGTAATACTTGGCAACTTTGTTCAATAACTCCCAGTAAGCAGGAGGAAAAAAGCCTGCACTCACCACATCTTCGACATCACGAATTTTATCTATGGCAATATCTGCTGGTGGCTGTTCAAGTAACCGAATTGCAATCCCACCAACTACTTGGGCAGCAAATGGGACGCTGAGAATATCACCAGATTTGACTTCTAATTGTTCTGGCAATCGGTATGTAAATAGTCCCGTCGCACCTGGACAATCGACTAAAACTTCTACCCATCGCTTGGTGATTTGGCGATTGTTGTATCCTTGCCCAAGTTCTGCAACTGGCAACGGGGCTAAATTTACATCATCTATATACATAGTCTTTAAATTATAACGAATATTCTTATTTGGTTATTTGGATATTGTTAAGCTATTTTTTGACCCCTTAATACCTCTCTAATTTATAGGGAGATATGCGTCTTCATCTTAAATCGGTATCACCTTGAATCTTTAACAATTAACTATCAAAAATTGTAATTAGCAATACTTTTGTCAGACATAATACTTGATAAGTTTCCTATACAAAGTACCCCGTCACCAAAAAAATAATTATAATTGACTAACAGGGAATACTTTTTCAACACAAGCAAGATACATTTAATAATCTCATGGTGCTGTATACTATATTTCTCTCCGGGTATTAAATCAGGTATAGCGCCTTTTCCCCCTATTGATAGATACTCAATAATTTAAGGATATGAGATGCTTTTAGGCAGGGTCAGTTTATTTGAGTTATTTGTCTTTGTTTAAACAGCCATACAAATAAGTTTGGCGAAAAAATTAGGATTTATTTCTCACCGCAAAGATTTTATCTCTTTGTTAGCCAAATCACGATAATTCAGATAATTGAAAAAATTATAGATTGTTTTAAGTTTTGATTTAAACTTTGGGGAGTGGCGCAGGATTTAATTTTATCTTTGTTAAGTTTAAGTAATTTTGATGAAGGAGGGTTTGACATATCTTCTAATTAAGAAAAAGAATAAAGAATGTTCTGAGGCTGAAAATCTATATCTTAAGATAACAGAGCCACCATATCTCCAAAAGTTCGATATCTAAGTCTAGTAGTTAAATTTTGTAACACTCTTATGGTGCAAAAGTTAGCTTTGTAAGAGTAGTAGGTCTTTCGGTTAAATACAAAGACCTGTGTAAATAAAAGATAGAGCAGAATTTTTGGGCAAAAACATTGGTTTTTGTTATGAAAGCAAAACACCTGTTTAGTTATGGGTAAAGTCTACATACTGCACAAGTGTAATTACCAATGGATTATGTACCAACAAAAGCAACCATTCCTCACAGATGCTTATGAATATTGCTGAATTGGGAACTATCGAAATCATCGACACTCCTACTGTTGATATCGAAGAACCATCCCTCGAAATTTTAGAGGCAGTAGCCGATGAAGAAGCGTTAATTACAGACAATGACGAGCGTGATGGCGACCAAATGGGAGCTGCCCGTCCTTCTGGTTATAATAAAACCGAGCATGATGATGCAGTCGGAGCATTTTTTAAAGAAATGGCTCGTTATCCGTTGCTCAAACCCGACGAAGAAGTCGAGTTAGCCAGAAGAGTCAGATTTCTCGAAGAAGTCCGCGAATTACAAGCTTCATTACAACAGGATTCTCCGCAACCAGCCACCAGGGCAATGGTTGCGGAGCATTTAGGGATGACAGAGCGACAATTAGAAAGTCGCTTGTACCAGGGTAGAGTTGCCAAACGCAAAATGATTCGCTCGAATTTGCGTTTAGTAGTATCAATTGCCAAACGCTACCTCAATCGTGGAGTTCCTTTTCTGGATTTAATTCAAGAAGGAGCAATGGGTTTAAACCGTGCTACCGAAAAATTTGACCCCGACAAAGGATATAAATTCTCAACTTATGCTTATTGGTGGATTCGTCAAGCGATAACCCGTGCGATCGCAAATGATGCGCGAACAATTCGTTTACCAATCCATATTGTCGAGAAACTCAACAAGCTAAAAAAGGCACAGCGCGAACTCAAACAGCAACTTGGACGTAATCCTAGCGAAGTCGAACTTGCGGAAATCCTCGAAATTCCTCCGACTCAATTACGTCAACTTCAGCAACTTCGTCGTCAAGCACTTTCTTTAAACCATCGCGTTGGTAAAGAAGAAGACACCGAGTTGATGGATTTGCTAGAAGACGAAGATAATCAATCCCCTGAAGCAAAAATGAACGAAAGCATGATGCGTCAGGAAATATGGGAAGTTTTGGGTGATGTATTAACACCACGGGAAAAAGATGTAATTTCATTGCGCTATGGTTTAACAACGAGCGAACCTTGCACGTTAGAAGAAGTAGGCAATATGTTCAATCTTTCTCGCGAGAGGGTTCGGCAAATTCAAAGTAAAGCAATGCGAAAACTTCGTCGTCCTCATATTGCTAAGAGGTTGAAAGGTTGGTTGATTTAATTTGAATTGGGATTGGGCATTGGGCATTGGGCATTGGGAATTGGGCATTGGGCATTGGAATCAAAATTTTGGTATAGTAACTAAAAATTGAGATTCCAATAACTAATAACTAATAACCAATAACCTCTAACTAAGATGGCTTTGCAAAGTGATGTAATTATACGTTCTGCCAAACCTGAAGATTGCGATACAATTTTTAATCTGATTCAAGCGCTGGCAGAATACGAAAAACTATCAAATGCAGTAATCGGAGATGCTTCTACCCTCAAAGAGCATCTTTTTGGTTCTCAAACTAGTTCTCAAAGACATGCAGAAGTAATAATGGCAGAATACAAAGGGCAGCCTGTCGGGTTTGCCTTATTTTTTCACAATTATTCAACATTTTTAACAAAACCGGGAATCTATCTCGAAGATATTTTTGTTCTCTCCGAATATCGTCGTCAAGGTATTGGTAAACTTCTCCTAAGTCAAGTTGCACAAATTGCCGTCGAGCGTGACTGCGGACGCTTAGAATGGAGTGTATTGGATTGGAATGAACCCGCTCAAACATTCTACCGTCGGATGGGTGCTGATATTTTGAACGAATGGCGGATTTGTCGCGTTACTGGTGATGCGATGCATCAACTAGCTCAAATTCCATTATTCGATGTTTAATTTTATACATTAATTTTAGAATTACGGTTTACGGGAGATAAAATAGCCGATGGCAAGCAATTCCAACTTCAATGTGACAAAAATTAACTAATATTTATATTCCGAAAGCATTTGCATAAAGTATGACAGCTTGTCGTTTGACTATCCATAGCTCGAACAAGAGAATATTTAAGGGAAGATAACACTTAATCATTTTTTGTTACAGAGGAAACACGTAATGAAAAGAATTGTTTCGATATTGCTGTTAGGCATGGCAATTTTCACTTTTGCATTTAGCCGTCCTGCTTTTGCTGGTGATGCAGCGAGTGGAGCGAAGATATTCAGTGCGAACTGTGCTTCATGCCATGCTGGGGGTAAGAACCTGGTTCAAGCCAATAAGACTTTGAAAAAAGACGCTTTAGAAAAGTACAGCATGTATTCGGAAGAAGCGATTATCACCCAAGTTACAGGTGGTAAAAATGCAATGCCTGCTTTCAAAGGACGTTTGAAACCCGATCAAATTGCGGATGTTGCAGCTTACGTAATTTCGCAAGCTGATAAAGGCTGGTAATTGAGAACCGGAATCTAATTTCCCAGTTCTAAAATACTAATGTTGGGGGTGCGACAATGTCGTGCCCCTAAAGGCATATGCTGCTAACAATTCAAGAGGTTTTTCAGTACTTGTTATGCCAAATTATTAGTAATGCAATGTAATAGTATGTTAAAAAAAACTATCAAACAATAGCTACAACAAGTACTGAAGAACCTTTATTTTTTGGAACAATCCACAGATTGACCTTGAACAACGCTGTTGACGTTATTGATTCTGATGCGGTTGCGATTTCCAATATTTGTAGCTGCGATCGCGGTATTTGTTACGTTTCCTTGAGCTTGATTGCTGGGGGATTGACACAATAGCTTTCTAGCTCTTCTTCCTTGTGATTGGATGACGTAGGTTCTGTTGATAATACGGATTTTGTTACCTCTGCCAACATTGGTTGCGCTGATATTGGTATTGTCTGCGTTTTCCTGGGTTTGGTTACCTGCGAATGCTGCTGGTGCAATTGCGATCGCTGCCAGTAAACCGAGAATCAAAGATTTTTTCAACATTGTTATATACCTTGTTAGTTGTGTGTTGTTTGGTAAAAAGTAAAACTAATTTCAGACCATCAAATATATATACAGATACATACACCTCTAAAATTACCCCAACCGGATTTAACTAAAATATTTTAATTAAATATCTTGGGGGCAAAAGCCCAAAAAAAGACCTTTAAATTTAGTGTTGGGATTGTGTTAACCCAAAGGAAGGATTTGGTTTGACCACAATTTCGTCTTAGCGATCGTGATGACTGTAACAACTTGAGCTACAGGGTTAGATCGAGTTATTCCGGTCCGAATAAGAAAATTTTGGAATTTAACTACGAAGTTGTCCAGTTAAATCAATTACAATGGCAAGCTTTTGTACATCAGCGAAATCCCTTAGCTAGTGCTTTAATGTCGAAAATGCGAATGGATACTCAAGAGCGTCCTCTAGTTAAGCTGATGTCATTACAATTGCTTGTAAGTCTAGGACTAAATCCAGCACAAATACAATTAATATCGGGATTTATTGATACCTACATCAAATTAAACCCGGAAGAGAAAATACGCTTTGAAGCAGAACTTGCTACGATTGAATCAACACAGCAGGAGGATGTTATGCAAATAGTCACCAGTTGGATGGAACAAGGTATTGAACAAGGTATTGAACGAGGAAGAAAGCAAGGAGAATTAGCTATGCTAAATCGTCTACTTAACCGTCGTTTTGGTTCTTTGTCTCCTCAACTGCAAGAACGGATTGAGAATTTGCCAATTCCACAGTTGGAGGAATTGGGTGAAGCTTTGCTAGATTTTACTGCTATTGAGGATTTGGAAGCTTGGTTTACGGGTAAGTAATTGTGTTCTCCTACATCCCTGTTGGGGATATGGGAGACTCAATTAGCGATTTTTAGAATATTTAGTTGATTAGTGAAATCTCAAAAAACTCGGTTTTTTGCTTTCCTTAATGTTTTCGTGTCGAGGGAGAAACCAGATTTCTAGGGATTGCAATATCTGTAGTGCGATCGCAAATGAAGAGTTCGAGAGTTTCCTGTAAGCTACTGTTAGCGAAGCCTAACGCACCATAATTTATTATATTTTGGGTCGCGATCGCATTTGGTACGTGACGGGAAAAGCCTATATTCTCAACATCCCAACTGCGTATCGCTTGGCATTGACCAAAAAAACGTTAAACTATTTACCGTACAGACTTTATCTGATATGGGAATCCCGTTTGATTATTGAAAATATATGTAGGATGTGTTACCTGTTCTCGGAATGTACTATTTTGAACCTCACACTATCAAGCTTTTGGTGAGTTAGGATTACTTTGAAAAGCCGCTCCGCATCTACATTCTACCTACTCTACAATACTGTAAGTAAGAATAAATCAAATTCTAATTTCTTTGGTAAAAACGTTGTTCAATTTAAACTTTAACTAATTATTATGAGTCTTGTCACCCTCCAATCAGTCAAAAAAGATTTTGGGATTAAAGAAATTTTAATCGATGCTAATTTAAGTTTAGATGCAAATGATAAAGTTGGCTTAATTGGTACTAATGGTTCGGGTAAATCGACTCTACTAAAAATGATTGCTGGTCTAGAATCAATTGATTCTGGACAGATTTTAACTAATTCCGGTGCGAAGGTAATTTACTTACCACAACAGCCTGAGGTTGATGAAAATCATACTGTTTTAGAGCAAGTTTTTGCTGATAGTAATGAACAAATGACTTTAGTGCGGGAGTATGAAGAAATCTCTGATAAATTAGCCCATAATCCTGAAAATAATCAGTTAATGTCGCGCTTATCTACGGTGATGCAGCGTATGGATAATACTGGTGCTTGGGAGTTAGAAACTAATGCAAAGGTGATTTTGACTAAGTTAGGAATTACTGACTTTAATGCGATAGTGGGGACTTTATCGGGTGGTTATAGAAAGCGAATTGCTCTCGCAACAGCTTTGTTATCGGAACCCGATTTATTATTAATGGATGAACCGACAAACCATCTAGATGCGCTTTCGGTGGAGTGGTTGCAAAGCTATTTGAATAGATATCGGGGAGCTTTATTGTTAATTACTCACGATCGCTATTTTTTGGATAAGGTGACTAACCGGATTATTGAAATCGATCGAGGTGATATTTATAGCTTTGCTGGCAACTATTCTTATTATTTGGAAAAGAAAGCTTTAGCGGAAGACTCTGCTGCTAGTAGTCAGCGTAAATTTCAGGGTGTATTACGAAGGGAATTGGAATGGTTAAAACGTGGTCCTAAAGCCAGAAGTACCAAGCAAAAAGCGCGGATTCAGCGTATTCAAGCAATGCGGGAAACTGACTTTAAGGAAGGATTGGGTAAAGTTGATATCTCGACAGTGACAAGAAGGATTGGGAAGAAAGTAATTGAGCTTGAAAATGTGTCTAAAGCTTATCGCGATCGCACTTTAATTAAAAATTTTACTTACGAATTTAGCCCGGAAGATAGAATTGGCATTATTGGCGAAAATGGGGCTGGAAAATCAACTTTGATGAATATTATTACCGGAAAAGACACACCTGATTCTGGAAAGGTAGATATTGGTGCGACTATTCATATCGGTTATTTTGACCAGCATTCTGATGAGTTGCTGACAGCTTTGAATGAAAATCAGCGTGTAATTGACTATATCAAGGAAGAGGGGGAATTTATTAAGATTGCCGATGGAACTCAGATTACTGCTTCGCAAATGTTAGAGCGGTTTTTGTTTCCCGGTAATCAACAATATGCACCAATCAGCAAACTTTCTGGTGGAGAAAAACGACGGTTATTTTTGTTACGAATTTTGATGGGTGCGCCGAATGTTCTAATATTAGATGAACCTACCAATGATTTGGATGTGCAAACCTTAGCAATATTGGAAGAATATTTAGAGGATTTTGCAGGTTGTGTAATTGTAGTTTCCCACGATCGCTATTTTTTAGATCGTACTATCGATACAGTTTTCTCGTTGGAACCAGGTGGAAATATCCGACAGTATCCAGGTAATTATTCGATTTATCTCGATTATAAGAAAGCTGAGGAAGAAAAAGCCCAACAAGCAATTGAGACAAAGGAAAAACCGAAGCATGTTGATGTAGAAAATACAGATTTTTTGGAAAATAAAATCGAGGGTAAAAAGAAACGCAAGTTGTCAAATTGGGAAAAACGCGAATTTGAACAACTTGAAGGTAAAATTGCCCAATTAGAAGCCGAAAAATCTGAAGCTGAAACAGCAATAGCTAATGTTTCATCTGGAAATTATACACAGGTGCAGAAATTATATGAACAAGTCGAAGAACTCAAACAAGCTATTGATAAAGCGACAGAAAGATGGATGGAATTAGCTGATTTAGAATCTTAGAAGTGTGAGTCAAAATATCTTAAAATGAATGGTAAATCTTACTAGCCAATTAACCAGCCAGGTGTTATAAATCTCCATCTGAAAGCTGAAGTTGTTTGAAGACGACTATATCAATTGGAAATTATGAAACTTGCAAATTAATCCTCTTTTAGAGGATTTTCATTATGAGGCAGAGATTTTTAACCTCCGACTTTATTTAATCCACATTCCTCAATAACTTTCCTACAAAAGGTTCATCCAACAGGGTGAATGCATTTGTTCACTTTTAATTTTAATCTAAAGGAATAGGGATAAAGGAAAGTGTCCAGTACAATAAGGCAAAAGTAAAAAGAAACAAAGCTTATGCAACGCTGGTTTTCAACCATTTTCAAAACCATTTTAAATAATATGGTGCTTTATTTCTCCCCTGCTGTACTGGCTTTGGTTTTAATTCCCACTCCTGACTTCCAAATTACCCATTGCCTATTGTTCAATGCCAAATGCCCAATTTAGACTTTTCGCTATTGGAAAAAATTGCTACTAGTTTACCAGGAGCCATTTTCCAAATTCTTCAGAAACAGGATAATTCGCTAATTATTTCTGCGAGTTCGGGTTGTCACCAATTATGCGAATTAAAACCAGAAGCTATCGAAAACGACTTTAATATTTTACTTAATCTGTTGCGATCGCACGATATTCAAACTTTTACGGAATTAGTTACGACATCAACTATCACCCTTGCTCCGTGGTGTTGGGAAGGGGAAATTTTGACACCTAGTGGCAAACTCAAATGGGTGCAAATTTCTGTACATCCTGAAAAACAAGCTAATGGAGATATTCTTTGGGAGGGTTTAGTGATGGATATTACCACCCATAAATTGACCGCAGAGAATTTACGTACAAGTGAAAGCAGATATAAAGCAATTTTAGATGCAATTCCCGATCTAATATTTCGCATTAGTGGTGATGGCAAATATTTGGATTTTAAAGGTGAGGGAGCAGATATAACTATTCCTCGTGCGGAAATAGTCGGCAAAAGCTTGTGGGATTTATTACCTAGTGATGTGGCAAACGATAGTTATATCGCAATTCGTCGCACATTAGCATCTCACAGCTTACAAACCTGCGAGTATCGATTACTAACACCCTTGGGAATACGTGACTATGAAGCACGTTTAGTAGTCAGTGGTAGAGAAGAAGTTTTAGCAATTGTTCGCGATATTACCGAAAATAAACAATCAGAAACAACATTAAAACACTTAGCTGAAAAGTTTTCTAAAGCTTTTCGTTACAGTCCCGATCCAATTACAATTAGTACTTTAGCAGAAGGACGTTACATCGACGTTAACGATAGTTTTGTGCGATTAGCAGGCTATGAACGTGAGGAAGCTGTAGGCAAGACAGCATTCGAGTTAAATATTTGGGCAAATCCCAGCGATCGCATTCAATTATTACGGGAATTACAAAACAAAGGTGCTGTTAGCAATCTCGAATTTGAATTTCGTTGCAAATCTGGAGAAGTCATAATCGCGCAGTTATCGGCAGAAATAATTGATTTAGAAGGAGTAAAATGCATTCTGGCGATAAATAAAAATATTACCAAACGCAAGCAAGCAGAATCACAATTATATAAATTAAATACGAATTTAGAGCGGCAAGTCGAAGAAAGAACCGCACAGCTACAGGAAAAAATGCAAGAAATTCAAGAACTTAGTCGCATCAAAGATGTAATGCTGCATACGGTTTCCCACGATTTGCGAACTTCTGTAATCGGTAATTTGATGGTATTGAATAATTTAATTAGAGAGGGAATGGGGAATAGGGAAAAACAACTTGAAGAAAGTGAACAGTCTCAAAATCTTTCCTCCCTACCCATTGCTCAGTCAATAGTCGAACGGATGATACAGGGAAATGAACGACAACTGGGGATGATTGATTCATTGCTAGAAATCAATTCTAGCGATGCAAAAGTATTAATGATGAATCAAGAAGTGGTGCAATTTAGCACATTAATAAAAGCAATAGTTCAAGATATTGCCTCACTTTTAAATAAATATCAAGCTAAATTAGAGAACTTAATCGGGGAGAACTTACCAACTGTTAAAGCCGACCAAGAGTTATTACGCAAACTATTTGTGACTTTATTGACTTATGTTTGTCAAAATAATCCACCAGGACTAAATATTATCCTCAAAGCTAGAGTTGAAGCCGGAAAAATTCGCTGTACCATTCAAGATGACGGAATTGGAATTAGTAAAATTGAGTGCGATCGCTTTTTTGATTTGCATATCCGCGAACCACAAAGCCGTTCATCAACCTGCACTAGTTTAAAACTATATATGTGTCGTCAAATGATTAAGGCACATGGCGGTGAAATTTCCGTCATTAGTAACCGCAAGCGAGGGTTAACTATTTTATTTACATTGCCAATAGTTAATGATTAAAGCCTTTCCGAATCTACATAGTAGTCTGTCAAGATAAAAATGACGATTGTAGAGACGTAGCAATGCTACGTCTCTACAGGGTTGTGGATTTATACATAACCTTGAGAGATGTGGTGAGAAATCCGGGTTTTATTCCGGGAAGAAATTTTATGACTTTTTTCACATTCCGCATCGTTAGCAACTTGGGCTACTATTGGAAATGCTTGCAGTGGTAAGCTTTGCTCAAAGAAGGATAAGTGCCATGAATTCTATGGAACAAGAGCCTGTAGCATTAGATAAGGAAGCTGAAGAACAGGAGCAAATTAAATTAGAGCCAGCGCGTACACAAAAACCTTGGATTTGGATTTTGTTAGCTGGACTAGTACTTGGTGCAGGCGCTTTACTAATGCGACAATTTACTTCTGCGAATACACAAAAACCTGCAACCGCACAAATCGCACCAGTTCCACCACCCCGTGCAGTAGAAACCACAACACTCATGACTGGGCAAGCTATGCGTCGCGTGCAATTATTGGGTCAAGTTGAAGCAACCCAGCAAGCGATGATTCGTGCCCAAACGGGGGGTATTATCGAACAAGTGATGGTGCAACCAGGAGATAGAGTTGCAAGAGGAATGACAATTGCTGTCCTTGATGACGCAGACCAACAACTTGCCCTGTCCCAAGCTGTAGCACAACTTGCCCAGCAACGTAGTAATTTAGCACGACTTCAAGTCGGTACTCGCAAAGAAATTATTGCCCAACGTCAAGCAACACTACGTTCAGCACAGGCACGTGAACAAGAAGCACGGGATAATTTGCGACGCAATAATGATTTAGTTAGAGAAGGGGCAATTTCTCAACGTGTATTAGTCGAAGCCCAAGCAACTGTTAGTGATGCACAGGGTGAAAAACTTGCTGCCGAAGCAACCCTCGCAGAAGCCCAAGCTGGTGCCACTAGCGAAGAAATGGATGCCCAACGTGCTAATGTTGCTGCATCGATAGCCGCAGTTAAGCAAGCAAAGTTAGCGATTCAACGAACTCGTATCACGGCAACTTCTCCAGGTATAGTTCAGGAACGGCGTGTTAGTCCAGGGGATTTTGTGCAGAGTGGTGGTGAAATCGCTAGTTTGGTGGCAGGAGATAGGCTTGATGTATTTTTAGAATTACCAGAGGAATTAACAGGTAGAGTCACACCAGGAACACGAGTAGAATTAACTACACGCGCCTTACCTCAGTGGCGAGCCAACACCACAATAACAGGTGTAGTTCCTGCTGCCAATGGTGCATCCCGCCGTCAGCGAGTGCGGGTGCAGATGAGTAATCCTCCACAAGGTCTGCTTTCAGGAATGGCTATTACTGGTAATTTACAAATAGCCACAAATACACCCAGTTTGATTGTATCGCGCGACGCACTCACCAAGCGCCAAAATCAGTGGTTTGTCTACACCGTCGCCGATGGGAAAGCTAGACAACTCAAAGTGCAGATGATTGCAGACATGGGAGAGAAAGTAGCAATTTCTCACCCAGAATTACGTGCAGGTCAAGCGATTGTCTCACGAGGAGGTGATGGTTTAAGTGATGGAACAGCAATTAAACTAGTCAATCAATAAATTAGACGTTGCTGATTTGATGTATGAAAATAACTTTGTGTGATGCTAAAAACCTTGTAGAGACGTAGCAATGCTACCTCTCTACATTCAAATTCATACCTGGATTTAGCAATGCCATAAATTTAAGATACTTCCCCGTTCCCCATTCCCACTCCCATGAAAATAATTGAATCTGCTGTCCGTTGGCGACATGGCACTTTTGTTTTATTCTGCCTTCTCGCTGTTTTTGGGATACTATCACTGCTGAATCTACCTTTGGAACTGCAACCAGGAGGGGACCGACCGGAGATTGTGATCACTACAACTTACTCCGGTGCTGGACCAACGGAAGTTGAAGATTTAATTACCCGTCCAATTGAAGAACGGATGGAGGAAGTATTGGGAGTGCAAGAAATTAGCAGCACTTCTCGGTCGGGACGCAGTACTATCAATTTGGAGTTTACTTGGGGAAGTGATGTTAATCAACGCCTAGTAGATGTGTTGAATCGCTTACAACAAGTAGAAAGTTTACCAGAAGAAGCCGGGGAATCTGCGGTGGAAGTTGTTAGCGGCACTAGTTCCCCAATGATGTGGATTCCAATGGCACCGAAACCGGGTTTTAAAAGTGACCCTAATCGTAACCGTGATTTAGCGGAAGAGGTGATTATTCCTCGGTTACGAAGGGTTGAAGGTACTGGACAGTTTTTAGTCGTGGGAGGACAGGAACGGGAAGTTGAGGTACGTGTTGACCCGAAGGCTTTATCGGATCGCAATTTGATGATTGGTGATGTGGTGCGGGTGCTACGGGAAAATAACCGTGATATCCGAGGGGGTCCGCTTACTTTAGGTCGTCGAGAATACCGAGTCCGGACGGTTAGCAGGTCGCAGGATTTAGGGCAAATCGCTGGTTTTATTCTACGTCGGGACAATTCTGGGACGGTATATTTACGTGATGTCGCCCAAGTGGAGATGGGACGCAAACCACAAGATAGTGCGCTGATGTTTAACGATAATCCGACCGTGGCAATTGGGATTATTCGACGTATTGGGGCAAATGTACCAGAAGTTGCCAAAGGTGTGCGAGCAGCGATTCAGGAACTCGAAGCCCAATTCGATCGCGCAGGTGAAGGAATCCGCTTTGTCTACAACTATGATGAGAGTGAGTATATTAATCAGTCGGTGACGCTAGTACAAGAGAATTTAATTGGTGGTTCTTTATTAGCGGTGCTGGTGTTGTTGCTGTTTCTGGGTTCGATGCGTACCGTTGCAGTTGTGGCAATAACTATTCCCACCACCATGATTAGCGTCTTTATCGCTATGTCAATGCTCGGACGAACACTGAATATAATTAGCCTAGCTGCACTCGGTTTTGCTTCGGGGATGGTGGTGGATAATGCGATCGTTGTTGTGGAAAATGCTTTTACCCATATGCAGCAGGGTAAAAATCCCATGCAAGCAGCGATTGATGGGACAAAGGAAGTTGCAGGGGGATTATTAGGAGCAACTTTAACGAATATTGCCGTATTTGCACCCTTAGTATTGGTAAAAGGCGAAATTGCTCAGTTATTTACCGACATGGCGATCGCAATTACTGCTGCGGCATTATTCTCTATGCTTGCAGCTGTCACCCTTGTACCCATGCTTTCTGGATTATTTCTCAATCAAACCGAAGCCATGCAAGTTTTGGATGGTGGTAGATACCAAGGTGGACACTGGTTTGTCCGGTCGGTGGCTAATACCTCTGCTGTATTTCGGTCATTTCAAAGCAAATTAGAGTCTGTTCTCATCTCCACGGTTGGGTGGTCGTTAGGTACAGGACGATTGGGACGAAGGTTATTCATCCTGGCGATTCCCATTGGCTTAATGGTAGCTAGTATTTTTTTACTACCTCCTGCCGATTATCTCCCTGAAGGAAATCGTAACTTGGTACTTTGGCGAGCGGAACCAATGCCAGGGACTAGTATTCCCGAAGCAATTCGTCAATCGGAACCTGTGCGAAAATTCCTCAAACAGCAACCGGAAGTCGATCGGGTGATGTATGTAGACCGTCCTGGTGCCATTCGTGGTATTGCAGCAATTCTCAAACCTGAATTTGCTACAAGTAACGGACTTGGGATGATGATAGAACGAATGCGAGCCGTGAGTAATAACTTTGCTGGATATCGCTTCATGGTGCCAAACCGTATTTCCATCTTTCGTGACCCTGGTAAGGAATTTGAAGTTGATATAGTTGGTAGTGATTTGAATCGCTTGGAGGAGTTAGAGAAGCAAATCATGGGTAAAATCCGCGCTTTACCAGGAGTCAGGAATGCCCGTTCAAACTATGTTGCAGGTGCGGGAGAAATTCAAGTAATTCCCAACCGGGAACGATTGGCAGAGGTGGGACTTTCGGAAGCGGAAGTTGGTTCAATGGTTGAAGCTGCATTAGGTGGACGTTTAGCCTCCGATTATATAGAAGGTAAAGAAGAACTTGATGTTTCGGTGGAACTGCAAAACACATTCGTCCAAACACCCGAACAACTACAACAGCTACCCCTATATAGCGATCGCGGACAAGTACAGCTTGGTGATGTGGCTGAAATTAAAGAGACAACAGGACCCGATGGGATCAACCACGTTGATTTAGAGCGCTCAATCACCCTAACAGTTTCTCTCGCTGCCGATGCTCCATTAGGTAGTATAGTCCAACGCTGCGATCGCGAGATACTTACACCCCTAAGAAGTAATTTGCCTGCTGGGTATCGTTTAGAACTTGCTGGTGCTGCTGATAGGTTGAGCGAAACTGTATCGCAATTGGCTGTAGCCTTTGTTTTGTCGATATTCATTATTTATTTATTACTTGTGGCGCTTTACCGTTCTTTTCTCTATCCTCTGGTGATTATGGCTACAGTGCCAATGGGCATGACTGGAGCGCTATTAAGTTTGGTAATTGCCAACAGTTTCCCTGGTATGAATTTCCCATTAGATATGATTACAGCCCTGGGATTTATTATTCTCACTGGGGTAGTTGTTAACACTTCAATATTAATTGTTGAACGTGCGCTGCAATTAGAAGAAGAAGGTCTTGATTACGATAGATCGGTTTATCAAGCCACGAAAGACCGTTTGCGAGCGATTTTCATGTCAGCGATTACTAGTGTGTTAGGAATGCTACCATTAGCGGTAATTCCAGGACAGGGAGCGGAGCTATATCAAGGCTTAGGAATTGTGCTAACAGGTGGATTACTGTTTTCAACGATACTTACACCTACTGTAGTTCCCGCTTTGATGGGGTTAATGTATGACTTTTCCGGCAAGCGAAAGTTAAAGAAAGTAGTGAAAAACCCACAATTAGGTGTTGTGAATTGACATAATATACCGTAAAAATTGGATTTAGAGTATTCCCAAGAATAAATGATCCATTAACGATCTATTCTTGTGGTGTGGACAAGATGTTGACACCACAATCACAAAATCTGGGATATTTTTTTACTTGGAATGCTCTTATCAGGTCGGGAACCAATCCACAGGACTGTTCTCAATCCGGTTCAGTTAAGGTTATCAAAGTCATTTTTTTAACAACCACCATAGGCACTTTGCCTACCCTACGGGTAGATGGGAAGGGCACAGACAGAATAAAAAAATGCCTAACTGAACGCTATTGTCCAATGCTCAATGCCCAATTCCCAATTAAAAAATGACTGGGTTACTCAGAAACGTAAAACGAAAATGGAGACAAGCAGTTTCTACGTATATCACACCAACTACTGGGGTGATTAGTGTTAAATATGAAACGTGGCGACGTAATTTTTTGTGGCAGCGTTTGCGATTGTGGTCGTGGTTAGCACTAGTTTGCCTGATTAGTTTCGTCATCCGCGATATTTACAACTTTTTCTCTCCTCTCCAGGAATTTGCCGATATACCAGAGCAACTTACGAAACATACATTGTTGTTGAATGGGGCAATGCTGTTAAGCATAATTATGACAATAATGCTCCATCGTACCCGATTCGGTCGTCGTCATCCAGGCGCATTATTTCTGGGTTTATCCTGGTCAATTAGTCTTGGACAGCAAATTTTTAGTACCCTCAAAGGTTTTGCACTTCCCGATATTTTAACTTGGTCGTTACTTTTTCTCGGTCAAGCTACTTTTATGCCAGTGCGCTGGACTCTACATCTAATGTCGCAAATAGTATTATTAATTTACTATTTCGGCGTGAATTTTGCACTTGGTTTCAAAGTAATAACACCAAATAACCCAGAACCAATATACAGCGTTACATTTATCCTTTATGTATTTTGGCTTTGTGCTATTTGCGACCTTGGGGTTTACTTGTACGATCGCTTACAATCACGAGAATTTCAAGCGAGAAAGGAATTGGAAATTACCAATACAAAACTCAAAGTAGCCGAATCAAAGTACCGTAGCATATTTGAAAACGCGGTTGAGGGAATTTTTCAAAGTACACCGGAAGGACGCTATATTACCGCAAACCCCGCACTGGCAAGAATTTTTGGTTTTACTACACCCGAAGAGGTGATTAATTATTTTACCGACATTAGTAGTCAGCTTTATGTTAATCCTCAGCGTCGGGCTGATTTTATACGTTTAATTGATGAATACGGCAGCATTTCCGAATTTGAGTCACAAATATATCGACGCAACAATACAGAAAATAACTCTTTGAGAGAATATCGTCATATCGTTTGGATTTCTGAAAAAGCATATGCGGTTCGTGATGGGAAAGGTGACATTCTTTATTATGAAGGGACTATCGAAGATATCACCAAACGCAAACGTGCGGAAGAAGCTTTACAGGAACAATTAGACTTTTTACAAGTTTTAATTGATACGATTCCCACACCTGTATATTATCAAAATGCTCAAGGATTATATGTTGGGTGTAACAAGTCCTTCGAGACAGCTTTAGGATTAAAAAAAGCCATAATTATCGGCAGTTCCACATACGAAATTATACCTAAAGAGCTTGCAGATAAATATCATCAAGCCGATATGTCGCTGTTTAAAAAGCCTGGAGTCCAAACTTACGAAAGCTCAATGCTTTATGCCGATGGTAAACAGCATGATGTCATATTTTATAAAGCAACCTATGCCAAAGTCGATGGGACTTTAGGTGGATTGGTGGGGGTAATCCTGGATATCAGCGACAGGAAACGCACCGAAGAAGCATTACGAGTCTTTTTCCACGCTGTTTCCCACGACTTACGCAACCCAGTTTTAGGTACTTTGATGGTGTTGCGGAATCTGTTGAATGGGGAAATCGATAATCCATCTCCCCAATCCCCAATTCCCGTCTCTCGCTTTATCCTGGAGCGGATGTTGCAAAGTGGAGAACGGCAGTTAAATTTAATTAATTCCTTAATGGAAGCTCATGTCAGCGAGATTGAGGGGATTTCCCTCCAACTTCAACCAGTTAATTTATATCAAATTGCCGAAGATGCGATCGCGGACTTACAACCAACATTAACTGAAAACGAAGCGACTCTCATAAATCTAATCGAACCAGATTTACCGCAAGTTAAGGGTGACTCTTTCCAATTATGGCGAGTATTTTCCAATTTAATTGGGAATTCCCTCAAACATAACCCTCCTGGTTTGACTATTACCCTCGATGCCAAAATCGAAGGAGTAATGATGTACTGTACTGTCACCGATAATGGTATAGGAATGACACAACAGCAATGTGAAAGGTTATTTGACCTCTATTTTCGTGGCACAAGTATACGTAATTCCTTAAGTTTAGGATTAGGATTATACCTTTGCCGACAAATTATCACCGCACATGGGGGTGAAGTCAGTGTCAAAAGTTCTCCCAATGCTGGTGCAACATTTACTTTTACTTTACCAGTGAAAAGTAAATGAACTACCAGCCCTTACTTCGTTGAAGGACTGGTTTCTACATCCAGTCCAGTAAGGGTAGATTTTTGACGTTTCACACGACCTAGTTGCGTCATACTTCCCGTAGACTTTCGTTTACGGGTGTTTGAAGTAGAGCTAGAATCATCTACGTCTAAGAGGCTAGTTCCTAACCCCTGTAGGCTATTTGAGTGCCAAAGCAACATCACTTCTGCGGATGCGATATCACGCTGTTGAATATATCCGCAGTTGTTACAAACGTGTGTTCTTTGGGCTAAACTCTTCTTTTCTTGATGCCCGCATTTAGGACAAGTTTGTGATGGCTTGACTTTACGAGTAGGAACCTCAACAAACAACCCACCAATATCTGATAATTTCGCCTTGAGAGCGTCTTTTATCATACCCATTCCAACATCAAGAATCGATTTATTCAACCCAGCTTTTTGTTTTTTACGTTTGCCCTTCTTTGCTTTGGCACTCATGTTTTTGACTTCTAGTTTTTCAGTTACTACCGTGCTATTACAGCTAATTATCCGTGTAGTTTCCTGGTGAACAAAATTCTGTCGTTGATTAGCAACTTTACGATTTAACTTACTAACTAACTTTTGAGATTTTTTCCACCTTCTAGAGGCTTTTACTTTCTTTTTGAAATTAGGGGAACGTTTACGACGCTTACCCTTACTCAGATGTTTAATTTTATTTTCAGCTTGTCTCAAAAACCGAGGAGCCGGAACTAAACCGTTTTCTTCTCCATTAGACCAAGCAATCGCGTCATTACAACCTAAATCAAGAGCGACTGTTTTACCTTCGGACGGACGACTATTTTTAAGCACCACATCGTCAATTTCTAAAATTATGGAAGCATACCATTCGCCATTGCGATGAACGATATCTAAAGCTTTAGGATGTCCCCAAAGTCTAGCCTTACCACGCATTTGAATTTGACCGATTTTTGCTAGTTCTAAATAACCATTATCACCAGTGCTATGAACTTTCCAACCAGTAAATGACGGGTAAGACCAACCTGAATAATGTCTAATTGATTTGAATTTAGGGTATTTACCAAGTCCTTTGAAAAAGCGTTGAAAAGCATAATCAACACGTTTCAAAGTTGCTTGTAATGTTTGAGAGTTACAAACTTTATATTCATACCAAACTTCTTTGAAATCAGGTAAGCAATTCTGCTGTTCAAAGTAAGATACTGACTTACCAAACTTTTTGTAAGAAGTAATTCTATTAGATACTGCGGCGTTATATAAGTCTTTATGCAGCTTCCGGTGATAATGCAATTCTGCATTCACTTTCTTTGTTGGATATAGCTTGAAAGTCGCTCTTCTTACAAACTTTGGCGAAGAGCAGCCCCGTGCGGGGGTTCCCCCCGTTGTAGCTTGCTTCCCTGCAGGGGTGGGGACTGCGGGGACGGAAGCCGACACCGCCAAGTTTGCGCTACGTAACGCCATCAGTAATCACCTCCTTGTTATTTCTTTGAACTATTGTTAGTTTATAATCTAAACGTTTAGATTGTCAATAAATAAATGAATAAAAAGCACAGAGAATGGCAACAACAAAATGCTGATAAGACTAGAGCCTATACAGCTAAATATCAAGAGAACAAAATTAGAGCTACAGTGATATTGTCTTTAGAAATAGCGGAAAAGATAGACAAAATAAAACCACCAGAACAGTCTTATGGTGGTTGGATACGTGAATTAGTTGAAAGTTATGTTGATAGTTTGGAATAAATATAATATTTTTGTAAAAATCTCAACTGTTCAGATAATCTGTTTCCACCTGTGGTAGAAATTTTATTATCAGAACGTTTCGATTTTTACTCGCTTACATCCCCTCCCTACTAAGAGTTGAGGAAGGGGAATTACGCGAACCAGTTAAATTATCTTCAACTATGGTGACAGGAATAGAACTGGATTCGAGTACTGCTTGAGAAACAGAACCAATTAAAACTTGATTCCAAGGTTTATGTCCGCGTTTTCCCATCACAATATCCCCAACTTGATAATCTTGAGCAACATTAATAATTGACTCTGGAATTGAACCTGTAACCGTAATAAATTGATGACGGATATCTGCTAAAATTCGCCGAGATTGTGCTTCCAGCAGTTCCACAGCTTGAGGATCGGCAGTACAAATGACATACAATACGATCGCACTGCCATCACTGCGACGGGCAAGTTCAGCAGCTTTAGTTAATACCTGCGTTGATAATGCAGAGGTATCAACCGCAGCTAACACCAGATTTGGACGTGCAATCGCAACTTTTGTCGGATCGATTTCACCCTTTGCTAACAATTTTGGTGCAAAGGTGGGAATTGCCCAAGCTCCTAAAGGTGCTGTCACTAAAATAGATAATACCGCGATCGCTAAAATAGTTTCTCCACCGGAAATTCCTTGTGCGAGGGGAATCGCTCCAATTGCTGCTTGCACTGTGGCTTTTGCTGAGTTAGCTGGTAATAAAAAGAACTTTTCTCGCCAGTTCCAATTACTTCCTAATGTGGACAAATACCAACCTATCGCTCTTCCAATCAGCGTCCCAATCGCTAAAATGATTAATCCTGGAACCAGGGTTTTTTCTAAAATTTGCAGTTGAATACTTGCCCCCAGCAGCACAAACAAAATAATTTCTGCTACAACCCATAAGCTGTCAAAACCAGAGCGCAATCTGCGTGCTAGAGGAGCATCGAATTCAATTAAAAAAAAGCCTGTTGCCATAACTGCCAGATAACCGGAAAAGTACGGTAATTTTTCTGCCATTACTACTTGTAATAAAGCCAAATTAGCGGCAACTATTGTGTCTTGTACCGCGTTTTGAGTCCAATTTTGCTTTGTCAACAGCAAAACTAAAATCCGTGCTGTCAGCAAACCGATTAATACCCCGAAAACAATTTGAGAAATAATTTGAATCGGCAAAAGTTGTACCGTACTCAGGGTAAAACCAAAAGGTAGTTTTATTAAGGTATTTCCCCCCTGGGATAAAAATTGCAGTAGCAAACTAAACAGTAGTAACAGTAACACATCTGACAAAGCACTTCCCGTGAGGATTGCATCGGGAATACCCTTAGTTACACCCCAGCCAAGGCTTTTGAGTCGCAACATTCCCGGTACAATGACTGCGGGTGACTCTGCCCCAATAATACAACCCAACAACAGCCCTGTAGTAAAATCGAACTTGAATATCCAAATAGCAGCTACAGCAATAACTAGAGCTTCACAAGTAGCAGGCAAAAACCCTAATCGTAGTGCTACAGTTCCCTGCTGTGCTAACTTCTTTTTGTCTAACCCCAAACCCGCTTTCATCAAAATCGCCATCACAGCGATTGTGCGTAAAGCTCCAGAGGCAGCAAGCACATCAGAGGTAATCAGATTAATGGCAGGCGATCGCAATAAAATACCAACTAAAATCATCCCAACAAGAGCCGGGATTTTCAACCGACGGGCTATTTGTCCGCAGAAAAACCCTAACAGCAATATCAAAATTAAACTTTCTAACATCACTTACTGAGGTAAGTTAAAAGCAAATCGCCTGGAAATTAATATACCAGGAAATTAAGAAAATATCATTCCTGGGAAAGATAAATTTAGGCAATATCAGAGTTAGTGTAAAAGTACTAAATAAAGGATTTTCGGAGGAAAGGATAATGTCTAAATTCCTTTGCCAAACATCTGTGAATACAAGTTTGATAACTATAGGGTTGGTAACGGGAATATTCGCGCAAGGAGTAATTTCTACTTCCGCATTGGCAGCATTCCCCGACACCCAAAATCATTGGGCAAATCCCTTTATTCAAACATTGACGGAAAGGAATATTATCAGTGGGTATCCTGATGGAACATTTCGACCAAATCAGGAAATACAACGTGATGAATTAGCAGCAATTATTCGTAAAGCTTTTGAAAAAGAGAGAACGCGACAAATCACAAGTGGCAGTGTTTATAAAGATGTTCCTGATAATTACTGGGCAGAAGAAGCAATTAAACAAGCTTATGAAATGGGCTTTATGTCTGGTACTTCCCAAGGTCTATTTCGTCCAAATCAATCTGTTAGTAGAGTCGATGTTTTAACTTCTTTAATGCAAGCTGTTGATGTCCCAACAAAAGCTCAGGCTACATCTACAAATCAAACAGCAACCAATCAAACAAATCGTCAGCGAAAAAGACCACGTTTATTTATACCAATGTTTATTGGTAGTTTAATGCAACCTATAATTGCTCAAAGACCAGTAGTTGCTACAACTGGAACCACGAATCAAGCAACGACAAGTGCAACACCTCAATCTCTAAATTTGAATAATTACTATACAGATGCAAATAACATTCCCAAAAATGCAGTTGATGGACTTAGAAAAGCAACTCAAGCAAATGTAGTAGTTAATCATCCAAATCCACGGGTTCTCAATCCAAATCAACCTGCAACTCGCGCAGATGTGACAGCATTTGTTCATCAAGCTTTGGTAAGCCAAGGAAGATTACAGCCACTTCCTAGTAATGTTCAAGCTTCAAAATATATTGTTGATATTAATTCTAGTACGAATTAAAATGGCAATATAATTATTGAACATGTTGTATTTGAATAATTGTAGGGGCAAACGGTTGTTTGCCCTGACTTTTATTTAACATATTGCATTTTAATGTAAATGGACAATTCGTATATATTGTAGGGGCAAACGGCTGTTTGCCCTGACTTTTATTACATGCAAATGAAAAGTTTGATTAATAGAATTAAATCAAGACAAAAAAATAATTGAATTATAACAAATAAATAGAATAAAATTCTAACAAATAAATAAAATTAGGGCAAACAACCGTTTGCCCCTACAGAACCAAAAAATTGAAAATTACATGTATTGACTGCATTAATTCTTTATCTGTTTAAATCGTTTTTTCGCATCTTGAAAAGATTGCTTCATTACAGCTTGTATCTGTTGTCGATCGGGTTTTTTACCACCCATCAAATCACCAAAATAAACACAAGCAGTTTCCCCCAAAGACAAAGTATAAGTAGTTGCCCAAGAAGCAGCAATAACACTACCAAAACCAGGAATAAACTTGATTAACTCCCTTCCTACAGCTTGAGCAAGGAAACCACCTGCGATCGCACTCACTATACCACCTGCCTGCGATCGCGTCAGGTTTTGTCCGTATAGTTTCCCTAATAAACTCACCATCGATGCTTGCAGTGCGGTCAATACTGGCATTGTTGCGAGGGGAAGGGGAACTGCTGCAAGTGTACCAGCCATAATCGCAAAAGCATAGATATAGCGTCGAGCCACATCGCGGTACAAGTTTCCAATTTGTGCGCTGGTTTCCTTGTCTAATGTCAGTAATTGATTAATTGCCGCAGCTTCAGCTTCGGGAAGTAATTCGGCTAAATTATCCCGCAGTTCTTCTAAACCGTAAAATACTGGGTTATAACCGTCTTCTTCCAGGGTAAAATCGATCATAATGGCGCGATCGCATAACCCTTTAAATGCTTCTTGGATTGCTGCAAAAGCTCGATTTACTTCTTCAAAGTTGGGTGGATAATGGGGATGATTATTAATATTATATGGGTAAATTTCATGCAAACAAGTGACAGCAAGCAAGCAGGGAATATCGGGATATTTGAGACGGATTTGTTGGATAATTTGCCGTAATGATTCGGTGGCAAAGTCATTAATTTTTACAGTCAAAATCAACACTCTTGCACCACGACTTTGTTGCTGTAAATCGCCAATTAACTCTTGAATCACTGCTTGAGTATCTTGATTAATATCACCCAAACCAACAGTATCGGTAAAAAGTATTAAAGGTAAATCGCTGGCAGGATAAGCATAGCGTTGGGTATGTTGGGTATGGGGACGAAAACCCTGTCCGATGATTTCCGCAGAAACCCCCGTTAAACCCCTCACAATCGAGCTTTTTCCCGCTTGGGGTTTGCCAATTAATAAAGCTTCAGTTGTCGGCAGTTGCGATCGCGCTTTTTCTAAAAGTTCTCCCATCTGAGCTTCGCTGATATTGAACAACCCAGATAGATTTTGCCCAATTTCTGCCACAGGGACAAGTTTTGTCAATCCGACTGTGGTATTATTCCAGATATCTACAATTGGGTTTGTCCAGTTCTTCACAAACGACTTACTATTTGAGTTATCAGTTGCTTCGTTAAATTGTTGAGAATCCCCTGTTTTTTTATTCATATCTATTAATAACCAACTTGACTTTTTCCCAGAGGGATTAATTTTGGATTAATTTGCATTAATAATTAAGTATAGATAAATTATAAGTGAATTCACACAACGGCTAGCTCATGAGTTTTAAATGAAAAACCCAGTTATCGAAAGCTATACCCCACGAGAAGAGGCAAAGCTCAAGGAAGCAACAATTAAGCGATTTCACCATTTATTCAAATTCTTTGGTGAAGCTCGCACCAGAATTTTTCTGTGGTATTTGCTCGTGATGGCTTTTTTTATCGCGATCGCCATTCCCACCATTCGTCAGCGTTTGTATGCACAAGTGGAAGAACGAGTGCAGACTGATTTATTGGATGAAATCGACGATTTTCAGCAAGTGATCGACAAAGGTTTTCAGGCTGAGGATGAGCAAGATATCGAAAAATTACGCAGGTTAAGAGATGATAAGATAGTTTGGGAAGCACCCAAAAATCGCGAAGAATTAAGGGAAGTATTTGATACTCACTTCGCGGAAGAATTACCAGAAGATGATGTTTTTTTTGTTGCAGTCATCGATGGTGAATTTTACAAATCGAGTCCACGAGCATTACCTGAGATTATCGATCGCAATTCTGCTTTAATGAAAGATTGGCAGAAGCTGAGAAAGCGATCGCAGGCAGAAATCGAAGTCCAAGACCCAAAAATTGGTAGCATTCTTTATATTGCCCAACCAATACAAATTAACAAGGACGTTACTGGGGTGTTTGTGGTTGCTCACACCACCGCAGGGGAACGTGCTGAAGCTCTGGAAGCTTTACAAGTAGTTATTGAAGTTAAATTTATTGCTCTCGTCATTGCTTTATTGTTTGCTTGGTTAGTTGCTGGTAGAGTATTAGCTCCATTACGCAAATTAACGCAGACGACGCAATCAATTAGTGAATCAGATTTAACTCAACGTATTCCCGTGGGAGAACAAACTGGGGAAATCGCTGAACTTGCCCAAACTTTCAACGCGATGATGGATAGATTGGAGGCATCCTTTGCCACTCAGCGTAACTTTGTTAATGACGCAGGACATGAACTCCGAACACCGATTACAATTATTCGCGGACATTTGGAATTAATGGGGGATGATCCGGAGGAACAACAGGAAACCATCGCTGTGGTGATGGATGAACTTGATCGCATGAATCGGTTTGTCGATGATTTGCTATTGTTGGCTAAATCAGAACGTCCAGATTTTTTATTATTTGAGACAGTCAACCTTACCGCATTTACAGAAGAATTATTTACCAAGGTTAAAGCACTAGCTGTTAGAAAATGGAAATTAGCAGGGTTTGGTAAAGGTAATGTGATTATCGATCGTCAAAGGGTGACTCAGACAGTTATAAATTTGGCACAAAATGCTACACAGTACACTAGTGAGAGTGATACTATTACCATTGGTTCGAGTATTTCCACAGGGAAAGTTCGATTTTGGGTTAGCGATACTGGAGAAGGCATTGCCACCAGCGAGCAAAAGCGAATTTTTGAACGGTTTGCCCGTACTACCTCCATTCGTCGTCGTTCTGAAGGTGCTGGATTGGGTTTATCAATTGCCAAAGTAATTATTGAGGCACACCACGGTCAAATTTACCTCAAAAGTGAATTGGGAACAGGCTCTACTTTTACCATTGTCTTACCAGTAGAACCACCGTCAGAGGTTAATTAAATGAATCGAATTCTCATCGCTGAAGATGAATCCCGTATTGCTGCTTTTATTGAAAAGGGATTGCGATCGCATGGTTTTACAACTGCTGTTGCAGATGATGGTATCACTGGTATTGATATGGCAGTAAGTAATGAATTTGACTTAGTAATTTTAGATTTGGGTTTGCCTGGTAAAGACGGGTTAGAGGTTTTAGAAGAAATACGCGGTCAAGGTGTAGAAATACCAGTAATTATTTTGACTGCCCGCGATGATATTCAAGATAAAGTAGTGGGGTTTGAAGCTGGTGCGGATGATTATTTAACTAAGCCATTTCGGTTTGAAGAATTATTAGTACGGGTAAAAGCCAGATTACGCAATAATAATAGTAGTAGCCAGCCAAAAGAAGAAACAACGCTAAAGGCTGGAGATGTATTTTTAGATTTGCGATCGCGTAAAGTCAAAGTTAACGGAGAAAGCACCGAATTACCTGCAAGAGAATTTACCCTCGCTGAAACTTTTTTTCGTCATCCCGGACAAATCCTTAGTCGTGAGCAGCTATTAGATCGGGTTTGGGGTTATGATTATGACCCAGGTTCCAATATTGTTGATGTTTACGTCGGTTATTTACGCAAAAAATTAGGTAACAATTTAATTGAAACAGTGCGAGGAATGGGTTATCGTCTGCGAGCATGAAAAAATTCTCCCGAAAGCAAGATAATTTAGCTTGAACAGCAAGAAGCCTCTCACTCAGTTCGTCAGGACGACTGATGAGATGTAGCTTGCTACTTATCAGAAGCCGCTTGCGCGTCTACCCGTAGGGTATTGCAAGTGAGTTACCATAATTGAGAGGGTATTTATAAAATTAAAATTAAGATTTTAAAATAAAGATAAAATTTCTAGTAAAGTCAGCTATGTGACGGTATCTAAATTTAAAAAAAATATAATTTGATCGTAAGCGATCGTAACGCAGCAAATATATCAAATAAATTGGTGCTTTACGGCTAAATTAACCCGTTTGTAACCTGAAGTTAGAATTGTGCCTAACAAACCCTACTTCATATTATATTTATAAACAGGCTCCGAATCGTATTTGATAAACAAACTCGGCAAATACCTATTTGTTTTTCTAAAAATAAAATTTTAAAGTTATACCAATTTGAAAAAACAACGCGACAGATAGATATTTGTAGAGACGTAGCAGTGTTACATCTCTTTCCTACCGTTGGATGTGTTGCAATCATTATTTGAATTGGTATTAATTTAAAGTTAAGTATAGTATTAGTAATTTATATCAAAACTATGAACTAAACTCCATATATCTCATGCTCCAATTATACTATACTATATATTTAGATATCCAATCATACCCAAAGCTAAAATTGTCGTCTTTAACAACTTCGATTGAAACCATTATTAAATTCACATTCCTAGTAAGTAGGTAGGCACAATTAAACTGAACTATGTAAACTTCTTCTGTAAAACACCCGTAATGCTTTTAAAATTAAGCTTTTAAGTGATTTACATTTCTTAATCTAGTTGTGCTGTTTAGCATCCACCTACTTAAATTGTACCCAGTAATGAATCGTATATTGATAGCAGAAGACGAAACGCGAATAGCCGCATTTATTCAAAAAGGATTGGGGAAAAATGGATTTTCCACCGTAGTTGCACCAGACGGACAGCAAGCCATTGAAATGGCGTTAGCAGAAGAATTTGAGCTATTATTATTAGACTTAGGATTACCAGTAAAAGATGGTTGGACTGTATTAACAGAACTTCGTCGTCAACAGAAAAAAATACCGATTATTGTCGTTACAGCCATAAATGACGATCGCAGTCGTTTAGAAGCGCTGAATTTAGGTGCAACTGATTATGTGGCTAAACCATTTATTTTTAGCGATTTACTAGCAAAGGTGAAGTTACAAGTTACAAGTTACAAGTCGCAAATTCTTTAGTAACTAAGGAACACGGATTAAATAAAGTGCAAAAGTATCAAAAGTAGGGGAGGCAGTTTGCGGTGTGGATACTCCTCCCGTAAAACTGCCGTTGTGTTAGCGCAGCGTAACGCACCATTCCAAATCAAATCGAAAGTTGTAGGTTATTAAATCCTCATTCCTAAGGAATCAAAATAGGAAAGTTTTGCGAATTGTCCCCACATAAATTGCATCATTGTTGGCATTATGTTCGGGATTAATAATAACATAAAATCCGGGAGTAATATACATGTTATCGTTGATACGGTAACGATAAAAAGCTTCAAAATGCAAGGCTGTATTTGGGTCTTTTCGCTCATCAACATCAGTTTCAATTACCTTTGGGGGTTGACCAATAACTAAACCCAATAAATTACCCTCACCACCAATATCATTTAACCCTAAAGTTGCCGCCCAAGTAAGAATTTTTGCCTTATCTCCTTTATTTTCCGAAGACTGAGACTCTGCGTCAATTAAACCAACCCAACCCGATAGTGTTGTTCTTTGATTGAAGCGGTAAGATGTTTGTATTCCATAGGCATTTGCTGTATTAGCAGCACCATCAAAAGGGTCATTCGCGAATTCGCTACCTTTACCCGTATCCAGACTATTATAGGCACGAATATAGGTCAAACCCAAACTAAGTTTATCAATCGGTCTTAAAGTTAACTGCGCGATCGCACCATATTCACCTCCAGCGATTCCCTGTTGGGGATTATTGGGCTTATCCCCAGCCATATATCCTAAAGATAAACTGACGCGATCGCTAAATCGATATTCAATTCCCGCACCAACTCCACCTGATAAATCATAAATTGCCGATTGGTCGCTAAAATTACTAATGTGTCCAATAGCACTACTGCTAATTGGTGAATTGAGACTATTGGCAAACGAGGTAAAACTTCCTCCTTCTGTAGAAATAAACACCTGTAATTTTTTCATAGGTCGAAATTGATAGCTAAATTGACTAATTTCCACATCATTTCTACTGTCTCCAGAAAATGATAAGTTTGCCATGTCAGTATCAGCAACCCGACCAAATCTAGTGCTATTTCTCGCTAATAAACGCATCCGTAATTTGTCTTTTCCGGTAAAGCTACTATCAATATTTAATTCGGTTCGATGACTGAAAACAACATTCCCATTAATATCATTACCATCAACATTACTAACTGCAAATATCGCTTTTCCTAAAAGTTGACTGGTGGTAGAAAAAGCGGGTCGTTTTCCAGTCTCGCTAAATTATCTGATATAGGTTGCAATTTGGGGCTTAGTTCGGCTAATTCCTGAGCAAATTCTACTTGCAATCGTTTAACAGTTTCCAATTCTTCCTGGGTTGCATACTGTTCTCTCGCAGTCTGAATCATCTGATTTACAGTATCTAAACAAGCATTAAAAGCCGCAGCAAATTCATAGCGATTTAAGCTACGATTACCTCTAAAGCTATTATCAGGATATCCAGAAATACAGCCGTAACGCTCAATTAAAGATTGTAAAGCTTGAAATGCCCAATCTGTCGGCTGGACATCAGCAAGTTGATTAACTGATGTCAAAGGTAAATTTTCTTGATTAATTTTAGGTGTTTCTATCTGAAGATTATCAGGATTAGAAGAGTCAGATTGAGATATTTTCTGCTCAAAATTTATTTTGTCGTTATGACTAGGAATATTCGGAAAATTTTGTTCACTCGCAAATGCAATACTCATTGTCTTACCAGGAATTAATATTCCAATAGAGACATATATAAATGTCTGGCAAATGTAGTGTCTAAAAGTCATAAAACCTCATAAAATTTATGGATGGCTTATCAAAGCATCCATGAACACTTATATAGAACATTCTCAATTTTTATAATTATTTGAGTTCCAACTAATTTCTTTACTGCCAATGTTTTAAAATTCTAGTTAAGTAAGTCGGCACGATAAAACCAAAGTATGTTGAGTTTTGTAAAAACCCTGGAATGTTCCATTTATAGGCTCTTTGTCGATTTTACACTTCGTTACATAGGTTGATTTTTTAACGCCGACTTACTTAGAGGTTGTTTGAAATGTCAGTCTTTTAGTCTTTTTGTCATCTTCTAGCTTGCTTCCTGGCTGGGGTATGCAGTGTAGCGGAATAAAACATCTAGATTATCGTTGAAAACCTAAATTCTTCGCTCCATTTCATCAGAATACATGGTATGCGGGAAACTCAGTTACTGTCTTTACTGAGAGGGAAGCGATGTATTAAATAATTACCATAAGTTTTGTCCATAGCGCTTAAGCATCAAGAAAATTAACGATATCTGAATTTGCACCTGATTCCGGAAGTATCATACCAGAAAGTACTGATACCAAAATTAATTATGAAACTTATTTGGAAACACCTCCCAATCATCACGACGTTATTTGGTGTATTTTTTTTAACAATAGTCACTAGAAGTTTTGCATCACCAATGAATGAGAGTAAAAAAGTTAGTTCAGACTCCCAAAACCAAAATTACTTGTCTCTCGTTAGTGTGCGAGCAAGTGAAATTACCGTAGGAGCAAGAAACACAAGATACTACTTCACGATTAATATACCTAAATCTTCACGACCCTTACGAAAGGTAAATATAGTTCAGCGTGGGGGATTTGACATAATAAGATTTAATCTTAGTCAAATTAGAGCTTATGGAATAAATAATACAAGAAAAGAGATTAAAATTACCGAAATCAAACCCGAATTAAATGGTCAATCTGTCATTTTTGACCCTCCCGTTGAACCCGGACAAAAATTGACTCTAGTGATGGGAGTAAAAGAAAATCCTCGAAACGACGGGAATTATTTATTTGAGGTAACGGTTTTTCCGGAAGGCAAATTGGAGTTAGGTCAATCTTTAGGTATTGGAAGATTGCGAATTACCTCGATTTTTTAGTGTTTGTCACCAGATTTAGCTTTCTCTCGCATGGTTGAGCGATACTCCACTGGAGTCACTTTGCGATCGCATCTGGGACAAGCTTCTCCAAAGTCACTTTTTGATTTAGTAATACTGGATACTTTATAATACTTTCATGAGAATTTTCTCATGAAAGTTTCATAAAGAACTCATGTACAAGCCTGAAGATATGTATCAAGAAAGGAAACACTACTTAACCCCAGTGCTTCCTTGATGTATTGAGAGGTTTGTCACCATGCGAGTTTGTGTTATCGGTACTGGATATGTTGGATTAGTTACAGGTGCTTGTTTAGCCAAGGTTGGACACCAGGTAATTTGCATAGATAACAACGCTGAGAAAGTTGCATTAATGCAGTCTGGAAAATCTCCCATATTTGAACCCGGATTAGATGAAATTATTCAGTCAGGGATGGAATCAGGAAGATTACAGTTCAGCACTGACTTAGGAATTGGTGTAGCACATGGTCAAATCTTGTTCATTGCTGTGGGAACTCCAGCTTTACCAAATGGAGAAAGCGATACGCAGTACGTAGAAGCGGTGGCTCGCGGTATCGGTTCGCACTTGAATGGTGGATACAAAGTAATTGTAAATAAGTCTACAGTACCGATTGGTTCGGGTGATTGGGTACGCAGAATAGTTCTCGATGGTGTTGCGGAACGTCATTGTGCGATCGCAGGATTTGACATTGTTAGCAACCCCGAATTTTTGCGAGAAGGTTCGGCTGTATATGATACCTTCAATCCCGATCGCATTGTTTTGGGAAGTAATAGCGAACAAGCGATTGCCATGATGCAGGAATTGTACGCACCAATCGTTCAACGGGAGTTTGCTGAAAATAAATCTTTACCTGATGTTCCTGTGGTAGTAACGGATTTAACATCGGCAGAGATGATTAAGTATGCTGCCAATGCATTTTTAGCAACCAAGATTAGTTTTATCAATGAAGTCGCGAATATTTGCGATCGCGTTGGTGCGGATATAACCCAAGTAGCAAAAGGTATTGGTTTAGATTCCCGGATTGGTAGTAAATTTTTGCAAGCTGGGATTGGTTGGGGTGGTTCTTGTTTTCCCAAGGATGTATCAGCACTGATTCACACTGCTGATGATTATGGTTATGAGGCACAATTATTAAAAGCAGCAGTTTCGACAAATCAGACTCAGCGTTTATCTGCGTTGGAAAAACTGCAACAAGTATTAAAAATTCTCAAGGGTAAAACTATCGGGTTGTTGGGGTTGACTTTCAAACCAGATACTGACGATATGCGTGATGCTCCTTCATTGGATTTAATTTCCGAATTAACTCGTTTGGGTGCGAAAGTGAAAGCCTATGACCCAATTATTTCACAAGAGAATCTCCATCCCCATTTTGCACATATTAATTTAGCAAATAATCCTGAAGAACTTGCAAAGGGTTGTGATGCATTAGTTTTGGTAACAGATTGGCAAGTATTTAGCGAACTTGATTATCGAGAACTTGCGAATGTAATGGTGACAGCAATTGTTATCGATGGTAGAAATTTCTTAAATCCGCAAACTTTAGAACAAGCTGGATTCTATTATGTTGGGATTGGTCGTCCGAATCGTGGGAATGTAAGTGTAGAAACTGGAATTTTCTCGAAAATAAACAATAATTCCCGCAATTTACAAACTGTCGTCTAGAGATTCTCGGAATTTGGGATTACATATTTTCTCTCATTGCGATGTTGTCCAAAGTCCAAAATCTAAATTCCAAAATCAAAAATCTAACATCAAAAGTCCAAAATCAAAAGTCCAAAATCCAAAATCTAACATCAAAAGTCCGAAATCAAAAGTCCGAAATCTAACATCAAAAGTCCGAAATCCAAAATCTAAAATCCAAAATCAAATTGAGGCTTTTAATTATGAGACTAATGGTATATTCCCACGACGCATTTGGTCTGGGCAATATTCGGAGAATGTTAGCTATTTGCGAACATCTGGTGCAGGAAATTCCCGAACTTTCAATTTTGTTACTGTCTGGTTCACCTATGTTACAGGGATTTCGTTTACCAAAGGGACTAGACTACATTAAACTTCCCTGTTTGAATCGGGGAGAGACTGGGGAAGTTGCGGTCAAGTATTTGGGAATGAACGTAGAGGATACAGTAAGATTGCGATCGCATCTGATTTTATCAGCAGCAATTAATTTTCAGCCCGATATATTTTTGGTGGATAAAAAAGCTTACGGTATCAAGGATGAGTTAATTCCAACGGTTCGTTATTTACATAAAGTTTTACCAAAGACAAAGCTTGTGTTGTTGCTAAGGGATATCCTCGATACTCCCGAAAAAACCATCCATGAATGGAAAAAACAAGGTTACTATGCAGCAATTGAAAAATATTACGAATCACTATTAGTTGTGGGAACTCCAGATGTTTTAGATTTTCGTAAAGAGTATCAATTACCGGAAGCAGCAGCAAAGAAAGTAAGATTTTGCGGTTATATCCGTCGTCCATCAGGAAATAAAACTAAAACTCAAATTCATCAAGAATTAAAAGTACAAGCAAATCAAAAATTAGTATTAGTAACTCCTGGTGGTGGACAAGATGGTTATGAATTAATTAATAATTATCTGCAAGGGTTAAAAACATTACCGAATAGCGACTTTATCAACAGTCTAATTATTTGTGGTCCCGAAATGCCAAGAGAGCAGAAACAAGCACTTGAAGAAACAGCAAAACTGAATCCTCAAGTCAGAATAAAAGAGTTTACCGACGATTTAATGAGTTATGTAGAAGCAGCAGATGCAGTAGTATCAATGGGTGGTTATAACACTATCTGCGAGATACTTTCTGCTGCTAAACCTGCTGTCATTGTACCCCGCATCAAACCTTCTCAAGAACAATTAATGCGTTGTCAGAGAATGCAGCAACAAGCTTTATTTAAGACTATACATCCCGACAATCTCACACCGGAAATATTGATAAATAACTTAATCCATGTGTTAGCAAATCCTCATAAAATCCAAAGTGTTGATTTAGAAGGTTTACCCAGAATTGCAAGATACTTCCAAAATATTTTAGCCGACAAATTTACCACTACTCAAGCAGAATTGATTTATTTATAGTCAAATGAAAATAATCATCTATAGCATTCCTAAATCATTTGTGAAAAAATCTTGAAGGAATAAACTACCAAGGTACTGAAAACACCAAGATAATAATAGAGATATTTTCATGACTCATTTAGGATTTATATACTAGCAGCAATAATCGCGGTAGAACCAGATATAGTTCATTAAAGTAATAAATTTGTAGAACAAATGTCCCTAAATTAAATCAAAAAAATTGAAAATTTACGAGAGGTAAAAAAGATGAGAAAACTAATGTTCTACTGCCAACATATTTTAGGCATGGGTCATTTAGTTCGCAGCATGGAAATCGTTCGTGGTTTGATACCAGAATTTCAAGTTTGCTTTATTAATGGTGGAGAAGTAATTCAAGAATTTCCGTTTCCCGATGGTGTTGAAGTAATTAACTTACCAGCAATTAAAACCGATTCAGAATTTCAATCATTACAAGTAGTCGATACATCATTTACACTCCCAGAAGTTCAAGAAATCCGCAAAAATAAACTTTTGGAAATTTTCAATCAATTTCAACCTGATATTTTCATGATTGAATTATTTCCCTTTGGTAGAGGAAAATTTAAATTTGAGTTGATTCCCCTACTCGAACAGGCAAAAGCAAGCAAAAAACCAGTGAAGGTGGTTTCGAGTTTACGTGATATAGTCGTTACCAAAAGTAATCGTGTTGATTATGAAGAAAAAGTTTGTAAATTGATGAATAAATATTTTGATTTACTGCTAATTCATGGTGACCCCAAATTTTATCCTTTGGCAGAGACATTTACCCGTTTAGCAGATATAAAATGTCAAATTAGTTATACAGGATTTGTTGTTCAGAAACCACCCATAAAGCCGATTTTAGCTCCAGAAGAGCAAGCAATTATTCAATCAGATCATCCACTTATCTTAGTGAGTGTTGGTGGTGGAAGATTTGGTCATGAATTAATCGATTGTGTAATAGCATCAGCACCTATACTTGCACAAAAAATTCCCCACCACATCCAAATATTTACAGGACCATTTATCCCCCCAGAAAAACTACATAACTGGCAGAATCTCACAGCTAATCACGAAAATATCAGCGTTAGTCGCTACACCACCAATCTACTCAGCTATATGCAAAAAGCCGACTTATCTATTAGTATGTCCGGCTATAATACCACCCTAAATATTATGACAACAGGTGTAAAAGCCATGATATTACCCTTTACAGGAAACGACGACCAAGAACAACAAATGCGAGCCGAAAAACTCGAAAAATTAGGTGTAGTAAAAATGATTCAACCGCAAGAATTAAATTCGGAAATATTTGCAGCCGAAATAATTAATTACCTAAAAAAAGACCACAATATGATAAATTTTGATTTTAACGGTGTCGAAAATACCACCTCACTATTAAAAAAACTTATTCCCCAACCACAAGTAGTCTAAGTTAATCTTCTGTTTACCTTTACCTCACAACCAAATAAAATTATGACCAAAAAATTTGTATCACAACCTTAGAATACCCTCCCGATGTCGGTGGAGTTGGTGAGTCAGTAAACCGCATTGCTAAAATGCTGACAGAGGTGGGTTATGAAGTCCACGTCGCTGTTTTTCGTTCCAAACAACGTTTAGTAGAAAAAAATACTTATCGTCGTGCTAGCTGCAAAACAAATGTACAAGATAATATATTTGTACATAGAATCAAATCAGCAGCTCGTGACGGTGTAACCGAAGTCACAGACTTTTTAGCTGATGTTTATTTTCAGTTAAAATGTCTCCATCAAAAGTATAAATTTGACCTTTTTCATGCATTCTTTTTGGTGGAAACTGGTTACGTCACCACAATGTTAGCGAAAGAAAATGATATCCCAGTAATCAACAGCGTGCGTGGTTCTGACCTACATAAACATATCTTTAATCCCAAAAACTACGGTCAAATTGCTTGGATTTTAGAAAATTCCGCTTGGACTACTTTCGTAAGTCAAGATTTACAAAAACGTGCCCATGTTCTTGTTCCTAGCATCCAATCAAAATCCTCTGCTTTCTGGAATTCGATTGTCCCGATTGATTTTACAAGTCTTCCCAAACCAGCTTTAATTGATGAATTATCTGGTTTGATTATTGGAACGACAGGTAGATTTCGTGATAAAAAGGGGATTGAGTTTCTGTTAGATGCTTGTACGAAACTAAGTCATGAAATTGATGTCACCCTATTATTAGTTGGTGACTTTGTTGATAAAGAAAAGTCATATTGGGAATATGAATTACAGCAATGTACCCTGGGAGAGAAACTGCGGATTACAGGGATTAAAAGTCGGGAAGAAGCCTTAGCTTATTTACCACATCTAGATATATTTACCATACCTTCTCTGACCGATGGTTGCCCCAATGCTTTACTCGAAGCAATGTTAGCAGGTTGTGCAATTGTGGGGACAAATGTGGATGCGATCGGGGAAATAATTGAGGATAATATTAATGGTTTCTTGGTTAATCCTGGTAGTAGTTCAGAATTAGCTGCTGCTTTCAAATATTTAGCTGATAATCCAAAATTGCGACAAAAATTTGGTGTTGCAGCACAGGAAAAAGTATGTCAGCAACTGACTCCAGCAAATGAACAGGGTAATTGGTTGAGTATTTATCAACATGTATTGAAATCATCAGATTCGTTGATTACACCCCACTTGTGGTGTTGCTGATTAAGGATAGAGATTAATCTCACGCAGAGATGCAGAGACGCAGAGAAGAGAAGGAGTTTCGTTTTGATGTTATCTCTTTGCTTAGAGAAATACTGTAACTTCTTGTTTGGGGTATTTTGATGAACTCCACGTATAAATCCGTAATTACTATCAAGGAATTATTGGTCATTAATTATGAACAAACCACAAGTAACTATTGTTATATCTCAACGGGAACGTTTCAGTTTTACCCGTGAATCTCTGGAAAGTATTTACCAGCATACGACAGTACCTTTCAAGTTGATTTATGTAGATGCTAATTCTCCTCAAAAGATTCAAAAATACTTAGAAGAACAATCTCAGGAAAAAAACTTTCAACTGGTTCGTAGAGATTATTATCTATCTCCAAATCAAGCACGTAATTTAGCGATTCCCCATGTAGACACGGAATATCTCTTGTTTATAGATAACGATGTCTTGGTGAGTCCAAATTGGTTAGAATCTTTGTTGCAATGTTCAGAAGAAACAAATGCAACTGTTGTTTGTCCTTTGACTTGTATTGGCAAAAATTTTGGTGAAGTTGTGCATTTAGCAGGTGGAGAAGCACATATTGTTGAACATGTAAAAGATGATGGCAGAATTAAACGCAAAGTTCATGAGAAACATTACTTTGTCAACCGTAAAGTAGCAGAAATCAAAGAACAATTACAACGTCAAAAATGTGAATTTGCAGAATTCCATTGTATGTTAATTAAAAGTGATATTTTCCAAAAAATTGGTTTGCTAGATGAAGGATTTCTCAGTACTCGTGAACATATAGACTTTTGCATGACTGTCAATAATACTGGTGGTAGTTTTTATTGTGAACCTGCTTCTGTTGTCACCTATGTACCTGGTTTAAAATGGGAGTTACCCGAATTATCATTTTTATGGTGCGTTGGAGTAATGCTTGGGAAGTTGCTAGCTTAGAACATTTTGCTCAAAAATGGAATCTTGCAACCAAAGATAGATATTTCGAGAAACGTTACCAACGGATGGGACATCGACGACACAAAGGTTTTTTAATACCTTTTCTGAATTATATTACCTTTGGTTGGAATCCATTATGGTTACAAAAATGGGCGATTAATCTGGAACGAAAAATTAATCAAGTCATCACAGATAATTATGTTAAAAGTTTACCACAACAGTATCAATCATTATCTGGAAGTAATCATAGACAGCGAGAATTAGTTTCTAGTCAATAGTTTTTTTTTGGAAAGGTAACTTCCAATTTTAGTTAGCTGTTTATCTATTCTATTGCTCAAATATAACAAATATAACGACTAAAGCCCTGACTAAAAACCTTTAAATATACGAGTATTTTTTACTCAAATGAAGAGCTTTAGTTAAATGTTCTACCTAGCATAGATGCATGCTTGACTAAGTTTACACCAGACTGGGATTAAAATCATTAAAATCCCAGTCTAATAGCTCAAATATACGCACATCAAACTAAAAAATTTAAGTCTATTATATTAATCTTTAATTTCAAAATTATTTACTTAACTCAAATTCATATACACCGAGAAAATGACGCAGAAAAAATCCAAAAGTATTAAAAACGCTCTACCTGTAATGGTAAGAATTTGGCAGCGTTTTTCACCTCAAATCCAACAGCAAAACAAGTTACTAATTACATCTTTTATTGCTTTAATAGCGGAGATATTTCTTCATCTCTTAGAACCTTGGCCGCTCAAATTTATTTTTGATTATATTCTTGTCCCGAACTTTAAAGAGAAAATCTCAGAAATTCCTTTATTTCAAGGATTAGACCCATTTAGTTTAGTTGCTGTACTTGCGATCGCATTAATCGTAATAACTGCCTTACGTGCTTTTGCAGCCTACTTTAGTATATATGGAATGTCATTAGCTGCAAGTAATATCTTAACAGAAATTAGAGCCGAACTTTATAGCCATATTCAAAATCTTTCCCTGTCTTTTCATCATCAAGTTAAAACTGGTGATTTAATTACCCGCGTCACTTCAGATATTTCTAAATTGCGAGAAGTAACAGTGATGTCCCTATTACCCTTGGTTGCAAATTCTTGCACAATTTTAGGCATGATTATTGTCATGTTTTGGGTACATTGGGAATTAGCAATTTTTGCTTTAGCGATATTTCCGATATTTATTTTTGCAACAGCACGCTTAACAAAAAAAATTCGGGGTATAGTCAAATCTCAACGTCAAAGGGAAGGATTATTAGCAGATGTGACAGCAGAATCGATTGGTGCAATTAAAGTTGTACAAGCACTGTCTCTTCAGTCCATGCTAGAAAATACCTTTGCCAACCAAAATCGTCAAAGTTTCCAAGAAAGTACCAAAGCACAAAAACTTGCCGCAGGTATGGAAAGAATGGTGGAACTTTTAGTCGGGGTTGCCACAGCTTTGGTATTATGGCGAGGTGTGCATTTAGTGATGGGTAATCATATTACCCCCGGTGATTTATTGGTATTTGTCAATTACTTCCGTATTGCCTTTAAACCCATGCGGTTGCTAGCAAAATATGTTGGACAAATTGCCAAAGCGACTGCATCAGGCGATCGCATTCTTGATATCCTGGATACTGTTCCCGATATCCAAGATAATCGTTGGTCAAAAGAAGCACCATCTTTTCAAGGACAGGTTCACTTTAAAGATGTCAGTTTTAGTTACAATGGCGAACAAAGTATCTTAAAAAACATTACTTTTGCAGCCTTACCTGGTCAGCGCGTGGCTTTAGTAGGGGCTTCTGGTGGTGGCAAATCCACCCTAACAAGCTTATTACTCCGTCTTTACGACCCCACCACTGGAGGCATTTTCATCGATGGACATGATTTACGTGAGTATAAAATACAATCATTACGCCGGCAAATTAGCATAGTATTACAGGAAAGTGTGTTATTTGCAGCCAGTGTTAGAGATAACATTGCCTACGGTGATTTAAATGCATCTGACCAAGACATTGAGGAAGCTGCACGTTTAGCAAATGCCCATGATTTTATTCTGCAATTACCGCAAGGATACGACACAATTTTAGGAGAACGGGGGGCAACACTTTCGGGAGGACAAAGACAAAGAATTGCGATCGCACGTGCTGCGGTGCGCCAATCACCTATAGTTATTTTAGATGAACCGACCACAGGTTTAGACCAGGAAAATGAATATGCAGTAAATGAAGCCTTAGATCGGTTGACTGAGAAACGCACAACTTTTACTGTTTCCCACAATCTCAAAGCAGTACAAAATGCTGATTTGATTGTTTATATCGAAGCAGGGGAAGTTTTAGAAAAAGGCACTCACCAGCAACTAATATATCAAGGTGGCAGGTATGCAGCGATGTATGCATTGCAATCAGCATTAGGTAATAATTGCGATCGTCCAGATTCTTTTTCAGTACAGGTATAAAGAGTAGCTAAAACTGTTATTAATAATATTAATCAACAAATGAAAGCTAATAAAAATCTCCAACTGTCTTTAACACAAGCAGATTTAAAAATTTTACAAAGCTTACAAATAGAATTTACCCAAGAATTACAAAATGTGAAAGCAAAAATTGAGGATTTAGAAAGGGATATCTCAGAAAAAATCAGCAAATTTTCTACAATTACCAGATTAGATTGAGCTTTTAATGTAGTAATTCTCTGTTCCCTATTTTTTATCTTCTCTATGACTCTGCATTTAATTTTCCTGTTTCCAGTTTTGACAAATCAGATATAATTGCTAGATTATATTGATACAAAATTAAGACATGTATAACAACGAAACCTTAGCAAACTCAACCCGCATAATTTTCCTACGTCATGGACAAAGCACATACAATGAGCAGAAATTATATCAAGGTTGTTGCGATGAATCATTACTTAATCAAAAAGGAAGAATCCAAGCAGATCGTAGTGGTAAATTTTTAAGTAACATTCCTATTGATGCAATTTATGTAAGTCCACTTCAACGTACTCAAGAAACTGCACAGCAAATTTTAAAAATTATTAATACAACTACAAACTACACCCCTAAATTAAAATTAGATCAAAACCTGAAAGAGATTGATTTACCAGGATGGCAAGGTTTATCATTTAAATATGTCCGCGAAAATCTCGCAGAAGATTACCGTGTTTGGGAAGAAAAACCCCATGAATTTATTATGGAAACAGTTACTCTTTCTGGCTCCATATTAGCTAAAACTCCAACAAAACCAGTTTTAGAATTATACAAAAAAGCCGAGCAATTTTGGCAAAATATTCTACCTAATCATCCAAATGAAACTATATTAATAGTTAGTCATGGAGGAACAATTAGGGCATTAATTGGTACAGCATTGGGGATAAATTCATCACAGTTTCATACATTTCAACAATCAAATTGTGGTATTAGTATTCTGAACTTTCAGAATAGCAAATTAGCAAAAAAAACAGAATCAACAAAACTCGAAGCTGTCAATATTACACAACACTTAGACGAAATATTACCCAAACTAAAAAACGGTAAACATGGATTAAGATTATTATTATTGCCAGTAAATCCTGAAAAAAATCATCTTGAAGAAATATCCAATTTCCTTAAGGATGTTGAATTTAATTTTTGTATTAGCAGCGATACAAATGAAGTTCAAAAAATAACGAAAGTATTAATCAAATCTGATACTAATCCTGTCGTAAATCTCCAATTATCACATCAAGACTTTTCCTCATTATGGCATCAAACAATTTCCAATCAAAATCCTAATATCGCGACACTTAGCACTGGAATTGTAATTGCAGATACAAAAACAATCCAATCAGTATTAAATCAGATATTACAACTAGAAACTAATTCACAACAGCTAGATATTCAACCCAATAAAATCAGCATATTGTTTTACCCCAAATCACATAATCAGCCAATCATCCAAGCAATAAATATTTGTAAATAAAAAAACTATAGCGTTTATCGCTCAGATGCAATACAGCATTATAATTAATAATTATATCCCCAAACGTAGGGGCACAGCACTGCTGTGCCCTACGGATGTATGTAACGAGGTTAGTAAACGCTATATATTTGTGTGCATAAAAAATATTAGGACTTGGGCATTGACAGAAAAGACAAAATATAGTCATGTATGGCGGGATATTGTTCTATCTGTTACATTGCTCATAATGTGTTAATTTTTATGTCTGTTAAATTTATAAATAACTGTAAAAATATATCAAAATTACACTTAATTTGAGTGCGATCGCATAATCCTTGTAAAAATAAATAATCTACGATGAGAAATGGCACGATAAATAAAGCATAGCTCCCCTATATACATCACATTGCCAGATATAATATGATAACATTTAATTATTTAGTACTATCTAAATTATAAACAAAAGCAATATAATTAACAGAAAATGATTAAAGCAATTATAGTTTTTTACACTAAAATTCTTCCAGAATACCTGGGAAAAATATTCCACCATAATCAAAGTACAAAGATAGAAAGATTAGATAATAAATTAGACGATACAGAAGAAAAAGAACAAACAAATTGGATCGAAGATTTCGACGAAAGAGAAAAAAATTATTAGCTTTATTTCTTGGTGTTCTCCGCGTCTTAGCGGTTAAATGAAGGTAGAAGGCTGTTTTTAAAAAGGGGAATCAAACCCTGAATGTTTGTTAAATTTTTTCCCAAGACAATAGTATGGCAGACTACTAATTACCAAGTTAAATATGGTTAGTTGAATGAATTATTGGTTAATGAAATCAGAACCAGATGTTTACGGTATAACCAACCTAGAACAGCAAGGTAAAACTGTTTGGGATGGAGTACGTAACTATCAAGCGCGTAACTTTATGCGGCAAATGCAACCAGAAGATTTAGTCTTTTTCTACCACTCAAATACAAATACTCCTGGTATAGTTGGGTTAATGCGTATTCTGAAAACAGATATTATTGACCCAACTCAATTCGACCCAAAAAGTGAATATTACGACCCAAAATCAACTCCTGATTCTCCACGATGGCAAACAGTTTTAGTTGAGTTTGTCGAGGCTTTTGCTAATTGTATTTCCCTCTCAATACTTAGAGAAAAATTTGATGCTGATGAACTAATCTTACTTAGAAAAGGAAATCGTTTGTCAGTAATGCCCATCACAGAAGATGTCGCTGTTAAAATTTTAAGCATGAAAACTAGTGCATGAAGGCAGAAGTAAGGAGGCAGAAGGCAGAAGGCAGAAGGCAGGAGGCAGAAGGCAGAAGGCAGAAGTAAGGAGGCA
>JAAUPE010000224.1 GCA_012034595.1 Calothrix sp. CSU_2_0 | reverse complement strand
TTCATTTATCTTCTTCACTTTCTGACTCTTCGACTATTTTTGACCAGACTTCGATTCATTCTATTAACTAATTCTATATCTATTCTTTGTCTAAAATGAACTAGCATCGATGCTTCAATGGTGCTTCGTTACTATACTTATTCAACCCTATAAAATACTGTAAATAAGGATTCTCTCTTATTTGTTCTACTGTCTCTCTATCGCTTAATCCCAATCTCTCCTTGATTATTAAAGCTCCGATAGCTGTCCGAAATGACTTTGCCGGTGCCCCCATTTCAATCCTAAATTGTTGGGCATATTCATCTTCAAATTCTGACCAAGGAATTAAATTAGCCATAATTACCCACCTATTATCCTCTGCCAATTGCCCCTCAAATGGCAATTCAAACTTTTCTATTGGGGTGGGTGGGTTCTCAATTTTTCTATACATTTTTTATGCCGATGTTAGGGTTTTGAGCCATTTTACCTGATTTTCTTGCACTTTTTACCTACCTATCGACCTCAATCACTATTTCTACAAGGGTTTCATCTTTAATCAGCAAGCCCTACGTATTAAGCAAATTCGCACATTACTGAATTATCCAGTTGAATTGGTTGTGGAGTGGTTGAAATTTCAGGAAGTAGAAAGACCAAACCAGTTGAAGCCAAATCAAATTGAAGAATTGGTAAAAACTATGTGTTTATATTGGGGAGAAGATAAATTTGAACATGCGGATTTTGCGACCAACTCCTATCAGAAATCTGTTGTTGGAGCTATGAATAATGGGATTTCCGAAATTGAAGCAATTAAAGCTTGGATGGAGAATATATCGGAAAAGGAAATACTAAATCCTGCGTAAGTTTGGATTGGGGAGATTTGGAAAGTCCCTGAACAGGTGAAAAAGTTATTTTTGAGAAGAACGTAGTAGTTGAGAATAGTCTTTTTCTAAATTGCCAGTTTTAGCTGTCGCTCCCCATTGAGCATAACAGTAGTAAGCTTCTTGCATATACCCAACTGCTACTTTTTCTTTCCCCAAAGCCAGATAAAATTTAGCTGCTAATTCCGACGCTATGGCAACTTCAGGAATGTAGCCGTTTTCTTTGGCGATCGCAATGGCATAATCGTAATTTTCCCTAGCTGAGGTTTGATTACCTAAAATTCTTTGCCGCTCAGCCTCAACTAAATGCCATTTGTGCAGATGCGCCGATTGAGCTAAGGTAGTTTGATGAGTCTCCACCAAGGCAAGAGTGTTAGCTTGCTCAATTTCTGACAGTGTAGAGCATACAGCCAAGTAGCTTAACCCTGCATAAAAATGGAAAAACTCAGTATAAATTGTTCCTGTCATTGACCGCAAATACAGATTAGCTTGGGCAACGTAATTTAGAGCATGACTGTAATTGCCAAAAAAATAGGCAAGCATTATTTTGTGGATATATACACTCTTCAGCACAGTAAAATCATTATCCTGATGATGCTTAGGAACCATCACCATTTCATCGTAGAAAGTACCTCTTAATAAATCTGGTTGATTGACTATTTCCCTCCAATTTTGCACCGTCTGTTGTATCAACTTTAGTTGAGTGAGAGGAGAATTTTGCTTCACAGTCTCTAAAACAACACAGTAATTTTCGATTTCTGCTTCCCAATCGTTCAAACATACTCCCGCGAAGAAATTAGCATCTGCATAGATAGCTATACTGTAGCCAGCATGTCGGAAATCACCAGTTTCCATTCCAGCCAAATGGCATTCTTTCATGGTTGGGATTATTGCCCTCAGTCCTTCTTGACGATGTTGGAGAAAAGTACCAAATAAAAATAAAGTTAGAGGCTTGAATTCTTGTGCATTCAAATGATTAACTAAATTCAACGCCAACTGTCCAAAACGATAGCCCTTTTCAACCTCTCCCCCAAAAGCAGACAGCACCATGCCATAACTTACATACCCGATGGTTGATGCGGGTGTATTTCCAAATTCAAGGGATAGATTTATCATTGTGGCGCAAAGTAGAGGTAGCAAGGCAGGACTTACCCGAAAAATGGGACCAGATAACATTGCTAACAGTTGCATAGCCGCTATTGTAGTCGGATTGCTCATCACAGGAAGAGTAATCAGTTCCTCAATCTGTTGACCTGAGAGTCGCTCAGAAAGGCTTTGTAGTGCTTTGCCTATCAAGGTTTGTTCAGGTTCAGATGGTAAATTGACCCCCAATCGTGCTAAGGCATTTTGACCCAGAGCGATCGCTTCCAACATTTGACCCCGATCTATCAGCGCTTTGATTTGAGTCTCGTAAATATTAACTGTGTCTAATGTGTTCATCCTGACTTAACTTTATACTAAGTTAGCTAAAGTTAGTATTCCCGCATACGCAAGGAAGATGAACTCCAAAAGCACTATTACTTTCTTTTGTACTAAATTATACTTGTTTTTTTGCCATCCTCGTAAAGACCGTAGAAGCGATTTTAGTACTTGACTAGATTCTTACTAATACTAAAAATATGATCGGGGATAATGTGTGTATCGAAGTTAGGAAAATCCCGCACTGAGGCATGTTTATTTGGGTCTCCAGTAACCATACGTACTAAATGATTTGTTCCTTGCTGAAAATAATAGGTTGATTGCCCTTTCAACTGTCGGGTAAATATCCAAGCATCTGTTTGCATTGCCAATATTGTCTGGCTACCTGCATAAATAGCATTATTCCGAATCAAGATATCTTGTGTTAACAGCAACTCGTGACATGCATCCACATCATCATTTAAAGGAATTGCCTGGTAAGTGGTTTGTTCCCTACCCCCTGATTTCGTGTAAGCTATTTTTGCCTTACGTGTTTGTCCCTCTCCTGGAGTAAATATTTCCGACATCCAGAGGCTGTATCCGGTTTCTTTCTCAGCCCAGGGATTAAATAGACCATCAATGCGGCAAACATTGCGCCTGTAGTCAAACCAGCAATATCCTGAAGTTATTCTATCTTCCTCCAGCATCGGTTGCCAGTATGAAACATAGCTAGTACTCATTGAATTGGAAGCATGGGTGGTGTCTTATATCTTTGTTGTAGTTCCATTTTGCCTTTTTGGTTTTAAGTTCTGAGTACAGCGCTTGTAAACTGCAATGTCGGTCAATGGGTTGCGATACCTAGCTCCTACCCTACGGGAACACCTTCGGTGAACGGAGCGGCTTTACCAACGCAGATTGCAGGAGTAAAGGGCTTGTAAATCGCAATGTCGTAAACAGCTTGGAGCGCTGACTCAATCGAGCCTTCCATCCATGCTGTCAGCCTAGAACAATGCTCACCAGCAAAGAAAAGAGTCTTCTGGGACTTGGCGATATCTTGGTAATGCCGATGTTCATATGACATATCATGGTTCCAAGGAACAGAACATCCTCCAGCACTCCATTTGTAGTTGCTCCAAGCAATACTTGCTGCATTAAAAATCATGCCTTTGGTTTGAATTTCCGGGTGAATTTTACTCAGAGCATTTTGAACATAGATATTGCGATCGCGCTCCGGCATCATTCCTAGATTTTCCGCATCATTGCCAATAGTGTAACTAGCGAGTAATACACTTTCCTCAGAGGAGTTATTTTTGATTGAGGGATAATATATCTGGCGAATCCCTTCATCGCTGAAGGAAGCACCACCGAAGATTCCATCCTTCTGCCAAAAGGGACGAGCGCAGTGAAACAAAACCTTGGTTGCTGCCCAATAGACTGTGTTGTGAATTGCAGCTAGCTTGTTATCGTCAAACCCGCTTAAGTTCATTTGTCGCAGGACTGAGAACGGGATGGTGCATAATACATAATCGCAGTGGCGCGTATACAGTCGTCCTGACTCTAACCAGGAAACCTCAACACCATTGTCAAGTATTTTCAGAGCAACTACCTCTTGGTTGCATCTAATTGGAGCATTGACAGCTTTCGCTAAACTATCAGTCAATTGATCCATCCCTCCTTGCAGTTGGAATAAATCATGGCTCGTCTCAACTAGAATATCGCCAAGGAATAAATCAAGTGCTGTGCTGCATTTTTCTCGGAAGTGTGGATAAGCTTTGATAAATGCGTGGATGTCAATGGTTTTAACTTGCCCGTTAAAGAAAGGTTGCAAATCTATCTTCTCCAGTTCATCCATCAAGTGGGAATTCAAGTCTTGCTCCAGACATTCTCGTAGTTCTCCGCAGCTAATAGCATCAACTATAGTCTTGAACCAAGCCGCAAACAGTCGGGTATTCTCGTTATACCGCTTGTCCTGGAAGAGTCCTTGATAGCAGGTTTGCAGCGCCATCTCTGACACATCTCGAACGCGAAAGACTTTTCCACGAATTCTCAGTATGGCATTATGCTCCTCGAACATGGTCACAAACTTGCATAACTTATGGCTCAGTTCCATCTCGTGAATGTAATCCAGAACGTACTTATGGTCGTGAGGAATACGCATCGCTCCCAGTTCTCCATAAGGAACTCCAGAACCTCTGCCAAAGCGATGCGTCCAGACTCGACCACCAATCCGTGGACTACCCTCCATAATGTCGATTTGGTGACCCAAACGTTCGAGTTCATAAGCAGCTACCAGACCAGCAATACCAGCACCCAGGATAGTTATGCGCTTACTCTGTTGGTAATTGGCATGCCTTGCATTCTTGCCGCTTTGTTTTCAGATTTATTTTTACAGCACTTTTGCTCTCTAAGTATTTATTGGTTTCATTTATAACATAGTTTGACATTATCACTGACTAATTAAAATCCAATATTTGTTGGTGCAAGATGTGAGCCTAAGAGGATGTGATGGCAACGCCCATAGTATCAAGCATCTTATAACAATCTTGAGATATGAGGCTGGAATTTCATAAGGGTAATAAAACGGTAATTCTTGTCAAGATAAAATGAAGATAAATCAGTAATAATACTGCAAATATGGTGGTCAAGCTTTTATTTAGTTGAGGGAAATGAGGGAATACGCAATTCAAGTAGACATTTCGCAGTAAATTTCAGATGGGAAATTCATGTAAGTGCTTAAACAAAAATATTTATACTCTGGCAATAAAATTTAGTTTAGCTCAAAAGCCTATGAGTAAACGATTTCGCGTCATTATATTCACAGTAAAAAATGTATATTTAATTTTTTAATTTTGCACAAGTACTTGTAGCATTCAAATCAACCTCTAGCAAAGCTGCCTTCTTCAATCGGCTTCCACCTCAGTAACCACTTTTTGATAGAGTATTATTGCATTAATCCCTATAATCCTTATGTCCCAGGTATCGCTCCCCCAACTGTCACAATCGTTAAGATTACGATAAGCGGAGCTTAACGCCAAAGGCGTATCGCAGGATATGATTTTTTCCTATTTAATCCTTTAAATGCTGGGTTTGAGTTCTTTTTCACTTATTTTTACATAAATCTATCAGGCAGTCAGTTTCAGAACATTCTCTCCGAACGGAAACTTTTTCCGTTCGGTAAACAGTTGTTTCCTATTCGTACCAATTTGTTCTTGTCCAAGCTGTTGTTGCCACCAAGCAAGGGATAAAGGTTGTTGCGATCGCCATTTTTGTTTACGAAATTAAATTCCTTTCAATCCGGCGGTCAGGGATAAGCCAAATAGCTGCAACCAAAACGTATAGTAGGCAGGCAATCCACGACTTTACAAAGGCAAGTGGAATCGCGATCGCATAAATTACTAGTGACAACTTACCCTTAAAATCTCGACCAACCGCAGTTGCCAAAACAGAATCCTTGCCATGATGGAAAATTAGGGCACGACTCAAGATAAAGTAAGCCAAAGCAGCAAGCAAAAGTACCACACCATAAAGAGCAACTGGGATGGTCGCAAAGTCGTTTTCCCCCATCCAAGCAGTAGCAAAGGGAATTAGTGATAACCAGAACAGCAGGTGTAGATTAGCCCATAGGATACTACCATTCACGTGCCTAATTGACTGCAACAAGTGATGGTGATTGTTCCAGTAGATGCCGAGATAAATAAAGCTAAGTACGTAGCTCAGAAATACTGGAATTAGCGGACGTAATGCATTGAAATCGTCTCCATGTGGCACTTTTAACTCCAATACCATAATAGTGATAAGAATAGCAATCACGCCATCACTAAATGCTTCTAGCCTACCCTTTCCCATCTGTATACTTTCTCCACACGCTACTTTTGGACGACATCTTGTACTTTACCGCAGGGAAGATATACTTCCCCTTTGGTATTGGGGTAATTGTAGGTGTGGGCAAAGTTATTACCAGATAATCTCAAAAACCTGCTGGAGCCTCCAGTCATTTTTTTATACCTCATATTCGCCAGTAACTGTACTTAGTAAAAACATTGATAGCATTCTGATAATTTGATACTCGTACTCTCCGATAGGCAATTTTTGCCGTTCGGTAATTTATGGTCACGGCGTAAAAACAATTATCGTTCACGTTCTATTTGACCAACTTCAACAGCCTTTTGAGCCAAAGGTAAATTATACCGCTCAAAGCCTCCTGTTTCTGGGATGTATGTAGCTACTGCATTCCCCCGACTAGCCACAAATTCAATCATTCCAATAGTTTCTGCCGTTTTAACACCAAGAACAATATCTGACGGTTGCGTCAATAATTTCATCCCTTCTTCGACTGAGACTGTACCAATAAATTTAATCTCAATGTCCTTCCACTTCTCGATTAGTTGCCGTAAAGCTTCCGCAATCTGTGGTGTTGGATTTGGGGAAATATCGACAAACTGCACCCTCTCAAAACCACTTTCTATTGCACGAGCGATCGCACGTTCAAACATATTACCCAAAACTTGTTCAGTCTTTGCCTGAAATTTTGACTCAACCGTCCCAGTAATAATCACCACGGTAGCAACATTAGGAGTTTGGATTTCTGCTTCAATCTCAGGAAATTTAACACTACTGGGGTCAATGATAATATCCGCGTAACTGGGAGGAGCTTTATTCACAGTCCCCACAATAGTCAATCCTTGTATTGACCTCCCCTTACTGGCAAGCTGTTGTTGTAAAAAACCAACGGATTCTTTATTCAAAACACCCAAAACCTGATTTCCAATTTTGCAAAACGACAGGTACTTTTGTGGGTTTGTTTGTTGCATATCCAAAGTTATGCTTGTTTGCTCACCCTGCCAGTTATGATTAGCAAAAGCGTATTGATTAATGCGATCGATCTGTAATTGATTCTCAGGATTTTTCAAGCTGGTGATAATAACACTGGTACTAGGGGAAGATGTGATACATGCAACAGCTTCACAGCCAGGAAGTAAATGAGGAGAGCGCGCATCAATAATTCCCAACTTTTTTCCCTCTACCGTCACCCAACGAGCAGTTTTAGTTGGTTCACGAGGATTTATCCCATCCTCAAATTTCACTGCAACCTTTTCCCCCTACAAAATCCCTACCAGCACACTCATTAAACTGAGTCCCAATTACCCGCATCTCAGTAAATTGCAGTTTTTCGAGTTGTGCGATCGCATAGCCAGGAAAAACAGCAAATGCCACACCAGCTTTTTTCAAACCCGAATAATTTTTACTCTCTCCAGTGTGACTAATCTCGTGAATAGTGGCTGCTAATTGCGATTTTTCCTCCAACGGTGTTTCTTCATAGTTGTTCACGAATAGTAGGATTATTAGCAAAAAATAGTCTCTTCCCTGCGGAGAATTGCAGTGTTTTTCCGTTATATTCCTGCAAATCTTCGGGAATACTAGCTTCGGGATAGGCAGTACTGATGCTAAATTCAACCCCAGGAAAGAAATACTCGGCAAGGGTATTTTCAAGTTCTTCCTCTATTGCAGTATCCTGTCTTGTTTTGGTATCGAAATGGTTGAGTTTTAAAACCATGATTATCTTACAACCTGAAAATCAATGGGTTCTCATTAGTAAATAAGAACTAAAATAGAAACTGGTATCAAATTCAGAGGTGAAATTATGATTGAGGAACCAAAAACAACCCGATATCAGATAGTCTCATCAATGACAGTTGATGAACTTCTAAGCGAAGGATATGCAAACTATGATGATTTCTATGAACCTTGGGAAGAGGAATGGAAAATAGAGCTATCTGAATTGGAGCGAATAGTTAGAGAGAATCCGATTCCTGACGATGAATGTATACCTTTTTAATTGCATACCAATTCTTTCCCTTCAAATTTGAGGGGAAAGTTTCTACTCTTTATACTTGGTCAACTCTTTCAGAGGAATCAATTTACTAAAAAGGTCTAAAGTTGCTTTATCCCCTTCAATTTTTGTAATTATAAAAGGTTGGAGTGAATAAAGATTTCCCGGACATTTCTCCCACATCACCTTATCGTTAACCTTTAAAGCTTTATCAATATTGGTCAAATGTTCTTGTTTCAATTGATGAAATCTTTCTTGAGTTGCAGTATCTAATAATCCCCAAATTTGAGATTTAGCTGATTGAGGATAATTGTCGATCGCATTTTCTACCTCTAACCAAGATTCTGCTCGTGTCAATGTCTCTACTATTTGCTCGAAAGGTAATGTGCAATCATCTGATAAAGACAAATCGATATTCGCAGATTGTCGAGTTTTTGCTTCGTTGACAATAATATTATCTGAATTGTGATGTTCTTGAGAAGCGTCTTCGTTATAATTTGTTGTTTCACTTTCAGAAGTATCACACTCAGAGAATGTATTTAAATTCACAGATTTAGATTCTTCTTCAACAAAATCTTCTTCCTGAAAGTGATTAGTTATATTTTGTGGTACTTCTGTATCTTGTTCGACATTTTTTTCTGCTTCTTGTACAACTAATTTTCCTTCTTGAACATCGTGCCACAATTGAAGTGCTTTGCGAATTACAGTTTGAGGGAAAGTACCATTTTGATCCATTTCTTGCTGGATAATATTTCCACTCTGCATATCATCTTCCATAATGTCGGGAATTCGACATACTGGTTCACCATCTCTCCCTGTTTTCCAAATAGTTGGTTTATCTGGTTTTGCTTTTTTAGGTGTGCGATGGGCAGCAATTAATTCCTGTACTTTCTCTTGGGTAATCTTGCCACAGTCTTTTAAACTTTCGATGACTTGATTATATTTTTTTGTATGTTTCGCTAAGTCGAAAATCGTGTGAGGTTCAATTTCTTGAAGGTCATCTGGTGAAAATGAGGAGAAGGCATCAGCAACTTTCAAGTAAAGTTTACTTTCTTTCAAATTCCAACCAATGGAATTGAGTAACTGTTTGTATTCCTGATGAGAAAGAACTCGTTTTTTTAATGCCAATGAAAAAGCTTGGTCAACAATAGAAATAGTCGCATCGGCAAGATTGGAAATATCTGATTTGGCTGTTGGATAGATTGTTGCGGCAACCATATACAATGACCTCTAATAATGGGCAGTAGGCAGTGGGCAGTAGGCAGTAGAGAAGAAGAAAGGCAGTAGGCAGTGGGCAGTGGGCAGTA
>JAAUPE010000223.1 GCA_012034595.1 Calothrix sp. CSU_2_0 | reverse complement strand
TGTAAATTTCCATCAACTTTTTGTTGTTTTACAAGCTTTTGTACTAAACTTTTTGATACAGAAAATATATTAGCTACTTTCCTGATTGAAATGTTTTTCTGAATATGCGCCGCAACTATTTTTTCTCGAAGATCGATAGAGTATGACTTCATTTAAAAGTATTTGTATTTTAATCTAGTGTACCTCATTACAGACGGAAGTGCTGTAATCAAAAACTTAGCACCGAATTAGAAAAACTAGCAGAAGAAAATTATGAGTTAAAAAATAAATTAGCTTATTCTCATTTAGGTGTAACTAAAAAAGTTAATTCAAGTCGTACCAAGCTCAAGTCTACACATATACCTATACCAGATTTGGTCAAGATGGAACTTACTAATCTTGGTATATCTATAAATAGCACTTTGAGGAAATTAATTCGTCAGAATCCGGAAGAAATTATATTAGAAGCAATTGAAGCATTAAAGTATGCGTTATCAACTCAATTTATCAAAAATCCTGCTGGATGGTTAGCAGAAGGTATTAAAAATCGATGGAAGAAGCCAGAAACCCTTACGCAAGAAACAGAAAACGGACTTTGTAAAGAAGAGTTGGATTTTCCACAAGGATTTGAGGAATGGTATATTCAAGCGATTGATGCAGGATTCATCATGAATGAGTCACCAACAGAATTGCCTAAAAGTATGAAAGGAGAGCTATTAGTCAAGGTTAAGATATCTACTGCATCAGGACTACCTTACAGTTTGATGTCTTGGTTTGAAGCAAAGAAAATAATGGAGATGAAATTGGAATGATACCTAATGCCATGATTTTTGAATTCACGATCGCACTCACATGTACTGCATGTTTATTGTTTGTTGTTTGTATACCCACAACAGTAAAAGCCTTGATACACGATTGTTGTGAACATTGTTATCAAGAAAATACATGATGTTGTCGCGGAATTTGATTTATACGGGGTTAACTCGTGCGAAGAAATTGGCGATAATTGTTAGTTCAAAAAAGGCGATCGGTATGGCTGTAAGGTCAGTTAATCAGAAGGAACGGTATACCCAGTTGCGGGAAAAGTTGGCTCAGATTTCTTAATTTTTTGAAATAAAATAGACTGATAACTGAATACGAAATAGAAGGGGAATCAGAGATGACACCAGAAGAAAAAAGAGAAATCATAGAGACATATAAATGGATAAAAGTAAAACGCTATCAACTTGATGAGAAAAAATCTTGGGAAGAACGCTACCGAGAGTTGGAGCGGCATCATCTGGAAGAAACTAATTTTTTAATCTCGAAAATTAGACAACTTGTCGAATTAAAGCGATCGCTTACCCAACTTTCTCGACAACATCATCGCGATCAACCAAATATCCATCTTCCATATAAATAATTCGATCCGCTAAATCTAGAATACGGTTGTCGTGGGTAACGAGCAAAATTGTACAACCTTGTTCTTTGGCAAGTTTTTCCATGATTTCCACTACATCTCGTCCCGATTTTTTATCGAGGGCTGCGGTTGGTTCGTCCGCGAGAATAATTTTTGGTTGGCTAACTAAAGCACGAGCGATACCTTCGGTAAGCTACGCTAACGCCACCCGTTGTTTTTGCCCACCCGATAGATCCCTGGGATAGTAGTCCATCCGATGTTCTAGTCCCACAGCAGCTAAAACATTGCGAATTCGGGTGTCTGCTTCTGCTACGGTAACATCATGGATTTCCAATGCCATTTCGATATTTTGGTAGGTTGTCAGAAAATTTAACAGGTTGTGGGCTTGAAAAATATAACCGATGTTGCGACGAAATAGGGTCATTTTATCTTTGCTAGCACCAAGCAATTCGGTTCCCAGGATAGTTAAACTACCTTCTTGAACGGAACGCAAACTCCCCATCAGGGTTAATAATGTTGTCTTCCCCGAACCTGATGGTCCAGTCATAATAATGATTTCGCCCGGTTCGATTTGCAGATTAATATCAAATAAAACCTGCTTTCGCAGCGAACCATGACCGTAGTAGTGATTGAGATGGGAAATGGAAATTGTCGGTGATGATCGCATGTTAACTCCTAAAAAATATCGGCAGGGTCGGCTGTTTGTAATTTACGTACTGCCATTGCCGCAGAGAACGAACTCATGATTGCTGTGAGGATAAACACAAATACGACTCGTCCCAAATCCATCGCCATTGGTAGCATGGTGGCAATGTTGGTAATCCGATAAATACCCAAGGCGATCGCCGTACCGGGAATAAATCCCAAGGCAGCCAAAATCAAAGACTCCTGAAACACGACAACCAGTAAATAGCGATCGCGAAATCCCATTGCTTTAAGGGTGGCATATTCGGGTAAATGGTCGGTAACATCGCTGTAGAGAATTTGATAGACAATTATCGCACCGACAATAAAGGCAATTACTACACCCAAATCGAAGGTGTAACCTACTGGTGTGCTGGCATTCCAAAAGGCTACTTCGGCTTTTGCATGTTCTGCTTTTGTCATAACTTTGACATCATTCGGTAGGCGTGATCGGATTTCCGCTAATACTTTCGAGACATCTGCACCGGGCTGAAGTTTAATCACACCGACATCAATTAATCCTGGTTGCCGGAAATTTGCCATCCGCAAAAAGTTGACATCGCTAGTAACAAGGTATGCATTAATACCAAAAGTTGGGCTGAGTTTAAACAATCCCCGGATGGAAATTTGGCGTTCGTTGATTTCGGTGGTAATTGCTTTTCCCGACTCAAACTGTTTGGCAATAGGACCAAATTCGTTGCGAGAACCAAGATTGAATAATGCGGTATCAGGTTCGCGGAGTTTTTGACGATTAATTTCGACTTGAATACTCAAATTCGTCAGTCCTGCTACCTGGCGACTGGATACTTCATTAAGTAAGACTTTCACCTCTACAACTCGCGCATCAAATTGGGCTGCGGGGTCAGTATTCAATACATCTTTTTTACCAATTTCCAATCCCACTTCCGTAACTTCACCAAGCAACACATCAGCAAAAGCATTATTCTTGCTCTTAACTGTAGCTGTTTGCCCAACTTTTACCCGACTGATATCTAGTTCGTACACCTCCGCCACTGCAACCATCCGATTGGTCTTACCAAGACTAATAATTCCCTGACTACCCACCATCTCACCGGGACGGGTATGAACTTTCAACACCTGACCATCTTGGGGCGATCGCACCACAGCTAAATCCAAGTCGGCTTTGGCACGGTTGAGACTAGCTTGAGCTTGGGCAATCCGCGATCGCGCTGTCGCTACATCCACGGTACGGACTTCAGCGATCGCATCCAAGGTGGCTGCGGCTCCAGAAAGTTGCTGCTGACGGGAGGAAATAATCCGTTGTAAATTCACCCGTGCTTCCTGGATTTGCTCCTGCTTGCTACTTTGAATTCTTTGCAAATTTGCCCTAGCTTCGTTCATCTGCTGCTGGGTTGTCTCCAAGGTCAAACGATTGCGATCGCGCACTGTTTCTGCCACTGCTCCTTCGATAAACAAAGCCTGATATCTTCTATCTTCCAGCGCTGCATTCTTCACCTCTGCTTGCAAACGAGCGATCGCGGCTTTCTGGGCGGTGATTTCTGTTTCCCGTTCGGCAACGATACGAGCAATTACTGCTCGCTGAGAAGCACTTTCTGTGGTCAGTTCTGCTTGAATTTGTCGGACTTTCTCCCTCTGCGCTTGGATATCTCCTGTTTTCGCCCCCGCTTGTACCTGGGCAAGCTGGGACTTTACCACTTCTACTTGTTTTCGGGCTTCCTGCCATGCAGCTTCTCTACGAGCTTATTTGAGAGTATCCACCGACCACCAAGACCTACACAACCAACGACATGGCATTTTAGAATATGCCAACGTACATTCTTTGAGTCCCATTCAGTTTGTAGAAGATACTGTTTCTGGGCGCGAGAAATGGGAGTCGCGGGGCATAGGACTACTACTAACAGAAACTGCGATCGCAACAGACATCATAATTTTCTCAGAAGTCAGTCGAATGGCACGCTCCACCCTACAAGTATTAGAAATGTTGGAGTGCTGCGTGCGTCGAGGAATCAACGTCCATATCGCCAAACAAGGCATGGTACTTGATGGCTCAATGCAAAGCCGAATTACAGCAACAGTTTTGGGCTTGGCAGCAGAAATTGAGCGGGAATTAATTGTACTCAGAACCACCGAAGCCCTCGCCAAACGCAAAGCCGAGGGTAAAACTTGCTTGACGACCCAAAGGGCGACAATCGACACATTTAAAACTAGACACTCGTGAAGCGGAAATTCGCAGCTATCTAAACAAAGGTATTAGCAAGCGCTCGATAGCTAAACTTGTCGATTGCTCACCTTCCACCCTCTACGATTGGTTGGAACGCAAGCATCTCCATTCACGCTCGTCCGTTGGGGCGAAATTATAGGATGCCCAAGAAACAAATACCATCAGAAACGGTAGTAGACCTACGTCGTCGTCTCAACCAACTACTGCCACGCAGCAAAGAACGTCGGCTGCTAGTTGGAGAAATAGCTCACCTGTATGGTGTCTCGTCAGATACGGTGTATCGAGCGTTACGAGATGATATGCACCTTTCGTCAGTGCGTCGTGCCGACCGCGATGTCCCCCGTGTGATTCCCAAAGCTGGACTGGAACGCTACTGTGAAATAATTGCTGCCATTAAGATACGTACATCAAACCGCAAAAGATGGACGACGGGTGACGGCTCGTTCCAAAGGTAAGGTGGAACGACCATTTCGCACCGTCAAAGAAATGCACGAAACCCTCTACCACTTGCACGAACCGGAGACAGAAGCCGAGGCTAACGCTTGGTTAATGAAGTTTTTGTTGCATTATAATAGTCGTCCCCATCGCAACGAACCTCATTCTCGGATTGAAGATTGGGTGGATAACCAGCCCTCGGATGGTATCAGTGGAATGTGTCTATGGGAACGGTTTTGTACTTATGCACGTTCACCCGAACGGCGCAAGGTGGGTATTGATGCTCGTGTCACAGTTGAGGGGGTAGCTTATGAGGTCGAACCGGATTTAGCTGGGGAAACAGTAATTCTTTGGTGGGGTTTGTTCGATAACGAACTATATGTAGAACATCAAGAACGCCGCTATGGTCCTTTTCTTCCTGTAGATGGTCCCATTCCCCTACATCGCTACCGTAGTTTTAAGAAAACACGGACACAAAAACGGGCTGACCGCATTGAATTTTTAGCTAAACAGCTTTCTTTACCGAGTTCTGCCATTGGTCGTGGAGAGATCGCAATCTTGGGTGATACAACAAAGGAACTTAAAGTAAAACCTTTTGTGGACTCCAACCCATTCCAAGAACTGACATTCAGCACGGCAATTGCCGCAAAATTAGCGATCGCTGAATATTTAGCACGTCCATTAGCGAAACTTACCCCCGAACAGGTGGCTTATATTGATGCCGTTTGTATCAGTACCCTCAATAAGCAGGAGGTTATGAAGCAGGTGCGAGATTTTTTCCACCCCTTACCTGGTACAAACAATGCTGAGTGATGTGATGACTTATTTTGGTCTCAAACGTACCTTAGACCATGTGGGGTATCAGGTAGAGTATATAAAATGGCTCTTGGCTGAGTGTATTCACGATGAATGTATATCCGAAGATTTGATTACGGATGAAGCAGTTTCATCTTTAGCAAAACGATTGACGACTCCGTTACAAATCGAACATTACTTGCGTTTATGCTTTCAGAAGGCTTATGACACTGCTACCAAGCCTGTTACCGTTGATATACTCGAAGCCGTTTTGGCTATTGGGCTTGATGATTTAGAACCTCGCTTAATTCGGCATGGGTATAATGCTAAGGTGTTAGCTAAGTTATTAAATATACGAGTAAGTGAGGTGAATTCTTTTTTGCACGCCCAATTGCCTCCTGGTCGAACGGAAGATTTGAGAGACCAGATGTTGAAAATTGGAATTCCTTTGTATGGTGATGCAATTTGATTCACTAGACTCGTTCTAATACTCGTCAAAAATGAAGAATACCTCGTCCAGATTTTTTTTGTTTTATTTTTGTCCAGTTTATATATAGATAAATAGACACATTTGTTCGGATTAAAAGTTCGTTTAATCTGGACGGTTTTGGGGCTGTTTTTCTAAAAACATCTGAATATAAGGGTTACAGCTTATTTGCAAATAATCTGGTTTGTTTGCAGTTAATGTGGTTTGGTTGCAAATAATGTGGTTTCATTTGCATCTAATGTGGTTTTGAGACCCCCCTTATTTGCAGTTAATGTGGTTTCAAAATTGCCTTGTTTGCAGTTTTATCTCCCGATGTTTGCAGTTCGCTACACCTAGTTACACAAAAAGTAAAAACTAAAATTAGTGGTCAACATGAGAAATTTTGTTTGCCGAAAACTTTTTAGATAAATAAGCTGGGTTGACAGTAAGAAAGCACATTTTTAATTACAATATTAGCTGTTCCGGTTTTTTTTCTCACTATGAAAAACTCGACTGCTGTGCTACCTCCATTCATTATTTTGGATCCATTGCTACAAAGCTGGTTATTAGAAGATATTGGTAGAGGCGATCGCACTACTCAAAGTTTGTTTGCAATGGATTCAACCGAGGGACAAGCCGAATGGATTGTTAAAGCATCGGGGGTAATAGTCGGTTTACCGATTGCTGCCAGGGTATTTCATCTTTTGAATGAAAAAGTTAGCTTTGTACCCTTTGCGGTGGAAGGACAATATTGCGATCGCGGTTTGGTGATAGCTAGGATGCATGGTTCGATGGATGCCCTATTGATGGGTGAAAGGGTAGCGCTAAATTTGGTAATGCGTTTGAGTGGAATTGCCACTTTAACTCGACAGTATGTCGAAAAAATTGCCGATTTACCTGTGAAGTTAGTCGATACCAGGAAAACAACACCGGGATTGCGGATTTTGGAAAAGTACGCGACTTTGTTAGGTGGCGCAGTTAATCACCGCATGGGCTTGGATGATGCTGTTATGCTCAAAGATAATCATATTACTGCTGCCGGGGGAATTAGAAGTGCGATCGCATCTGTTAGAGAACAAATCCCCTATCCTCTCAATATTGAAGTCGAAACTGAGTCTTTAGACCAGGTTAAGGAGGCATTATTACACAAAGCTGACATTATTATGTTGGATAATATGCCGTTGGAAATGATGCGAAAAGCGGTGCAAATGATACGTCAACAAGATAGTCGCATTAAAATCGAAGCGTCGGGAAATATTACTTTGGATACGATTCGTCCGGTTGCCGAAACAGGTGTTGATTATGTTTCTAGTAGTGCCCCAATTACTCAGTCTAAGTGGCTGGATTTAAGTATGAAAATGAAATAAATCCAGGAAAATTCCCAATATTTTATCTACTCATTCATGTAGCTTGGTTGTTGCTTCTTCGAGTACTGCACATTGCTCTGTGGATTCATTTTGTCACGACTGACTTTTAATCGCTTCAACATTAATTTAGCTTTTGCTAGCTTTTATAAGTTTCACAAATAATCTTAGTTAATCATAATTTAAATTATTAATGTTTTATATGTTAAGAATGTCAGGGAACCCTAATAAATCAAAAATAGGTGTACGGATTGACAGTACTTCCAGAACACGGTATCATTAATACTCACGGGAGGCGTATGACTTTTATTTTTTAGCTTCTGAAAGTGTTATCTTTGCGTTGATTTTTTTGGTAATAAATAAGCTTAAAATTATTTTTGTAATATAAACATTAGTTTGAGATTCTATTACGGTTGACAATTTAAATTTACAGAAAATAGATAAATCTAGATGTAGCCACTCGGCAAATCAGGGTAGAAAGAAATAAAGAGAATGTAAACTGGTACACACTGCGTTATCGAATATGACACACGACGCAAAAATCTAGTATCTACAGTGCTGCAAAATATGGATATTAATTAATGAGATAAGCTGTTAAGCATCCAATTTATATAGACAAAGCGGGCAGGATGCCCGCACCACAATGATTTGATTTTTTGTTTTAGACAATTTAGCTGCACATCAGCTTAGACACTGTAAAAATGCTTGTGCTTCTGGATATGGCGAGTTAAGAAAATCTTCCGGTTTATCTAATACGACTAATTCCCCTCGTTCCATTAATCCAATTCGCGAAGCTAATATAAATGCTTCTTGAATATCATGGGTAACAAAAACAACTGTTTTCCCCAATTCTTGCTGCAATCGTTTAAATTCTTGTTGGATTTCTAAGCGAGTAATTGGGTCGAGTGCGCCAAATGGTTCATCCATTAATAGCATGGGAGGGTCTGCTGCTAGTGCCCTAGCAACCCCTACACGCTGTTTTTGTCCTCCAGAGAGTTGGTGGGGGTAACGTTGGGCAAATTGCGCTGGTTCGAGTCCAACTAGGTGTAATAATTCATGCGATCGCCTTTTTATTTGTTTGGGTTTCCAGCCTTCTAATGAGGGTACTAATCCAACGTTACGTTCAACTGTAAAATGTGGAAATAAACCTGTTTCTTGAATTACGTAACCTATCTTACGCCGCAATTTGATTTCATCCCATTTATGTGTCGGGATACTATCAAATAAAATTTCTCCTTGTGTCGGTAATAACAGCCGATTTATTAACTTCATCGTTGTTGTTTTTCCGCTACCACTACGTCCGAGTAATACTAGTGCTTCCCCTTGATGAATCGTGAAATTCAGATTCGATACTAAGTTGCGTTCAACACGACGCAGTGTCACATTTTTAAACTCGACAGCAATTTGATTATTTTGCGACATTGGTAGGAGTTTTGAGTTAAAAATTTAGTTAGTTACAGGACTTACCCAGGTGAAGTCAGAAACCCGGTTGCTATGCACAATCGTTGTTTTGATGACTAGTTTCTACGAAGAAACCGGTTTTTTTTGCGTAAGTCCGAAGTTATCCAGAATAGGAAAATTTTTACATGCGATCGCAAGCAAGCGAGATGTTATTTTATCCAAGTTTCTAACTATTATGACATCCTTATCGCCATAGTACTGATTACTCAGCACTTGCTAATAATACTTTTTCTAGTCCCATTCTTTGCTCGGCATTACTTAAGAAATAGCCATCAACCATCGCTAAACCTAAAATTGCGCTTAATTCATCGTGACTAGTAGTAATATAATTCTCATCGTCGGTTGGAAAGTTGCTCAGAATCTCATATACAGATTTTTTAACTAAATCTATAACTTCTGATGAATTTGGTTTAGCCAATTGTTTCATTGTCTCTGGGTGTAGCGATCGCAAATACTCCCAGAATTTATTATTTGTTGCTTCTGGTTCCAAATTCTCAGAATCAATATGTAAGCTAACCCCAGCCCTAAAGGGCGGGGCTTTGTAGTAGCCCTGAACTATCTGTGCTGAGATTGCAACACAAATAACCCGAACCTCTAGGCAGGCTTACAGACTGCCCCAATAAAGAAATCATTTTTGCACCATTTAAATCAGCGTCACCATGCCAGCTACAGTTACCACACT
>JAAUPE010000222.1 GCA_012034595.1 Calothrix sp. CSU_2_0 | reverse complement strand
GAAATTTACAACCTAAGCCGCGAGGAAAACCACAATTTAGTTATCTGACAAATGCGGATATAGATTTAAGAGAATTAGTTGAAGCACATCCAGATGCAACACTGATAGAGTTGTGTGAATTATTTGCAGACAAAACTGGCAATTGGGTAGGTCGAAGTGCAATGTGTTCTGCATTGCAGAAATTAGGATTAAATCGTAAAAAAAAAACAACGCGAAGTACTCAAGCAGGGACAGAAAGAGTTCTGAATTTAAGGTTGGATTATTGGGAGAAAGTTAAAAATATAGAGCCAGAAAATTTAGTATTTTTAGACGAAACTGGCATTCTACTTGGCTTAACAAGGACTCATGCCCGTTCACAAATGGGTACAAGAGCTTACTCTCTCAACCCCTTTTATCGAGGTTCAAAGGTTACAGTAATTGGAGCTATCAGTATTACAAAAGTAGTTGCATTAATGACAATGAATGATTCAATGGATGGCAATGCATTTGAAGTATTTGTATCTAAGTTTTTAGTTCCACAGTTATGGTCAGGAGCAGTGGTAGTGATGGATAATTTATCCGCGCATCAACGAGATTCAATTGTGCCAATGATTGAAGCTGTCGGTGCTTCAGTCCTAAATTTATCCTCATATTCTCCTGATTTTAATCCAATTGAATTATGGTGGTCACAACTCAAATCTTTCTTACGTAGTTTTACTCCAACTACAACAGAAATGGTTGATAAACTAATCTCAGTTGCACTCGACTTAATAAATCCTCAACATTTAAGAAACTGGTTTGCTAGTTGCTGCTACTGTACCTCATAATAGCCGGAAGTGCTGTAATACATGTGTATACACCCAATCAAAATGTAACTAATCTATCGGCACTATACTCATCTTTCTCACTAACCAAAGGGACAGATATACAAAGTGCGTAGGCGTAGCTCGTCGTAGACATCGCTCGCTCTCTTTCATATTCGCCAATGCTAAGATTTATTCTTCATGACGAGCATAAACGAATATTTACGGCTGAAAGATTTTGTTTTTTAGGTTCCATCGACGACTGGATAGAAATAGGATATCCAGATACTCTACCAACACTTGTGGAAAAATATGTACAGCACTTAGAAAAAGATTCTTTTTACGAATTACATTAAAATAATTTATTTACATGGTTTTTACATTTGAAGAATCTAACAATATTTGTACTAGATTATTGCATTGTTTCGGCGTTGCAATACTACTGACCAAAATAATTCGCAATACTTGCTTATCGCGACAAACGAGTATTGCGAATTGTGCTTGACTGGATAATTAGCTGGTAAACTTCCTTGAGTGTTAGTAAGTTAGTAAGTAGTTCCCTATGGAATTTGAATGGAATCCAGATAAAGCCGAGTCAAACTATAAAAAACATGGTGTTTCCTTTGAAGAAGCAGCTACCGTATTCAACGATTCGCTCTCTGTCACTTTTCCCGATCCAGACCATTCGATTGGGGAGAGTCGTTACGTTATTATGGGCATATCTGGGTTTGGGCAACTACTAATTGTTGCTCATACAGATCGAGATGAAACAATACGAATTATCAGTGCAAGAATTGCTACCCGATCTGAAAGGAGGTTCTATGAACAGGGAAGTTGACAGCGAGATGGACGATGAATTACGCTCTGAGTATGACTTTTATCAACTTACAGGAGGAGTCAGAGGCAAATATGTTGAGCGTTATCGAAAAGGCACAAATTTGGTTCTTCTAGAGCCTGATGTGGCTCAGGCTTTTCCAACCCAGGATGATGTAAACAATGCCTTGCGGCTATTGATGCAGATTGCCCATCGTCACCCAGTTAATAAGTTATCGGATCAAGATGTATAGAAGGCATTGAGAATGCTAGGCGAAATTAATGAGATGTTTCATCTGGAGATAGTAATTTGTGATACCAACCTTTAAAGCGACTTTTTAAGTTTTATACCCCTTCAAAACAATATCGAAATTCTTATTTTTTGCTTTTTACGAATATCATAAGCTAAACCAAGGGTAAAATTGCCCAATTCCAAATTAGTCTGACAATTCAAGGCAGGAGAATTAGTTACAATATCATGAATCATTCGATGAGCAGCATACAAATCAAAATAATCACCATAGAGAGTAAAACCTATTGATTCTTGAGTCTTTATACGACTAAACAACATAACTACCTCATTCAAAAAGTTGACACAGACTTGTAAAACTTTCTGCTGTTTCTACATAAATTTATTTGGTTTTTCATTACTTGTTATGCTAAAAATACTGAGAAAATAACTCAAATTCCTTACTGGGCAAGAAGGATAGCTTTTAGTATTAGATTTTGAGCCTTTGGAATCAAATCAAGGATAAAAATTCCCAAAAGCCATGCGATTAAAGGGAAATTACGAATTATTGTTGAATTTTCAGCATAACACCTACCGAAGAGCCATTTATTTCTTGGATTAATGCTTACTTTACAAGCTTAATTAAAATATAAAAAATGTTACATAATTATTTACAAACAAATTCTCGCTTTCAACAGACGGAAGCAAGTATAGTAATTTTCAGGCAGAAATAATCGGCAACGTATTTTAGTCCAAATTTAGTCCAAAAGTTGAATGATGAATTTTATAAAGTATTTGGGGCAAGGGTTTGAGGTTACGAGTTATCGGTCTGCAAAACCTCCATCCCCCGGTTCAAATCCGGGTGTCGCCTTTTAACATGTACATTCACTAATTGTTTGTCAATGTTAACAGATTAATGTCACATTTAACTCATTAGTGTCACTGTTAACAAATTAAATGTCACTGCTATCTGCATGTAGCATTTTTTAATAGCAGACCTCTGCCTTACCTTTCAACCCACCTTTTAACTGTTATATGAACGTTAAAGACCACCTGCTTGAACATTTGCAATTAATTATGTTTGATTAACTTGTGTTCCTTTTTTGTTCAGGCTTAAATTTTGAGGTGGCTGCAACTGTAAAACGATTGAAAGATGAAGGGTTGGTTTTAAGCAGCGATAAGAAAGCTCCTCAGCGTTTTATATTGTGGTGGGATAGGAGCAATGGCAAACTAGAGCTAAGGCGATCGCACTTTTGGAACAAGGTAAAGCTGTGATTCCGGTGTGGTTAGATGCGATTAAGCAGCAATTAGCCAATAAAATGATTGCGGAAATTGCCAGCAATGAGTATAACCTCTCTTATTTTTAGAAATCGGGATTCCGATATCTAATGAAATCCTTTCTCTGTAAGTATTTGAAGAATTGAGAGAAAAAGAATCTAGAACAGCGATCGCACTTTCTATAGTATGTTGAAGTAAGCTACATGCCTGATAAGATAACAGTTGTTTCTGTGTACCCATACGGGTTGATACACCTGCTGCCAAGATAATACTATATCATCAGGCTTTAGAAACTGCTTGTAAAAGCGAGCGATCGCAAATGACCACATATCCGACTCAAGTGCTACAAGAATTACTGTGGATATGGGCAGATAATAGTCCTACTGCTTTTGAGGATAGTACCTTAAAACAATCTGTGCTAATACCAGAATTTCAACTTGATAGCTCTGCAACAGATTGGTTTATGTCAGAAGTTCCTGTTGGTTATACTATCTCCTTTGAAAGTAGTTTTGACCCTTCTCACGCCCAATTTTTGCATAATGGAATTGCTGGGTTTTCTCCCGAAAGAGCTATTCCCATTAAACATTTTGAAATATTTGGAGAAATTTCTGCTGAAAATGGTTTTACTTTAAAGCATTCTGGTTACAATATTTTCAACAAGGATATGGATGCAACACGGCAGTTCACTCCCCCTTGTTCCAATACAACAATCTACAAGTATTCTAACGGTAAATCTGCTTTATTTCAGTTATATTTTGTGCCGACAGAACCAGGTTATTGTAAACATATTGGTAAGTTTATTACTGATACTTTTCCTCAAAAACGTAACTTCTGGTTTGAGCTACTGCCCAAATATTTACAAACCGGATTAAGACATTCATCTAGTTATAAGTTAAGTAACCAGGATTTATCAATGATGCATTCCCAAGCGGTGAATGAATCACTGGGAGATAAACCTTGGCAAAAATCATATTTTATGCGCTCATTCGCTGATATTGGCATTGTTACTTTTCGCAAATGGTTAGATGAATTTGCTGGTGGTAAACCTGCATGGCAAGGAATGAAAGAAGTACCTTTTCAAGAATTAAGTGATGAGCAGCTATATGATATTTGGCACAGACATACAAAGCATTGTCCTAGTTGTAGGCAATCTCTAGTATTGATAGATAAAGTCAAAGCTTTTTGTCAAAATTTTACGGCAGTATTGGCAATTTTAGGGTTGTTATTAATAGTAGTTAATGTACCGACAAAAATAGTTTTAATACCTGTTTTATTGAGCCTATTGAGCTTAATTTGCTCCTATAAACTAGGCTTAATTAGGGAAAGGTTTATTAGCAGTGTTCCCAAAAAAGGTTTACCCGTGGTTGATTTATATACATAAGGAACGTGTATTTATCAACTATAGGATCAAAAAAAAAGATAATTAATTGTTGATGCCATTGTAGTAATAACAAGTAATCAAGTGAGCATATGAGTATAAATTTAGTAGAAGCCCAGAATCAAAATTGGAGTAATTTCTGTAAATATAACGTTGGTGATTGGCACGGAAACTGGACTACATTTTCTTCAGAAGGTCAATTAACTAACTCCATTCAATGTATTAGAAGTTTTCGTCTCAATGAAGATGGTACTGAAATTCAACATCACAATCACTACACTTATGAAGATGGGAAAAATGACACCAGTCCTTTTACGTTAATCTTCTGAAAAATGATAATATTAGCGTTTGTGCAATCAGCTAATTACCATTAGCAATAATAACTTGACATTTGTCCAGGTAACTTTCCACCTCTGAATGTTGGGGAAATAACCGTTTTACTAGCTGGAATTTTTGCAGTGCTTGGGTATATTTTCCTTCACTATAAAGTTGTAATCCTTGGCGATATTCCTGGTTTACTAATCCCTGTTGATTGTTAATTTTAGCAGAATCGAGAAACTCTTGAATTGTATTACTGGTAAAAAGAAATGTAAAATTATCATCGGGACCAAAGGTGACTAAACCGATAACTTCACCATTATCGTTAAGAACGGGACCACCAGAATTTCCTTTAGGTACGGGAGCGGTAATTTGTAAAACAGGTGTGCCATCTTTCAGATTTTTCTTAGCAGAAACTTGACCGCGAGTAAAGCTTGCTTTGTAAAAAGATTCATCGTTAAATAGGGATGAATTTTCAACTAAACCAGGATATCCCACTACCGTTACTGAGTCTAAAAGTTTCACTTGGTTAGATTCTGCCAGTTTGAGGGTAGGAGCATTGATGACATTAACTTTGATAATGGAAATATCCTTTCCTTCACCTGCGATCGCACCGGAATTAATTATTTCAAAAGGTAGTTGTTCTTGATTTGGTAAATAGACTAATTGAATTGGTTTGGTTTCAATCCATTTTAAATAGCCTTGTGGCTTGAATTGGGATTTATGAAGTGGTAAGTAGGGGTAGATAGCCGTACTCCGAAACAGAGAAGCAAGCTATGTCTCTACATAATTTATGGATATGTTTAATCTATTAATTGGAAGGAGTTCAAGAATTTGCTGACATTACTGATTTGGGGGTTCCTGTCGCTGCCAACTAAAAGCATATACATTCTTTGTTTAACAATGAAAACTCTGCCAGTCAAAGTTATTCCTGCGGTTTCATCCCAAAACTGAACTTCTCTACCGGAATATGCACCGAGAGTAATGTTTTTCTGGCTAACTAATTTTTTCCCATCCTCTAACATTCCTTCGACAGCCGAATCTAGTAATTCGCTTGAAGGAAGCTGAGTCACATCACTTTTAAAGTCAGCATAGCTAACCATAAATACATTTTTTTCATGAACACTCAGATACATTTTTGTGGATTTAACCCCTTCATGCATCTCACCTGGTTCTGGTGCCATATCTACAATTTCTTCATTAGGCATTAAGATGGAAAATTTGCCTTTATCTGGAGAAAATTCTTGCCATTCTGGTGCTGCTGCAATAATACAGCACTTCCCGCAGCTATGAGGTACAGACTCAAATCTAAAAGCTATGTTAGGAAAGGAGTAAGGAACAAAAAAACTGTATTGCATAATAGCTGGAAGTGCTGTAACCTTTGCTTTGCTGGGTGTGGCGACTCCCAGTGATTTGATTGATGATAAAAAACGAACGCCTTTTAATATTGGTCGAGCAGTTCAACTTAATGGTTTTAAGGAAGAAGAAATCGCACCCTTAGCTGAAGGATTGAGGGGAAAAGTCAGCAACATTCAACAAGTGATGAAATGTGTTTTAAGTTGGACTGGCGGACAACCTTTTTTAACGCAGAAACTTTGTAATTTATTATTACAAGAATTATCTTTATATTCAGAATGTTACACCCCAGAGCCAAATGCTTTAGATTGGGTGGGAAAAGTTGTCAGAAAGCAAATTATTGAGAACTGGGAATCCTTAGATGAACCAGAGCATTTAAGAACTATACGGAAAAGGATTGTCACGGACGAAAAATTTGCTGGTAGTTTGTTGGGTTTGTATCAGCAAATTTTGCAAGAAGGAGAGATTGCTGTTGATGGTAGCCCAGAAAAAATGAGGTTGCGTTTGACTGGGTTGGTAGTGGAGCAACAGGAAAAGTTAAAGGTTTATAATCACGTTTATCGGGATGTTTTTAATTTAAGTTGGGTTGAGACGGAGTTAAATAAATTGCGTCCCTATGCTGATAATTTTAACGCTTGGTTAAAAAGCCAATGTCAGGATAGTTCTTATTTATTACATTCGGAAGATTTAGAAAAAGCTCGTGTTTGGGCTGATGGTAAAAGTTTGAGTGATGCTGATTATCGGTTTTTATCTGCGAGTGTGGAAGCTGAGTTAAATCAGGAAGTTGCAAAAGCGGAGGCACTCAGTTTTTCAACAGTGTAGCTTTCAGCACAGATGGCACAACTTTTGCTTATGGTAGCCGGGATGGTACTATCCAATTGTGGAATATCGTGACAGAAAAAAAACTTTTAACTCTAATTGGGCATGGAGATGAAGTTACCAGCATTACTTTTAGTTCTGATGGTAAAACTATAGCTTCCGCTAGTTCTGATGGTAGTCTCAAATTGTGGAAAGCCTCAACTGGAGGGCTAATCAGGGCTTTTACCGCTCATAAGTATCGAATTACCAACATTGCTTTTAGCCCAGATGGTAAAAATTTAGCTTCTGCGAGTTCTGATGGTAGTCTCAAGTTGTGGGAAGTTTCTACTGGACAAATCGTTTCAACCGTTACTGGACATCAAAGCGAAATCAGGAGCATGATTTTTAGTCCCAGATGGTAAAACTTTAGCTTCTGCAAGTTCTGATCAGACTATAAAATTGTGGAAAGTTGCTACGGGAGAAGAAATTATCACCCTAAGTGGGCATCAAGATGAAGTATTCAACATTGCTTTTTGATCGAGATGGCAAAAACTTTAGCTTCCGCTAGTTGGGATAAGACTGTCAAATTATGGAACATATCCACAGGGCAAGAAATTACAACCCTAAACCACGAAAATGAAGTTAACAACGTTGTTTTTAGTTCATCTGACAAAACTTTAGCTGCTGCAAGTATTGATAACACTATTAATCTGTGGAGTTTGGATATAGATGATTTACTCACTCAAGGTTGCAACTATCTCAAAGATTACCTTGTCAGCCGCAGTGAATTACGCCAGCAGGTTTGCCCGAATAAATGAGACGAGGAATTTTTATGAAAAGACTTATGGCTAAAGGTTGTGATTTTTGGAAGTAGCGATCGCGTTTGTTGGGTTTGTGGGAAATTGCGATCACGTTTGTGGTATTTGGGATGGCGATCGCCTTTTGCTTGTTTCGAGATGTGCGATCGCGTTTGTGGTATTTGTAGATTGCGATCGTGTTTTGGTTATGTTTGGGAGGGTGCGATCGCGTGTAGCTAGTTTTGAGAAGTGCGATCATGTTTTGGTTTTTGGAGAGTGCGATCGCATTTGGTTTTTGGGTATGGCGATCGCATTTTATGGGTATTTGGGTATGGCGATCGCGCTTGTGGGAATTATGGGGATTGCGATCAGGCTTTGGTTGTGTTGGGGAAGTGCGATATGCCCTTGGCATTAAGCTCCGCTTATCGGGTTTGGTTTTCTTGGGATGTGCAGTTTTGAGGAGTGCGATCGCATTTCTTGGGTTGATGGGGAAGTGCGATCACGTTTGGTTTTGGTGGTGTGCGATCGCGTTTTGGTTTTGGTTGAGTGCGATCGCATATTGGTTGTTTGGGTTGGAGTGCGAAGCTTGCGCGACGAAAGTCGTTCGCGTTTACTGGGTTTGTAAGGAAGTGCGATCACATTTTAATAGTTTTGGAGTTTAAGCGATCGCGTTTTAGTAGTTTGATGGGATATGCGATCGCCTTTGTGATGTTGGGGAAGTGCGTTAGCGCAGCTTAACGAAGTTATCGCTTTTTGATTGTGTTGGGGAAGTGCGATATCTGACGACAAGCCTTACGGCTACGCATTTGTAGTATTTGGGAAGTGCGATCGGGTTACATATTTTAAGCAAATTTTAGATGGGCGATCGCTATCTGCTATTACCGCTAACCATAATTTAGGATAAACTTGAGTTGAAGGTATTATATTATGAAGTTATATATATGCAAATCAAAGACCTCACAACTGATGAACTGAAAACCCTGATACGGGAAACAGTTGTGGAAGTGCTAGAAGATTTTTTACCCGATCCAGATGAAGGCATAGCGCTTAAGGAAGAGTTCAAGCAAGGACTTTTGGAAATTCAAAGACGTAGAAAAACAGGAACTCGCGGTATTTCAGCGAAAGAGGCAATGAATAGGCTTGGCTTGGATTTCTGATGAGTTATGTAATTGAGTATCAACCAGAAGCTCTTGCTGATTTGGAAAAGTTGACTCAACCTGTCCGTGAGCGAATTGTTAAGAAGATTAATTGGCTGGCTGAGAATTTCGATCAAATTAACCCCCAACCTTTAGCAGCCGATCTGTCAGGCTTTTTCAAGTTGAGAATTGGTGATTACCGGGTGATCTATGAATTCGATCGTGAAGAAGAAATAATTTTCATTGATCGGATCGGTCATCGTAGAGAGGTTTACAACACGAAGTTCTAGCTTGCACGACGATAAGCGATTGCCTTTGTGGTGTTGGGAAAGTGTGATCGCGTTTGATGGGTTTCGGTAAGTGCGATCGCGTTTAGTCGATTTTTGGGATGGCGATTGTGTTTGGTTTTGGTGGTGTGCGATCGCGTTTATTTGGGATATTTGGGGATGGCGATCGCGCTTGTGGGAATTATGGGGATTGCGATCAGGCTTTGGTTGTGTTGGGGAAGTGCGTTAGCGCAGCTTAATGAAGTTATCGCGTTTTGGTTTTGTGGAGTGCGATATGCCCTTGGCATTAAGCTCCGCTTATCGGGTTTTGGTTTTCTTGGGATGTGCAGTTTTGAGGAGTGCGAT
>JAAUPE010000221.1 GCA_012034595.1 Calothrix sp. CSU_2_0 | reverse complement strand
CAGTAATCCTACTCCAATTCCAATTCCAATCCCAATCCCCAATCCCCAATCCCCAATTAATCTTATGATTGCTTAATTGGGATTTCTATGATAAAATCCGCCCCTTGTCCTGGTGCTGACTGGCAAGTCAAACTTCCCCGATGTTTCTGAAATATTATTTGATGGCTAATTGATAAACCTAGTCCAGTTCCTTTCCCCACTGGTTTTGTGGTAAAAAATGGGTCAAATAAGCGCGATCGCACTCTGTCGTCAATACCTGAACCGTTGTCTGAGATGCTAATTCTCACGGTGTTTGTGTTTGTGAGTTGTGTGTTGATGCGAATTTGGGGAATTAGGTCTTGGTTATAGGAGATAGGCGATCGCGAGTTCCACAAGTAGTTATTGTTATACTCCTGTGGGGATTGTCCATTGTAATATTCAGTTTGGGAGTTGCCATATACCTCTGGCATGAAGCTTTGCTCCTTGCGTGATTCTTCGTTATTTAAGTTTGTTTCGATATTGCCTTTAGCTAAATTGTCTTTGCTGAAGTTTTGATTAATATTATATTGACCAATTAGCCATGCGGCATTTCCCATTTCTAAGGCATCAATAGCGTTATTTAAAATATGCATAAATACTTGATTAAGCTCGCCAGGAAAACAATTAATTGGCGGTAAATTACCATAATCTTTGATAATTGTAATTGCCGGACGTTGTGCTGTTGAATTCAGCCGATGGTCTAACATCATTAATGTATTGTCAATGCCTTGATGGATATTCACTGACTTCATTTGTGCTTCGTCAAGTCGGGAAAAGTTTTGTAGTGCAATGACTATTTCACGAATGCGATCGGCTCCTCGATACATTGCACTTATTAAGTTTCGCAGGTCATGCATGACAAAGTTGAGGTCGATATCTTTAACTTTTGCCCGAACTTTTGGTGTTGGTTCTGGATATTCCTGCTGGTATATTTCGATTAAGTTTACTAAATCCTGAACGTATTGATTTGCATATTGAAGATTGCCATAAATAAAACTAACAGGGTTGTTGATTTCATGAGCGACTCCTGCAACTAATTGACCTAATCCAACCATTTTTTCATTCTGGATTTGCTGGACTTGGGCTGTTTTTAAATCATCGAATGCTTTCTGTAATAAAAAATTTTTTTCTTGTAATTTTACTTGCAATAATCGTAAATTTATTTGGTTTTCGATCCGCATCACTACTTCTGCACCATGAAAGGGTTTGGTAATGTAATCTACACCACCAACATCAAAAGCTTTAACTTTATCTAAAACATCATCTAAGGCACTGATAAAAATAACTGGAACTCCACAAGTTTGCTCGTTTGCCTTGATTTGTTTGCAAACTTCATACCCATCCATTCCGGGCATGTTAACGTCTAACAAGACTATATCTGGAAGTAGCATTTGACAAGCTGTTAGTGCCATCTTCCCGTTTAAAGCTTTGCGAACTTCGTACCCTTGCCCTCTAAGCATTGCAGACAAAAGTCGTAGGTTATCTGGTGTGTCATCGACAACCAAAATATTTGCTTTATAGTTATTATTTCGCTCTAAAAGCATTTTTTAGTGAAAACCTATTTTTAAGTAATATTACAATTAACGGGACTTAGACAAAAAATATCTAAAAATATCTTTAAAATGGCAAGTTATTCAATATTAGTATTTTACCTGATTACCAGGAAAAATCGGTATAAAGAAATTGAGGAATTAGTTCCTGTTTAATGGGTTTAGAGAAAAAGTATCCTTGACCAAGGTCACAATTAAGACTTCTGAGTTGAGCTAGTTGTTCTGGGGTTTCAATGCCTTCTGCGATCGCTTGCATCCCCATTGAGTGAGAAATACCAATCATAGCGGGTACAAGTCCCATATTTTCTTGATTTTCTTGCATGATTTTGACAAAAGACTTGTCAATTTTGAGCGAATTTAATGGGAAACTGTGCAAATAGCTTAATGATGAATAACCTGTGCCGAAATCATCAATAACCAGCTTAAAGTTTCTTTGCTTTAGTTGTTGAAGCATATTTTTCACAGTATCGCTATTTTCCATAATTACACTTTCTGTAATTTCTAACTCGATATTGGCAGGATTAACGTCAGTTTGATAGATAATGTTATCAATAATTGAGATTAAATTGTGATTGGAAAATAATCTTGCCGACAGATTGACGCTAATTGTAATATTCTTGAAAAATCGAGAATCCTGTTGCCAAATATGAAGTTGCTGACATACAGTTTTAAATATCCAAGTATTAATTGGATGAATTAAACCCATTTCTTCCGCAGCTGGGATAAACTCTGTTGGTAAAATCAGTCCACGGGTTGGATGTTGCCAGCGTACAAGTGCTTCAAATCCGGCAATTTTACCAGTGGAAAGTCGCACAATTGGTTGATAATAAATTATGAATTCTTGACGTTCGACAGCACGACGTAAATCATTTTCTAAGTCCAAAAGTTCGATTGCTTGTTTATGCATATCTGGATCGAAAAGATGATATCTGGCTCTTCCTAATGACTTCGCTCTATACATGGCTGTATCAGCATCTCGAAGTAAATATTCGGGTCTTTCGTAACTGGGACTACCCCAACTAATTCCGATGCTGGCATTCATAAATACTTCATATCGCGATAATCGAAATGCCAGCGATAATTTTTGTAAAATCCGTTCGGCAACATCGATTGCCATTTCAATACCTGTAATATTTTCCAGGAGGATAGCAAATTCATCACCACCGAATCTTGCTAATGTATCGAAAGGACTCAAAGATAATTGAATACGACGAGCGATCGCAACGAGTAATTCGTCTCCAACAAAGTGTCCTAACGAGTCGTTGATCACTTTGAAGCGATCGCAATCTAAGAATAAGACGGCAAACTGATAGTTACAATCTTGTTTAGCACGGGTAAGGGATTTTTCTAACTGTCGAATAAATAAAACGCGATTTGATAAACCTGTCAGGGAATCATGTAAAGCAATATCGAGCAGTTTACTTTGCAATTCCCGTCGAGAAGTCATTTCAATTTGAAGTTTATATAAAGTTTCTTCCAATTCCTGAGTTCTTTTCTTTACTCTTTGTTCGAGTTCTGCATTCAAATTTAGAATTTCTAAACGAGTATCCCGTAAAGCAATTTGATTTTGGACTCTGACTAAAACTTCTTCAAATTCAAATGGTTTAGTAATGTAATCTACACCCCCAGCTTGAAAAGCTTTAACTTTATCAAAAACATCATCCAAAGCACTGACAAATATAACTGGAATATCCGCAGTGTTATCCCAATGTTTTAAACGACGACAGACTTCATAACCATCGATTTCTGGCATCATAATATCGAGTAATATCAAATCTGGTAAAACTGTTTGGCAAGCAGTTAAAGCCATTTGCCAATTTAATGCTTTGCGAACGTTATACCCTTCTCTAATTAAGATTGCAGATAAAACCCGCAGATTATCTGCGGTATCGTCAATAATCAAAATATCTTTCTTATTCTTATAAGTATGTAAGCTCACGTCATTCATCTGCGTTTGCTCTAGTTAATTCCATAATTGTCTTAAATTAATAGTTGTTTGCGCTTACCCTTAAAATCGGTAAAAGTGGATTTTTTTCGGGAAAGTTACTTGATTTAATAAAAAATCAAGACATTACGACAACTTGCTAGGAGATTGTGAATTTTGCCCTCCAGTTTCGACCAATTTTTACTATAAAGTAATTTTTCTCAACTGAATCAGAAATTATTGGTATTTCCTGACTCCTGAGATTAATATCCATATATTCAGTTCTGGGAATATAAACTTGGCTAAAATACTTTAGCTTGAGAAAATAGCGGATTTTTTCCAAAAATAATTCTTTAATATATACTTTGGAAATAATTCCACGACAATTTACCTTCCATATCTCTGTTTGTACTTCCTCAAAAATACTGCTTATAAAAGCAATTATGACGTTTTTCTGGTAGAAAGGGGAGAGGGGTTTTATTCCTCTTTGGTCTGTATCACCTGCTATTTGTGTTATCCCCATATCCATCAAAGCTATGTCTGACAAGCATTTTATGACAGATGTTTCTTTCAGTTTTTTTTGTAATACGTGCAGATTAATACCCAAGCACATTAGACATCTTTGTTTTTGGCATTGCCCGATGGTAGCGCACGCTCCACAAACAGAATATCGTATTAATTCAAGTTGCATATTTAATTTGGATTCAATTAGATTAAGATAAATATGATTAATTTGCTTTGCTGCTTTGAAATACAAATCCAAATTCTTTGTGAAAAATTTATTATTTCTTATTTCGAGCCAATTTACTATCTTTTCTATTAATGTTTGCCTGTTTTTAGCAAAGATATAATTAATGAATTTTACTGCCCTAATTAGTTGGGAAATGAAGGGGAAAATTCTGATGGCGACCAAAATAAGTAGAGCATCTACTCGACTGTATGAATCCTGGGCAAATTTCACAGAATCTACTATAATTAACATCGTTTTTAAGTTTTCTCCAAACCGATATTGTTCTTTGTTAGTTATGCTTAAATCTATGATTTTTATATATTGTTCATCTATTTATCATTAGTACCCAGTCAAACAGCACTCAGCAGTCTTAATCCAGCTAAATGGCTAGATTTTGCAATATTTTCTCTGGCTGAGGTATTCTACGAGTTTATAGAATCTTGTTATAACATCTAAATGTATTAAGTATCACTCACTTAAAGAGAAGATTGTCACAAAAACAACGAAATAATTGTCTACGTATGTTGGATTGTGTAAGCAGAGCCGCACTGCATTACCATTTTTCTTACAGATAGTTAGGGTTATGCACAAGCATTGAGCTTCCCAACTAGGTTGAGATAATTCTGCTGAGTTGCTTTGATATGGCACGCTGCTAAATAGACTTTTGGATTATTCTTGCCATTCACAAATTTACCGCGACTATCAAAAATAGTAAGCTCGCGATCGCATGTTAAAGTGCAACTTGATAGTACATCTGCATTGATAATATCAATTCTGTCTAGCGATTTGATTGGGCTTAATTGAGTTTTTTTACCTCAAACAAAAATAGTTGTCGTCCATGCACTACCAAGGACGACAACTCTGTAATAATTATTTAGAAAGAGATTAGGGAAAATCAAATCCCCATTAACAACTTAGAGGTTGTTTATAAATAAAATCTGAAACCATGATTCACTCCACAAGCTAATATGCGAGGGAACAAATTCCCTGTCTAAAAGCTAAAGTCCTCTGAAGAGGGCTGAATAATTAGGTTTTTGGAGCTTAATATTTATTTTATAAACACCTTCTCAGAGAATTAAGGAATGTGGATTAAATAAAGTGCAATTTTTCTTGTGGAGCAGGCATCCTGCCTGCACTTAGAATATTACAACGGGCAAGATGCCCGTACCACAAATACATGTAAGTTATTAAATTCTCATTCCTAAGGATAAAGCGGAGATTTTGTATCTATCCCACCAACTTTGTTGAGAGGCCAAAATCTGACGACAGCACGTCCGATAATATTATCGCGAGGGACAAGACCCCAGCAACGTCCATCGTAGCTCTGGGTACGGTTATCACCAAGAACAAGGTATTGTCCTTTTGGTATGGTTGTTGGTTGGTATAAAAATGGTGGTTGCTGTCCTGAGGTACAAAGTTCGATCGATGTACGCTGTTCGTCACTGAGATAATTGGTTTCGGGAAGTTGTTTGCCGTTCACAATAACTTTACCGTCTTTGAGTTCTACTTTTTCCCCTGGCAAACCTATAACACGTTTTATAAAAGCATCCGTATAATCTTCTCTTTTTAGTTCGGCTGTGGGCGAAAATACGACAATATCGCCACGCTCAGGGTCAGAAAATCTATACTTTAATTTATCGACTATAATTTTATCCGCTTCCCACTGATTCGGAGTTCCGTGCAGAGTCGGTTCCATTGAACCAGATGGAATCCATCGTGCTTCTGCTACAAATGTGCGAATCCCCAAGGCAAGCAGAATACTTAGTACAACAGTTCTAAGTAATTCTGCAATCCACGAATTATCTGGTTGTTGATTTGAGTTATTATCTGACACTTGATTTTGCATGAATCACTAGATTAATAGCTTAATACGTAGTTTGTTGTCCGGTTCAGCAGAAGAAACTATAATTTATCAATTTTAGCCATCAACAAGATGCATACTAGTAGTGTAACTATCTTGACAAGATTTACGGTGGTAAAGTGAATTTTTTTGTCGCGATCGCCAAAAATTGTTCTTTGAATGCAACTAAGTCTAACCTAAAAGGATAGTTGTTTGTTAAATCTAACTGTTGTGTGAACGCATTTACCTTTATGGCATCTCCTACTAGTTTACTAATTCGCCGCGCTCGAATCATTCTACCAAATGGTGAGTTGATGGTTGGGGATGTCCTGGCGCGCGATCGCATTATTATCGAAGTCGCGCCCCAAATATCAACGGCTGAACCTACAATTGAAATTGACGCTTCAGGGTTAACTTTGTTGCCGGGGGTAATCGATCCGCAGGTGCATTTCCGCGAACCGGGGTTGGAGTATAAGGAAAATTTATTTACTGCGAGTTGTGCTTGTGCTAAAGGTGGGGTGACATCTTTTTTGGAAATGCCAAATACTCGACCTTTAACGACTACCCAACAAACTTTGGATGATAAGTTGCAGCGTGCTTCCCAGAAGTGCCTTGTCAATTATGGATTTTTTATTGGGGCAACGTCGGAGAATTTACCTGATATTCTCTCGGCACATCCGACACCGGGTATTAAAATTTTTATGGGTTCGATGCACGGTCAGTTGTTAGTGGATACTGAAGCTGGATTAGAACCAATATTTGCTCGAGGTAGTCGTTTGATTGCTGTCCATGCTGAGAATCAAGGGAGAATTAACCAACGTCGGCAGGAATTTGCAGGTATTACCGATCCAGCAATTCATTCACAGATTCAAGACAATCAAGCAGCATTGGAAGCTACCCAACTGGCATTAAAACTTTCGCAAAAATATCAGCGTCGGTTACATATTCTGCATATGTCTACTGCGGAAGAAGCTGAATTACTGCGTCAAGATAAACCTAGCTGGGTGACATGCGAAGTCACACCCCAGCATTTACTCATGAATACGAGCGCTTATGCCAAGATTGGCACTTTAGCACAGATGAATCCACCATTGCGATCGCCTCACGATAATGAGGTACTTTGGCAAGCTTTACGCGATGGTATCATCGATTTTATCGCTACTGACCACGCGCCACATACTCTGGAAGAAAAAGCCCAACAATATCCCAATAGTCCTTCAGGGATGCCGGGAGTTGAAACTTCTCTGGCATTAATGTTAACTGCGGCAATGGATGGAAAATGCACAGTACCCCAAGTTGTGAATTGGATGTCAACATCTGTCGCAAAAGCTTATGGAATTGCGAATAAGGGAGCGATTAAGCCGGGTTATGATGCGGATTTAGTTTTGGTTGACTTAAATAATTATCGCCCTGTACTGCGTAAAGAACTCTTTAGTAAATGCGGTTGGAGTCCCTTTGAGGGTTGGAATTTAACTGGATGGGCACATACGACAATAGTTGGCGGTCAGATAGTTTACCAAGATGGCAAATTATTTACTGATGTGCGCGGACGAGCCTTACAATTTGAAGACGCGAAAAAATAGCTTTATGTGTCTTGTACGTTCTGCAACCTGAAATTTGCTGTGTTTGAACGAAATACAGTAGGGGCAAACCGTTGTTTGCCCTAATTTTATTAGTATCGGTTGTTTGCCCTAATTTATTTCTTGTTGTTATTTAACTACCAATATTTACTTAATCCCAAAGTACTTAATTTTATGTACTTAATTTTATGTACTGAAACAAAATATTTAAGTATTACGGATTTGTAGCAAAAACAATATCAGACTAGATTAATTACTCGCCAAAAGCGAGTTTTTTTATGACTGCTTAATTATTTTCCAAGTAATTTATCGGTTTTTACGGATTCGCGATTCTACTGAATGAATAGTATTTCTAAGTAAATATTCAAATTTTAGTACGAAGTTGAATAGTAATTTTAAGCGTTACGCAAGAGAAGAGTGAAGGTAATTTGGAGATTTTTTGTTTACGAAAAAATACTCAGGTGAAAGTAAAAACTCTATGTAAAGCTAAATGAAAAGTAAACGATGAATCAGGGTTGTAAATGACAATTGATAAGTCAAAAAAACTTTTAATTAATCGCAATTTATGGGTACTTCAAATATTTCAAATCGACTGGATAGCTAATTATCTTCGATACGAGATGAAATACTGGTTCACTTGGATAAGCTTGGTTTCAGTCATGGTTTACCAAACAATTTATCTAACAATGAATCAAGCTGCTGCGAAATTACCTTAACGAGATACAATCCATCGCTAAGTCATTTGTAGCAGGGAAAATGTAGTCAATTTTGCGTTTCAGAATAACTCTTTTTTTTAATCATTAATTTTAAATAGGAGACAAAGTTATGATGTTTTTAAATGACGATCGCGGCAGTGGCAGAATTCAAACGATTACATTGGCAGATGACGATCGCGGTAGTGGCAGAATCCAAGCGATTACATTGGCAGATGACGATCGCGGTAGTGGCAGAATCAGAATTTTCTAAGTTTCCCCGTCAAATCAATGTCCCTGGCAGCATTTCAGAAGTCGGGGATATGTCTAGAGATATCCCTCAGTTTTCGCAAATTGGCGCAAACGGGGTATACACTGACGCTGATAAAAGCTACTTAAAGTCGAAACAGTCAGATTGTATTCTTGCGCTAAATCCTTCCAGCTAACTTCTGGAGGTAAACGTTTCAAAATTAAAACTTGACAATTCACATCCGGTCGTCCTTGAATGTGAGTTTGGTACAAATCTCCATTGATATCCTGTTCTACCCACAATTTTACGTGGTCTAAAATTGGAGGTGCATCGGGAGGTGCAGCAAGATTATCTATCGGGTTAGTAATATCACTTCTATCACCTGATGCCGATTGTTGGATGCTTGCGGAGGCTTTTCTGGCATTCTCCTCTTGCATCTTCATATAAGCATCTTGTAACCTGTGGCGTAAATAAACATTCAACCAAGTTATGACCGTTCCCCGATCTGGATCGTAAGCATCACAAATATTACGACAGAAATATAACCAAGTCTGTTGCAATGCATCTTGGTAGTAAATAGTGCTTTCCCTCCACAACTTTTTACCAACCAAACGAATAATTTGCGTTAACAGTCGCTGACGTGGAACACTTCCTGGTGGATGTCCACAAGCTTCTTCTACTAATTGTCGTAACTGCTCCTCCAATCCTTCCATACCAACGATACCAACACAAAGCAAATAATCAGACTCTCTTAAATATTACTGATGAAGTCGATAAGCAATATTACCCATGCAGGGGATATTAGCAGGTTGGAGGGAAAGGAGCAAAGGGGAGCATTGGCGATCGCATTATTTTTTGGAGTTTTTTCGCAATTTTTTCTGCGATCGCGTTTTGACTAGTTTTAAAAACTTAAATAATCAATTCAAATTAATAGAATTGATCAAC
>JAAUPE010000006.1 GCA_012034595.1 Calothrix sp. CSU_2_0 | reverse complement strand
GTCACCGTAAGTCCCATGTCCAAGTCCAATCCCAATGCCAATCCCCAATGCCCAATCCCCATTAACACTTAATAATTTGATTTAAAGCATCGATAATTAATGGTATTTCATCGCTTTCAGATGATTTTACTATTTCTATGGCTTTGTCAATTATACGACTAGGACTAGCAACAATACGTCCTAAAAAAGCGACTTTTTTATCAAGTGAAATAATCGTTGATTGCTGCTGTTCGGTTGTTTGCTGTGCGAGAAGTTGTGCATGATTCCAAGCTTCTTGACGTGCTTCTTTGATACTAAAACTCACAATTGCTTCATCGGTGATACCACCAACTTTGTCTAAAATTTCTAATAGGGGAGAAAACTGACTTACAACTTCCTGAATCGGATTTAGCAACTCAGCAATTGTAGTATTTATTTTCTCAAAATCCCCTGCAAAACTTTGTAATTCTTTACCTGGACAAATTTCTGCCGCCACAATTCCTAAATCTAAATTAATATGAGCATTGATACCCAATAAAAGATGCTGAAGAATAATAAAATCTGGTTGTGAAGTAGCTTCAAATGCGACTTTCCAGCTTTTTGTTGGTTTACCACCACTTCTGTATGTATCGAGTGCAATTAAATAACGATTAGCAAATTTAGCCGCAAATCGATTCATGCGATCGCAATCATCAAAATGATTACTTTCTATCCCCATTCTAATCTTCAGCGTTACCTGACGATATAATGCAGCAAACAAACCAATGCGTTCACGCTTTGCCGTAGCTTCTACAATAATCAAGTTTAATGTTTCGATTGCCTCATCAATATTTGTTGTCAGCATTTTTGTATTCTTTACTACCTGGTGTTGCTTTAGCAAGAATACAGGTAGTTGTGTTGCTAGGGAACACAAAAAAATAAATTGTTCCAAATCTTTGTAGGGGCTGGGTCTCCCAGCCCTCACTAATGATAGGATTGATAGGTATTATAACTAATAATTTAAACGCAGAGGAACGCAGAGGGAAGCGCAGAGTTTCGCAGAGTTTGGCTACAAAATTATGCAATCGTCTGCTAAGGAAATAAGTTTGATGTGCGATCGCATTAAAAAAGGTTAGAGAAACTTCAGAGTCTATCTCTAACCTTAATTTAATCAATGGGCAATACCAGACTCGAACTGATGACATCCTGCTTGTAAGGCAGGCGCTCTACCAACTGAGCTAATCGCCCGTATTTGTCTCACAAGAAATAATCTTAGCAAAGTTTTTTCAATCGCGCTAGTGTTTTGGAAATTTTTTTGGATTTTTTTTTGGATTTTTTTTTGGATTTTTTTTTGGAAATCATTTGGATCGGTAAGTAAGGAATGGGAACTGATGCCAATCTTTATTTACTAACCGCTTGGACGGTACTATACTTACCCAGGAATCTATACTCAGCATTCTCCTACGGGAACACCCTTCGCGTACATCATAACTCCTATGCCTTCAGGTCGAACGCACGATCGCATTACTATTTGGGCTTTACCTATCGTCGTTGCTATAACTTTTTGGCAAACGCGCAATGGGAATGTGACTTTGGTGGTTGCGACGGGGTTTATGTTGGGGGGATTAATGTTTGGTCCCGATTTGGATATTTACTCACGACAGTTTCAACGCTGGGGATGTTTGCGCTGGATTTGGTTGCCGTATCAAAAGAGTCTGCGACATCGTTCGATTTTTTCCCACGGTCCGTTAATTGGTACGGTTTTACGAGTGCTTTATTTTACTATTTTTTTAAGTATTGTCGCGGGTGTGGGATTATTAATTGCCGAGAAAGTGGGAAATATGGCTTTGAATTGGCAGGGGTTGGGAAATGGTATATTAGGTGCGATCGCTCTATACAAAACGGAATTTATCGCGTTGTTTTTAGGTTTGGAAGCTGGTGCAATGAGTCATTCGCTTAGTGATTGGACTGGTTCTGCTTACAAGCGATTTAAAAAGCAAGGAATTAGCGGAATATTTCCAAATCGCAAAGTTAAAAAACGCAAGGTAGTTAGGGGGAAGAAACTAGGTAATAAAGGAAGGAAAAAGGTAATTCGTAATTTATAAGTAAGTATTGAAAATTAATTACACATGACCATTATGGACAGAGTGTAGTATTTGCAATAGTTTGGGGTTTTCAGAATGTAACATTAATTTTCAACTACCACTTATTAACTATTAACAAGTACTCACTAATAATTAACCAATGACCAAGAATTACTTAATGCTAGAATCACCCGGAATACGGTACTCCTGCGTCCAAGCAAGCTACGGTTAAGGCAACAAATGTAGCTATAAACCTCGTAAAGACGTTCCGGTGGAACGTCTCCAGAACCTGAACCACTCACGATAAAATCCAAAATCTAATGACCAATAATACATTAATAGCACTGCAAGAATTAATCGATGTTGTGGCAAAATTGCGAAATCCTGATGGTGGTTGTCCTTGGGATTTGGAACAAACTTCGCAAACTTTGACACCTTATATAATTGAAGAAGCTTATGAGGTTGTAGATGCGATTAAAAGTGGCGATAATGAAGCAATTTGTGAGGAATTGGGAGATTTATTGTTGCAAGTAGTATTGCAAGCACAAATAAAGAGTGAATCTCAACAATTTACGTTGAAAGAAATAGCTGAAGGAATTTCCCAAAAGTTAATTCGTCGTCATCCCCATGTATTTGGTGATGTGTCAGTAAAAAATGTTGAGGAAGTGCGGCAAAATTGGGAAGAAATTAAAGCTTTAGAAAAAGGGGAAGTAACACCAAGTAAGCAATTACTAAGCAGTAAATTAAGTAGTTATGCTCGGAAATATCCTCCAATCACAGCAGCAATGAATATTTCCCAAAAAGCTGCTGAAGTTGGTTTTGAGTGGGAAAATATTGATGGGGTTTGGGATAAATTTCGCGAAGAATTGGCAGAATTTCAACATGCATTAATTCACGAAACACCAGCAGCACAACAAGCTGAATTAGGTGATTTACTATTTTCCATCATTCAAGTTGCGAGGTGGCATAAACTCGATCCTAGTGAAGGTTTACAAGGAACGAATCAGCGCTTTATTCAACGTTTGCAGAAAATGGAACTATTTGCAAACCGTCCATTAACAGATTACAGCTTAGATGAGTTGGAAGCACTTTGGCAGCAAGCAAAAGCCGAAATAGCTCTCCAAAAGCAGCCAAAACCAGATTGAGTCAGGGTTCTATGTCTAGAGTCAGAGGTGCGATCGCAATTTGAAAGGTTAATATGGTTATGCTGGGAAAATAATAGAAAAAGTTATCAACAAATTATATTTATCCGGTAAATTGTGATTAATCAATACTTAGAAAATCCTCACAACTGCGAATTAGGAAATAATAACTTAATTCCAAGTTATAAATTTAACTGGTTTGACTGGTTTTGTCTTTGGTATCCACCTGGTTGGTTGATTTTATTTAATCGTCACTGGCAACATTATCACTCTGACCGTGATGGATGGAAATGGCTTGAGTATGGTTTATTTTTAATTCCCTGTGGATTTTATTTAGCAGTATTAATTCGCTGGTTGCGTTTAGGTTGTCGTTCTCCAAATAATGATATTACTGAGTTTAATCCTCATTACCAACAGTTATTTGGTCGAGAAATATTAGCTCCAATTGTAAAACATTATTTTCGTGCTAAATTACATAATATTGAAAATTTATCCATTCAAAATTTGTCTCGCACAAAACCAGTAATCGCTATTATGAATCATGCGGGAATGTCTTTCCCTTGGGATTTTATTAGCTTGAGTTATTTACTGAGCGAAGAATGTGGATTACCTGTTCAACCCTTAGCGGGTACTGCCTTATTTGACCATGTTTTGATGCGTTGGTGGTTGCCTGTTGGATGGTCAAATGTTTTGGGTGGTGTACGTGCTGAACTTAATAGTTTTAAATCGGCAATTGTAGAGCATAAAAATGTGCTTTATGCACCTGAAGGTTTGCGTGGACCAATGAAGGGATGGGGACAACGCTATCAATTACAAGCTTTTGATATTAGCTTTGTTCAGCTAAGTCAAAATTATCAAGTTCCGATTCTTCCTGTTATTTGTATTGGTAATGAAAAATTGCATCCTTTTACGATTAATTTTAGATGGTTACAGCGATTATTCAGAATGCCATTTTTGCCACTATCACCATTGATTTTTATTTTTGCTCTTTTCCCTTCAATGGGTGTTTGGGCAATGCGATCGCACCTAAATTACTACATTCAACCAGTTGATATTACAACGAAAATTAGTAGTGATATTAATCAGCGTTTAGCTGCTTATCAAAAAGCACAGAAATTAAGAGAATATATGCAAATACAAATTAACCAATTATTACAAAAAAATAGCATCTAAGCTCTAATCAAATATTATAACTAAATAATTCTACGTAGTAAAGTATTCAAAAAAAACTAGATAGGCTTTATTATACGTAAAAGTACAGTCATTTCCCTTTATCGATTTGGCAAGTGACTGTGTTTGTGATACGTAAAATAACTTTTGTTCTCATGAATATACATAAAGTTTGTGTAATTGGGGCTGGAATTAGCGGATTGACAACAGCAAAGACGTTTATAGAAGAGGGTTATGATGTTACGGTTTTTGAAAAGCAAAGCGGGTTAGGGGGAGTTTGGGAAAAGTCTCGAACCTACCCAAAGTTAACTACGCAAAATACGCGAGATACATATTGCTTTTCTGATTATCCAATGCCAGAGTCTTATTCTGAGTTTCCCACAGCAAAAGAGATGCGGGAATACTTGGAGAGTTATGCAAGTTATTTTGGAGTCATAAATCAAATTCACTTGAAAACTGAAGTTACTCAGGTTTATAAAGAAGTTAGAGAAGAGGGAAAATGGATAGTTAGAATTAAGTTTGAAGATAACCAAGCTTCTTTAAAAGAAGAAGAACATATATTTGACTTTGTGATTATTTGTAATGGCACATTTAACGTACCGCGAGTTCCTTCCATAACTGGAAAAGAAGAATTTATTGCATCTGGAGGAACTATATTACATTCGAGTCAATTTACTAATACTTCCCTAATTCAAGGTAAACGGGTTGTTGTTGTTGGTTTTGGAAAATCAGCAGCAGATATAGCAAATCTAGCCGCAGAAACAGCGAAAGAATGTAGTCTTGTTTTTCGTCGAGTAATGTGGAAAATTCCCAAACGCTTTTTTAATAAAATCATTTATAAAGACTTGCTGATGACTCGGTTCTCGGAGATATGGATACCTTACCGAAAGCGAAGAGGAGTAGAAAAACTATTGCATAAATTTGCAAAACCTTTAGTTTGGGCATTTTGGAGAACTAATGAAACGATCGTGCGATCGCAATTTAAACTCGATCGAGTTGGGATGGTTCCAGAAGTTAAAATGGACAAAGCTTTGACTTGTAACGGAAATCTTGCTCCTGACGGTTTTTATGAGTACATAAATTCCGGAAAAATCCAAGCTATCAAATCTAGTATTACTCGATTTCTTCCCAACGGTGTTGAACTAGCGAATGGGAAAAAAATAAACACTGATGTAGTAATTTTTGGAACCGGATTTACTCAAAATATTTCTTTTCTACAAGAAAAATATCGCGATTTGCTCATGAATGAAAATGGTGATTTTCGTTTATATCGCACCATTCTTAACCCCGACGTTCCCAACCTTGCTTTTATTGGCTATAACTCAAGCTTTTTTTGTCCATTAACTTCAGAAGTTGCAGCTTGGTGGTTACTAGAATATATCAAAGGTAATTTACTTTTGCCTTCACCATCCCAGATACATCAAGAAATCGATACAGAATTTACTTGGATTAAACGCAACCTTCCCAAAGATTTACCAATTGGAACCTGCGTATTATCTTTTAGTTATCATCACCTTGAAGATTTAATCGAAGACATGGGTTTAGACTTACATCGAAAAGGAACAAAACAAATTCAAGGGATTATGGAGTCTATTAATCCCCTTGCTTACCAAAAAATCCGTCAGAAATTGAAAAATAGAAACCCTCAGCAAACTAATTATGTCGGAATACCAAAACGATAACCTTTGCCATAAACAGTGTAAATCAGTTCTGTCTCCCCCGTAACCTCGATTTTACGCCGTAATAGACGAATTAAAGCCGCGATCGCATTACTACTGGGTTGTTCATCTTCATTCCACAAATTCTGCATAATTTGAGCGTGAGTCAGCAACTGTCCAGTATTTTCCATAAAATACTGCAACAATTGACATTCTTTTTCCGATAGCTCAATTATCCTTCCTTGACGGTAAGCAAATTGATTTTCGCGATCGAGTTCCAAATCTGCAACTGTCAATCTTTCTGTTGCTAATTCATGCATTTGAGTGTTGGAACGACGCAACAAAGCACGTACTCTCGCAAGTAATTCCCGCAATTCAAAAGGTTTAACTAAATAATCATCTGCTCCAGCATCCAAACCTTGAACCCTATCATCTAGGGTATCTTTGGCAGTGAGAAACAGTACGGGGGTAGTTTTGCCTTGACGACGCAGTTCTTGACAAATTTCGAGTCCAGTTTTTCCCGGTAGCATCCAGTCTAAAATTAGTAAGTCGTAGTTATCGCTTTGTGCTAATTCGTTTCCATTGGTTCCATCGTATGCTGCATCAACGTTATAACCTTCCCGTGTCAGCAGTCGGGTTAAGGGGTTGGTTAATTCTGCTTCATCATCAACTAAGAGTATCCGCATATTACGTTTAGATTTTGAGTCTCGATATGAGATTTTAAATTTTAAATTTAGTTTTGAGTCAAACTTGAGTCACACTACTGGTAAAATTAGATATTACTAGTTATTTGTAGGTTGGGAAGTCACTGCCTTGCGAGGGTTCCCCTCGTTATAGCAAGTGACGTTGGAGGCTTTGCGTAACCCAACATTAATCTACACAACCAAGAGTTATATTTTATTTAATTCAGATTACTCAACATAAGTAAAAAAATAATTTTCTCAGTCACTCTAAAATGATACGATAATTTATAATAATCCTAATTCTTAACTCCTAAAATCTCACTTTATAGACAACCCACCGGGTTGTCTCATAATTCCTATGATTACCGTTGCAATACCGAAAGGTGGACTTTTAAAAGATAGCATTCGTATACTAAAAGCAGTTGGATTAGACTTTAGTGCTTTTCTAGATTCTCGAACCCGTCAATTACAAATTATTGATGCCAGTGGTAGAGCCAAAGGTTTATTAGTTAGGGCACAAGACGTTCCTGTATATGTAGACTATGGACAGGCACAATTAGGTATTGTTGGGTATGACGTATTGCGCGAGAAAAAGCCGAATGTTGCCCATTTAGTTGATTTAAAATTTGGCTATTGTCGTCTATCTGTAGCAGTTAAAGAATCGAGTTCTTATCGTGCAAGTTTGGATTTACCAGCACAGGTGAGAATTGCATCTAAATATGTAAATTGTGCCCGTGATTATTTCCAAAATTTGGATTTACCAGTAGAAATTATTCCTCTATCTGGTTCTGTTGAATTAGGACCAATTACGGGTATATCTGAAGCTATTGTTGATATTGTTTCCACCGGAAGAACCTTAAAAGAAAATGGTTTAATTGAGATTGAAACCCTATATGAAAGTACAGCCAGATTGATTGCCCATCCTTTGAGCTATCGTTTGAATACCGGAAACATGGGTGATTACATTAGTAAAATGCGACAAGAAATGGTAGTTAGTATTTAGAAGTGTAAAAATAAAAATTTAAAAATACGATATGTTAAGGAATGTATTTTAAATAAAATGCAAGTTCTGATTTTGTGGGGCAGGCACTAATTAGATTAAAGGGCTTTCCTGCCCATTCCACAAGATATATATGTTATTTAATTGCTAATCCTAAGAATGTAATTTAGAGACGCGATATATCGCGTCTCTCTGTATGGTAATTAATAGTTAGTATTTAGTCGCGAAGAAGAGAAAAATCTCTAGAAAAAAAATATATAATTGCTGTTATGAGCAATACCATATCCCCAGGCAAACCCCTCCCCAAATCTAATAATACATCGCACCGTCGTCGCGAAACCGATTGGCGGTTATTTTTGCGATTAGTACCTTACGCAAAACAACACAAAAAGGTACTAACGATCGCAATGTTAATGCTAATACCAATTGCGATCGCAAATGCAACACAACCATTACTAATTGGACAGGCAATTTCCATAATCCGCAAGGAACCCAGTACATATGAGTTTTTTCAGCGTGATAGCGTCATGGAAGGTTTGTATGTTGTCGAACTCACATTACTAGCAACGGTACTGATTAGGCTTTTGCTAAGTGGATTTCAGGGTTATCTTATCCAACAAGTAGGTCAAAAAATTACTGCGGCAATTCGTCAGGATTTATTTCAACACGTCACATCATTAGCTGTACGATTTTTCGATCGTACCCCTGTAGGCAAATTAATTACGAGGTTGACTAGCGATGTCGAAGTTTTGGGAGATGTGTTTTCGACTGGAGCAATTGGTATTATCTCTGATTTATTCTCAATGCTAGTAATTGCCGGATTTATGTTTTCGATTCAGTGGCAACTAGCAACATTATTAATTTTAATGCTCTTACCAATTGCTGGGTTAATCATTTACTTTCAGCAGCAATATCGCAAAGCTAATTACAAAGCAAGGGAAGAACTTTCTGTATTAAATTCCCAACTCCAAGAAAATATTACTGGGATTAGAGTTGTACAGTTGTTTCGACGGGAAAAGTTTAATAGCAAATTGTTTTATCAAAGCAATACGGATTATGTTGGAGAAGTAGATAGAACTATATTTTTTGACTCTTCAGTTTCTGCAACACTGGAATGGATTGCCCTGATTGCGGTTGCTGGTGTTTTGTGGTTTGGGGGTTCGTTACTATTAAAAGAACAATTAACATTTGGGACATTATCTACATTTATTTTCTATGCTCAAAGATTATTTGAACCATTGCAGCAATTTGCCGAAAAATTTACAGTTATTCAAGCAGGTTTTACTGCAATTGAAAGAGTTAGTGACATTTTAGATGAACCGATAGAAATACGCGATAAAGCAAATTCTCGCGCACTTTCAGGATTTGAATTTGGCTTCATTGACGAAATTATCGAAAATCTTGATTCTGCGGAAAATAATAACGGCAAAATGGCACGGGGAGAAATCAAATTTGAGGATGTTTGGTTTGCTTATAAAGATGATGACTACGTGATTAAGAATCTCAATTTTATCATTCATCCAGGTGAAAAAATTGCTTTAGTTGGTCCTACTGGTGCGGGAAAAGTTCGATTATTCGGCTTTTATGTCGTCTTTACGAACCTACAAAAGGACGCATTTTAATTGATGGAATTGATATTCGTGATGTTCCTCAAGCGGAATTACGACGCTATTTAGCTGTAATTCTCCAAGATGGATTTATTTTTGCTGGGGATGTGAAAGGTAATATTACTTTGGGTGATGGTTATACATTTGAAGAGGTTCAGGTTGCCGCAGAAAAGACAAATGTATCCCAATTTATCGAACAACTTCCCCAAGGCTATCATACTCAGTTGCGGGAACGGGGTACAAATTTATCAAGTGGTCAGAAACAATTACTTGCTTTTGCTCGTGCAGCAATTCGCAATCCCCAAGTATTAGTACTTGATGAAGCAACTGCAAATTTAGATGTGGGAACTGAAGCTTTAGTTCAAGAAGCTTTAAATGAGTTGTTAATTGGACGAACTGCAATTATTATTGCTCACCGTTTATCTACGATTCGCAATGTCGATAAAATTTTTGTATTGAAGCGTGGTGAATTAGTAGAACAAGGTAGTCATCAAGAGTTAGTCAATCAAGATGGGTTGTATGCGACTTTGCATAATTTACAAATGTTGGGAAATTAGTATAACAAGGCAAAAGCGCATAGTAGACGGTTTCCGTCTCGTCTAACTTTGTAAGAAGTGAAAAGGCAAAAGAAAGAGTATTCTATAAACTGTCCAACCATTTTAAACGGTTTTTAAAAACTTTGATTACTCTCAATCTTAATTAAGACTCTTACAATCACTCTTCTTTCTCATTGTTTTAGAATGCTTCGATAAGTTCTTGTTTTCTAGAAGGTAATAGAGACTCAACTTTTATAAACAATTTGTCAAAATCAATTGGTTTAGCAATTAAACCATCTATTTTACTTTCATAGTCTGGAAAATCTGCTAAGTTATCCCAAGCTGTCAACATCAAAATGGGAATGAAAGGCAATCTTTTATTCTCACGAACTATTTTAGCAACCTCTAATCCATTAATTCCAGGCATCATCATATCCAATAATAATAATGTTGGTGGATGGGATTCAATCAAATCTAAAGCTTCATAACCATTCTCCGCAATCTTAACTTTATAACCTTCCATTTCCAATAAAGTTTCTAGCATCCAGCAGTTATCGAGAATATCATCAACTACTAGAATGTATCCTTGCTGAATATTTGTTTCGTCTTGAAATGTAAACATAATAATTATTCGATAAAAATATTGACTTGCGTTTGACTGGTGTTTAATCTAATTGTCGCAACTCTAGCAAGCAATTGTCCTCTAACCTTAGATATGTCCAACAGTAGTATATTCAGGACTGGGAAAGACTACCAGGGGTGGAAAACGAAGTAAAACAAGGCATCTAGCCCTTAAAAGTTATACTAATAAATTGGAAAGTCATTTATAAAGAAAATATTAAGAATAAAAAATGTTAAAAATAAAATAATATGTCAAGAATAAACAAACCTGACTTCGGAGACGATTCAAAAACTTAAGATTTTGTTTAGAAGTTAGCGGTAAATGAAAATATCAAATCTAAAATATCAAATCTAAAACATAAAATATCATGTGGTTAGTTGCAATATTTGTCTGTCTCGGTTGGATGGTGTCCCTATGTTTGCATGAATTTGGTCATGCGATCGCAGCATACTGGGGTGGAGATACTTCAGTCAAAGATAAAGGATACCTCACTCTAAACCCCCTAAAATACACCGATCCAGGTTTAAGCTTACTCTTACCCTTATTCTTTCTCCTCATGGGTGGTTTTGCCTTACCAGGGGGTGCTGTGTACATCAACACAAGCAAACTACGGAACCGTTGGTGGAATAGTGCGGTTTCTGCTGCTGGATGTGTAGCGGAGTTGTTTGTCGTTATCGTACTAGCTTTTATATTCCATGCAATTTGGAATCAAGAGACTTTCAGTCTTGAAAGGAATGTGGAAAATAGCCTCTACATAAGTTCAATTGTCAGTATTGCTTACGTAATTTTCCTAAATATATACGTAATTTTTATTAATTTATTACCAATTCCCGGTTTAGATGGATACGGAATAATTCAACCTTGGTTACCAACTGCAATTGATAAAAAGTTAACTAAATTTAGTTCCTATGGATTCTGGATTTTAATCGCTGCATTATGGTTTTATCCTCCATTTGGTCAGTTTTTGCGAGACATAAGTAATAGCGCGATCGCACTTCTTGATATCCCCGATCTTTTGGTTGTCACTGGTGGTTCAATGTTTAGAACCCACGCTCAATATCTAGTTTTGGGATTAATCGCTGTTCTGTGGTTATTCCGAGACAAGCGCAAAGATTTATATCGCAAAGGAACTCGACTCATTTCGGAAGGAAAATACGAAAGCGCAATACCTATTTTCGATCAAGCGATCGCATCAGAACCCAGCTATTATCGTGCTTGGTTGATGCGGGGTTATGCATTTTACTGTATGGAACGTTATGAAGATGCACAAATTTCCTACAATAAAGCTTTAGAATTGCAACCAGATTCTAGCGATTCTTGGTATTACAAAGGTATTATTTTTGCAGATACACATCAAATTGACGAAGCGTTAAGTTGTTTCCACAAAGCGATAGAAATTCAACCCGATTATTTGGAAGCTTTATGTCAACGAGGATATTTATTTTTTCTACAGGAAAATTACCAGCAAGCACTCGCTGATTTTGAGCAAGCTATTAGGATAGATACCAATAATAGTCAAGCTTGGTACGGAAAAGGGGATACCCTTGCAAAACTACAACGGGATGAAGAAGCAATCATCGCATATAAAAAAGTTTTACAGCTAGAACCGAAATCTAATGCTTGGCAAATTTAATCCAGATTTTAGAAAATTCTGGACAATATGAAAGTGCTATAAAAATTTACGATCGAAAGCTAAGATTTCAACCTGAAGATGCAAATATCTGGAATCGTCGTGGTTTGATGTTAGAAAAACTAAATCGTTATGATGAAGCACTAATTGCATTTAAAGAAGCAAAACGCAATTCTGAAAAAATACTCAAATACAAACCAGAAGATGCAGATTCCTGGTTCCAAAAAGGTCTAGCTTTAACAGGAATTCGGCAATATAAAGAAGCGATTTTTGCTTACCAGAATGTTCTAAAAATTGAGCCTGATTTTGCTCCAGCTTTGTACAATATTGCTTGTTGCTATGCACAAGAAGATAATTCAGAATTAGCAATACATAACCTACAAAAAGCAATTATTCTGAATCGGGAATTGTACCTTCGTGATGCAAAAATAGACTCAGACTTTGATAGAATTCGCGAATATCCTTCATTTCAAGCTTTATTTGAAGCAGAATAATCTGATATTAAAGATATATTCATATCAGAGCTTTTCCCAAATATGTTGATGCTTAGATGAGGACATCAGCTAAAAAGACATATACAGCACCTTGCAATTATATGAGGTAGAGTTAATCAGTTTAAAAGCTACATATAGAGCTTTTTACTTCGACTTCCGTACTCCTAAATTCTGAATTATGCTGTATGAATCGATATCACGTACCAGTTGCATAAATCCGATTTTGTAAACTGACAACTTTTTCCGAAGCTTTCCATAAACTGGTAACTGTATATTTCGCAAACACCGATTCTTTAGTTGCACCACAAGAACTCTTTAATTCCACAGTCTTAGCATTATCCTTAACAAGTTGCGCTCGATGACAATAAAACGAACCATCAGGTTTTTCAAAGGTTATTTCAGCCAAAATATTACCCTTATCTTGACTCTCCTCGACAATTCTACCTGCAACTTTGTAATTGAACCAATCCCATCCATAACGAAAAATTAATTCTCTTTCTAAAACTTGAATCTGTGGTGGTAAAATTCCCCAACCACGATAAACTTCATTCAAAGATGTGATATCACCAGAACGCATCAATATCATCTTCAAAGCATCTTGTTCAAACCTACCATAATACCTTCCCTCAGGTAAATCTATCGCAGTAGGAGCAAATCTATGTCCACCAAAATGCGTTGATTTCCAGATACGTACATTATCAAATTGCAAATCAGAAATCATGGAAGAAGCATAAAAGTAAAAAGGAGTACCATAACGCGCACAACAACGGTCATGGCTTCCATGAGCGCATACTAAAATATCCCTAGTTAGATGATTTTCCACTCCAAAAATTGGTAACTTTCCCCACAACCATTTCCTAATAATAGTAGCTACATCTTCTATATTGGGTAAGCTAAACTCTTGTTTTACATAACCACTTCCAAGTCCTTCTTTTCTTTGATAAATTAAAAGTGTTGTCTGACTAACTTTATGCGAAAAACTATTAGCAATCAGCAAAAACTTAATTGGTAATCTTGCTTTTCTAACTTCCTCAACTAAAGCCTTCAAATTACTAGGAACCCACTTAGAATTAAAAGCTTCTGATGCCCAAGGTGGAGGACATTCAATTAATATATAAGTCTGATAATTGGCTGCGCTACCAATAATATCTTCTCCCAATTCCCGCGAGTTGTCGGAACAAAATAAATTATCCATTCTACCTGTCTTATATTGATGTGCTTTATGAACAAAGGATTTTACCGACAGAGATAATTTGACTCGCTAATACTTTAATGCATTCAGTAATTTTTTTTTGCTTTAAAGTAACACCAAAAAATATTTAGAGCATAGCTTGAATTTAAACTAAATTTTGGTGTTAGCGATACGTCTTTGACATTAAGCTCCGCTTTTGGCAGTTGATTATTTGAGTATCGCACCATTCCCCAATCATCTACTGCTATTTTATCTCGGTAAAAAATATTTTACAAATATTCAACCTCTAACACGGTATTGACAATTTAATATTCCTCCTCAGTTACAAAGTTTTAAAGATAAAAATTTAAATGTTCTCACTTTTGTTGCTAACACTACAGCATGTACTTTGAATGATGAATGAAGCAAAATATAAATTTTATTTATTTAAATATGTATTAAATGAAACATCTTTTTGTGTTTGATTTTAAATAGATTTTTCTATCATCTATTTTCAAGTATAAACTGACTATAATCTATCCATCTTTAGATAGATTAGTAATATTGGCTACTAATTAAACCGGGGTTAAAAATTAGTGAATTCTCATCTCAATATAATGCCGGATTTAAAGATTTTGAATCCCAAGTTTTTTAAATAAAAAAGCGCTCGGAAATCGTATATCTTTGTTTTTAAGCATCATAAAATTAAAGTAAAATTTAGAAAACAAATTTACTTTTATTTAGAGAATTACATAGCAAAATTTTCGACTAGAAAACTAGACTAAAACACAATCAAAACAAATTTTTAACTATTTTTTTACTGTTATCGATATTATCCTCCTGAAAATTGGATTAAGCGCTGGCTCCAAAGTCTTAATTTTTCCTACATTTCAACTCTAATTCAAGTCAACAAAAAAAGCAAGTAATTGCAAGTTATTCTCCTTTAATAAAGAGATATAGAATATCATATTAGATTCTCAAAGCCTAATATAGACCCATTAATAAGCTTATTTTACCTATAAGATAAAATCTATGGTTTAGCAACTAACAAAAATTATTCTCAATAGTCTCGTATAAAAATCACCAGCGATCGCTCTAAATTAGCCCTTAGAGTGCATTTGCTCATTTTTAAAAATATGTCTTTCGGTATACTTATTTTCCTAACTCCTCAAAAAATGAGCGAACCGGGAGTTTATGAGTGGTGAGATTATTGGATATGCGAGAGAATCTAGCGATAAGCAGGAGATAGAAGGAAATGCCCTCACTAAACAAATTTGTTGGTTGCGAGATTTCGGTGCAACAAGAATATTTATAGCTATATAAATAATATTTTTTAGTCAAATAGATGTATAAAATATCAGATTCCAGGTAAATGCACCTATCTAAAATTATTCACATTTAAGGCTGTTCTTCCTGAATTGTTTTCTTTTCTAACTCATCTAATCGGATAAAATTTGTTTGTGTTTCATTAATTTTTACCTGGGTTAATGAAGGCATTTCATCGACAATCATAGGTTTTTCTAGTTGTCGCGCTTTTTTAGATGCTTGGATTGTAACTGGGGGAGAATCGGATTTTTTGGTAGTAGAAGCAACTTGATTTATTTGGCTTTTAATCTGAGGATTCTTTAAGTTACTGACTATTACCAAGCTCTCTTTTTGCCTCAACTATGGATTTCCTTTGTTTCCACAGAGTTATTTGTTGGCTGGCTTGTTGATATAATGGACGCTCTTTCCCAATCAAGCTGACTTCATTAATTGCCATTTCTAAAGAAATAGGGTCATTTTTTGAAGCTAAACTTTTGGCATTTTCTAAGTATTGATTATCTTCAGAAACTGCAATCTTATTTTCGAGAAACTGTATTAATTTCTCAGCTTCTTGATGATATTCATCAGAGATAACCATACTAGCTTCAACCAATGCCGATCGCATATCATCTATCTTATTTGAATTAGCCAAGCTACGGGCTTTTTCCAGTTGAGCTTTATCTTCTTTGATTTGCCTAAAATCAAATGCAGGTGAATTGTTAAAATTGTCCTTTGCTTCAGCTTTTGCTAGTTTCTTTTCTTTTTCAGTTGCTTCCTTAGCACTTTGAATAGTATGGATTAATTCTTGATATTTTGTCGATGCCCAATATTGATTATTTAAACTTTTTAGTGCTTTAGCTTCACTAAATACCCTGTACCAACTTTTTTCCTGATTTGATTTATCTATCTTGGCTTTAACAGTTTGATAAATCTCTTCAGCTTGCAACCAGATAGCTTTCCATTCTTCGGTTTGTTTTTTAGCAGACTCATATAAAGGTTGATGACGGGGAATTACTTCTACTATTTTGATAGCTTGGTTCAAATCACCATCGTGAAAAGACTTTTCACCCAAACTCAAAAGTGCTTGCGACCATTTTTTCACTAATGTATCAGATTTCCACGTAAAGGATTATCCTTGGAAATGGAATCTACCAATCGAATTGCTTGGGCTAATTTATCAGAATCTTGTTCATCAACAATTGTTGTGGCACAATAAATAATTGCACCAGCACCATCTTGTAACTGCGAACTCGATTGACAATTTGCCACATCAGGCGATCGCGTTAAAACAGAAAATGCACCCACTCCTACCGCACTAGTCAATAAAAAAATTCCTGCAACCCCTTGCCACCATTTCGTTAGCTTGAGATACTCTGTATTCATAGACTGCTCTCTAGAGTTAACACTAAAGCTAGTGTTCCCATGATTCGAGCAAATTTAACTATAAATTAACTCAATTTGCCAACGATATCTGTCTCCATTAAAGAATTAAGAAACGTCCACAACTGCAAATCTGTAAAATCGGGTATTGCCATAAAAGCACCAAGTTCGCACAACTGCTGTGGGTTATGTGTTGACGCAATGCCAATGGTGGGGATACCTGCACCAACTGCGGAACGAATACCTGACGGGGAATCTTCTAGTGCGATGACGTTAGTTACTCCTTGGGGGATTCTTCCTACATCCACTCCCAAACGCTCTGCTGCGACACGGTAAGGTGTTGGATCGGGTTTGGCAGCAGCTTCATCTTCTGCGAGTACAATTAGCTCAAATGTGGTTTCTAATTCCAATATTTCCAACATAAAAAGAGCATTGGCACGGGGTGCATTTGTGACTAGTGCTAGCTTTATTTCATGGGAATTTGCCCAAGTTAATAGTTGGGTTAGTCCAGGTAGTCTCTGCAATTTTGGAGCCATTTCTCGAAACATTGCTTCTTTTTCTTCCGCAAATTCTCCAGCTTCTTCTGATGATAATTGTGGCAAAATATTGGCAAGTATTTCTGGATTTAAACCACCACTTATTTTTCTTTTATAAAAGCTTTCATCGATATTAATACCATATCTACTTAGCATTTTCTGCCAAGCAATAAAGTGGATGGGGTCGGTGTTAACTAAGGTTCCATCTAAGTCGAATAGAATTGCTGATAGCATCTTATTTAGGGTATATGAATAATTATGAATTTTAATTACATAGTTTACCTGATTTTTGGAGGAATATGGATTTATGTCGTGCAGAGAGAACTTGCTGGAGTCGGTTTCCGTCCCAGCAAAGTACGGCAGAGACACGGAGACGCGGAGGATGAGAGAATATGCAGGGTAAGTAGGATTGTGTTTGTCGCACTTTTGCGATCGCGGGGGCAAATTTATAATGAAGCTGCAATTACCCACTTGAGATAGCTAAATGATAGTCCCTAAAGAGAATTTTTGTGTTGATGAACTCCTGGTAAATGTTTATAATTCTGAGGCTGAAATTGCTCAAGATGCTGCGGAAATAGTATCTAAGTATTTATATAGTCTTTTGTTGGAACAAGAAACTGTAAGGGTACTATTGGCTACTGGTAATTCACAATTAAAGTTTTTAGATGCTTTGGTTGCTTTTGGTGGTGTTGATTGGTCACGGGTTACTTGTTTTCATTTAGACGAGTATTTGGGGATTGGGGAGAATCATGCTGCGAGTTTTCGGTATTATTTGCGGGAAAAAGTCGAAAAACGGCTTTACCCGAAGGAATTTAATTATATTGAGGGTGATACATTACAACCTTTAGAGGAATGCGATCGCTATTCTCAACTTTTACAAAAGGAATCGATTGATTTGTGTTTGTTGGGGATTGGGGAAAATGGACATTTGGCTTTTAATGATCCATCGGTTGCTGATTTTGCCGATGATTATGGGGTGAAGTTGGTTAAGTTGGATGAGGTGAATCGGCAGCAACAGGTGAATACGGGGTATTTTTCGAGTATAGAAAATGTGCCGCAGTATGCTTTTACGGTGACAATTCCGATGATTTGTCAGTCGAAAAAAATAATTTGTCTGGCATCGGGGAAACGTAAAGCTGAGATTATTCAAACTATGTTACGAGGGGAAATTAGTACAGTTTGTCCAGCGTCTATTTTACGCAAACAATCGCAAGCAATGTTATTTTTAGATGTTGAATCGGCAAGTATTTTGTAATTTAAGTTTGTAATTGATATATCAGCGAATCGGAATCTTAATTTAAGAAATGCGATCGCGCTACGGTTAGATAAGAGCAATGGTGGAAAGCACTTGACTATATAGAGCAAAAGTACTATCTTGACCTCAATTATTCTTTTGTTCGGGGTAAAATAGTGAAATTCTCCTACACAATTCTTTATGTCAGAGATGTTACTCAAAGCGTCGCTTTTTATCAACAGGTATTTGGGTTGAAGCAACGGTTTATTCATGAAAGTGGTCAGTATGCGGAGATGGAGACAGATACAACGACTCTTGCTTTTGCTGCAAATGAATTAGCAAAATCGAATCTTCCCCAGGGATTTGCCGAAAATAGTCTATCGAGTTTACCTACTGGAATTGAAATTGGTTTTGTCACAGATGATGTAGCTTTTACTGTTAAGGGTGCAGTAGAAGCGGGTGCTAATATTGTTGTAGAACCCAAAGTTAAACCTTGGGGGCAAACAGTTGCCTATGTTCGTGATTTAGATGGGATTCTGGTTTCCATTAATAGCCCAATGTGAAGCTCTCTACATTACTTTTTCACATTCAATGTAATTACAGTAATCTCTGGACGACAATTAAACCGCAAATGCATTCCAGTCACTCCCAAACCTCGATTTGTGTAAACCATCATCGAGCCAAGTTGATGCAAACCTGCGTAATATTTTCTTCCTAATTCGGGAAGATATAGTGGTCGAAAAAATGGGACACGAACTTGTCCGGAGTGGGAATGCCCTGATAATTGTAAGTCAAAGCGATTTGTTACGGCGCTAGTATCGGCAAAATCAGGTTCGTGAGCAAGTAAAATGGCAGCATTCCCATCATCTGGTAAATTTTCCATTACCAAATCCAAGCGGTTTTTACCTACAAAAACATCATCAACCCCAGCAATATATAATTTGGCATTGCCTCGCTGTATGGTTTGGAAAGAGTTTGCGAGGTTGAGAACATTTGTTTGTGCCATCATCCGCGATATAGCGATCGCATCTGACCAATAATCGTGGTTTCCCAAAACTCCAAATTTTCCATCGGGAGCGGCAAGTTGTCCCATTGTTGCTAACAGATTCGGGATAAATCTTTCTTGACGACGGGTAATAAAATCACCTGTAATTGCGATCGCATCGGGTTTTTGTTGGTTGACTAAGCGAAAAATCCGGTTGAGACGAGCTTGAGTCATCCATTTGTTGACATGGATATCGCTAATTTGTACAATCTTATATTCATCAAATTCTGTGGCAAGATGCGGTAAAGTGAGTTGTAATGAATTAATCTCAATCCAGTTAGGTTCAATAAAATAGGCATAAATTAATACGCATAAGCTTGATAGTAATAACCCCAGTTTGACGGGTCGATACTTAGATTTACGTGCTTTTTTGAGTTTTTTCATCCAAGATTTTGTGTAATTAATCATGTAATTAATGCTTCTTAAGATGTGTTTTGGCTCTACTAACCAATAACCATTAACCATTAACTAATAACTATTAACCAATCCTAACTAACCCAAACCGGACTCGCTAGAATAATACTTTGGAGCATTTAACGCCTTTTATGAGTTTACCTATTGTTGCTATTATCGGTCGCCCGAATGTGGGCAAATCGACCCTTGTAAATCGTCTCGCTGGGGTACAAACTGCTATTGTTCATGATGAACCAGGAGTAACGCGCGATCGCACTTATTTACCCGCTTATTGGTGCGACAGAGAATATACTGTTGTCGATACTGGTGGTTTAATTTTTAATGATGATACCGAATTTTTGCCGATGATTCGCCAGCAAGCAATGGCTGCACTTGCCGATGCTGCTGCGGCTATTTTGGTTGTTGATGGCAAAAATGGCATTACTCCATCGGATGAAGAAATTGGTGAATGGTTGCGTGTGCAAAAAGTCCCCGTTTTGGTAGCTGTAAACAAATGTGAATCTCCCGAACAAGGTTTACTGCAAGCATCAGAATTTTGGTCGCTCGGTTTGGGGGAACCTTTTCCCATTTCGGCAATTCATGGAAGCGGAACGGGGGAATTACTTGACAAGTTAATTAGTCATTTACCCGCAAACGTCGATGTTTCGGACACAGACGAAATCAAAGTTGCGATCGTTGGTCGTCCGAATGTGGGAAAATCGAGCCTTTTGAATGCATTTGTCGGTGAAGAGCGTGCGATCGTGAGTCCGATTTCCGGGACAACACGCGATGCAATTGATACGCAAATCGAACGGAATGGGCAAAAATATCGCATTATCGATACGGCAGGAATTCGCAAAAAGAAACACATCGAGTACGGAACCGAATTTTTTAGCATTAACCGCGCTTTTAAAGCAATTTCTCGTTCTGATGTTGTTTTAATGGTAATTGATGCTCTTGATGGTGTGACAGAACAAGACCAGAAATTAGCTGGACGGATTATCGAAGAAGGTCGCGCTTGTATTATTGTTGTCAATAAATGGGATGCAGTTGAGAAAGACTCCCATACCATTTATGAATACGAGAAGGATTTGCAAGAACGGCTGCATTTTACCGAATGGGCTGATGTGATTTTTATTAGTGCTGTAACTGGACAGCGTGTTGAGAAAATTTTGGAATTGGTAGTGACTGCTGCTGAAGAACACAAGCGTCGTGTCAGCACATCGGTGATTAATGAAGTGTTGGAGGAAGCTTTGCGCTGGCACTCTCCCCCAGTGAGTCGCAGTGGCAAGCAGGGTAAGATTTACTACGGTACACAAGTCGCAGCATCGCCACCGACAATAGCATTATTCGTCAACGAATCCAAACGTTTTAACGATAATTACCGTCGTTATATTGAGCGTCAATTCCGTCAGCAGTTAGGATTTAAAGGTACACCGATACGTTTATTATGGCGTAGTAAGAAAGTCCGCGATCGCGATTTGCAAGGTATCAATAGCAATCGTGCTACCCGCGTTTAGGATATTTAGGAGTGATAAGTTAGGAGTTAGGAGTTATAAATAATGAGTTGGGGGTTATAAATAAATTCCTAATTCCTAATTCCTAATTCCTAATTATTAATTCTGAAATGGATTTACTTCGTTCTTTACCACTTGGACTTTACCTAGAACAACCACAAACCTGGCTGCATAAAATCGATCCCCGCGTTAAATTTATTTGGCTAATGAGTTTTTTAACCACCTATACCTTCGCTAATAACGAATGGCGAATGCTATTGGTGGTACTTTTAGTCTTAACAACATTGATTTCGGGAATTCCCCGTAGGGTTTGGCAGCAACCTCAACAAATGACTGGGTTGTTGCTTTTTGCTTTTTTGGTGTTTGCGATTGGTTGTATTACCCCCGATGGATTGGGTTTGCACTATCAATCCCGTTTACCAGCTTATCAAGTCGTCACAACTCCTGCCGCACAACAAGCAAATTCTGCCGTTTCCCCATCTGTTTCAACTCCATATTTGACATCCCAAGTTGTCAAAAATAAGCAACCAAAGGGTAAAACCTACAATTACACTCTTTTTGAAATTGCTTGGTTTAAAATTACTCGTCGTTCTTTTGATTTAGCTTTACGACTAAGTACTATTCTTTTTACTGTTTTATACAGCACAAATTTATACTTAATTACCACTGCACCAGAGGAAATTACAGCAGCAATCGAAAACCTGATGCATCCTTTGCGAAAATTCAAATTACCCATTACAGAAATTACCCTAACTTTAACTTTATCATTACGTTTTATACCTTTAGTTTTAGAAGAAATTCAAAACTTAATTCGTGCTGTCATGACTAGGGCAATAAATTGGAAAAAGTTAGGATTTAAAAGTGCAATAAAAATTTGGTTGGTGGTTATCGAAAGACTGTTAGAAAACCTGCTTTTGCGTGCCGAACAAATGGCAAGTGCAATGACTGTAAGGGGTTTTACTAGTCCAAATCAGCATAAAGTTCTGTGGCATGATTTAAAATTGAAACGTCGAGATTGGGTGGCAATTATAATTTTAGCGTTATTTTGGGGTGTGCGATTAATATTTGGAAATGAGGTTAGTTAGGGAATAAGCTGTTCCACATTTAATTTGCACATAAGACGTGGGCAAGATGGCAACACTACAAGAACTATACGTTTTTAGATTATGCAATTTAGACGTGGTTTAGCTTACCAAAAATAAATAGGACTTACGCAAAAAAAAACTGGTTTCTATGCCAAATTGTTGTTTTGACCACCAGTTTCTACGAAGAAACCGACGAGTTTCTAGCTTCACATGGGTAAGTCCGAATAAAAAGCAAGCTACGCAATGACAATATATATTTAATTTTGCGTAATACCAATTCAAATAATGATTGCAACACATTCAACGGTAGAGACGTAGCACTGCTACGTCTCTACAAATATCTATCTAACTACTTATAAGTTAAAAATAAATCAATTTGATGATTAATTTTAAATAATTTTAAAGCAAAACGCGATAAGCGGAGCTTAACGCCAAAGGCGTATCGCACTCGATCTAAGCAATTGGAAACTAAAATTACGGATGAATGGAACCGTCTGGCATAATTACACCTTGTAAATTGGTACTTTCCAAATTTGTAGCATCTAATTTCGCACCACTTAGATTTGCTCCGCGAAGATAAGTACCACGTAAATCTGAACCTGATAAATTGATGTTTTCTAAATTTAGACTTCTTAAATCTTCTTCACGTAAAACTGTATATCTCAAACGACAACCGACACATTCTCTTTTCTTTCTCAAGCGCTTTTTAAAATCAGGTTTTTTGAGCGATCGCGTGTAATTTTCGGTCAAGATAGGTGCAGGGTAAGGTTGAGGTGTTTGTAAGTGGGAAGCGAATGCGAGTATACTAATCAAGCCCAAGCTTGCTGCAACTGCTTTCGGAATTTGACGCTGCAATTTGCTTGTTTGAATTGGATTAATGGCATTAATTGTAGGGGAATTAATTGCTTTTAATCGATTTAAAGCAGTTGCAGCATCGGGAAAACGTTCTGTTTGATTAGGTGCAACCATTTTCTCAAACCAGTCAATCCAATGTAGATTTAATTCGGGTAATAATTGGTGAATTTGGAAGCGAAATGAGTCATCAATTAAGTGACCAATTTGGTTAGATGGGGTTTGGGTTAGTAAGCAAATTAGAGTTGCACCTAAGCTATATAAATCGGAAGCATTTGTTAATGATTTACCGAATATTTGTTCTGGTGACATAAATCCTAATGTCCCTTTGACTGTTGTGCTGGCAGACATTTCTTCTGTACTGATTCTTGCCAAACCAAAATCAACTAAATAAGTTTTAAACTCTGCATCTATTAAGATATTTTCTGGTTTAATATCGCGATGAATAATCGATGTTTCTTGCTGTTGTAAGTAAACTAAAATTTCTAAAACACTGGTGGCAATTATTTCGATATTTTCCAGCTTTAAATCTAGGGTTGAAAAGCGTTTTTGAGCAAGACTAGGTGCATTTTTATATTCTTGTACCAGACAAAATCCTGAAGCTGTCTCAAAATAAGTAATGTATTTAGGAATGCGTGGATGGTTGATTTTTTGAAGTAACTCTATTTCCCGTTGAAACGCCGAAAAACCAGACCAACTAGCACCAACGGTTGCAAACTGGAACTGTTTAATCACGACTTGTTCTTGAGTCTCAATATTCTTAGCTTTGTATGTGAGTCTGCCACCACCATAATTTTGTCCTAAGATGCTTTCGAGGTAATATCCTGCTTGACTAAAATCAGGAAGTTGATAGTTATTACCGAGAATATCATTAATTTTATTTTCCATGTTTTTACCCACAACCTAATTTACTCGACACTTAAATAATGCACAAAAACTTTATTTTAAAATATCTATATTTCTTGGCGTACTTACAGAAGCCACTCCGTGTCTACTCTGCGTAATTGGCGGTTAAAAAGTGAATATTTCAGCCTTGATTGAACCTGATTACTTTCTATATACGACTAATTAGAAAAGTTGAGAATATTAATTTTTGCTAACCTTTTCCACCAAACGAATAAATTCAGCCCGATAACCATCTAAATCAGTACCAACCGATTCACGAACAAGTTGTAAAGAGTTCATTCCGCTTGCTGTAATTTATTTACTGGCTGATTATTTACTTGCTTTGAACTTTCCAACGATTTTGCGATACTCCCAGAGGGAGTGGTTCCCACCATCGCATTCGATTGCCGTGGTGAAGGTACTTGACTCGCTGGCAAAGGAGCAGAATCGAAAGTACTCGTTGTCATCGTATCCTTACTACCACATGCGCTCAAATATCCCAGCAAAAGAGCGCATCCTAAAATTTTGATTCTAGTGTTCATTATCTTCATATTTTGTCAAGCCTTATAACGAAAGTATTTCGTCCGGAAAGCCAGAAAACCAAAGCAAGCGAATGTAATCGTTTTACTATGTTTATTTGACTTCACTATGCTTGGTTACAGAAAATGCAACACTAGATATTGGGGCAATAAGAAATGTGTGCGATCGCTTCATAATTTAAAATAATGGCAACTAACAACAAACAGCAAACAATTAATGACAAGCGCTTGGTATTGGCGATCGCACTCTCTCAATCATCGTACAGGCTCGGATATATTTGCGACATTATTTAACCCTAACTCCAATTCTGACCCTAATTCTGACATTGCTACCCTTCTCGAAAGTCCCTACCCCATACCCAACAACAACCCCCAACTTTCACGTTACTCGATTTGTGCTGGTAAACCACGAGTCATTAATGCAGAAGTGCAAATGTGGATACCTCCACTTGGGGAAATTTTGCCATTTCTCCAGAATTTATTGAGGAAACAAAGTGAAAATAAGATTAAATATCAAACTAAACATCAAACTAAACATCAAATAAACTTATCTCCCTCCCCAAATCACCTCCCCTTCACAGGTGGTTGGTTAGGCTGGTTGGGTTATGATTTAGCTGGGGAAATTGAACAATTACCCCGTACCAAAGAAGATTCGCTCCCCTTTCCTGTAGCTTTTTGGTACGAACCGGAAAACTTTGCAGTTTTAGACCATTGGGAACAAGTTTTATGGTTAGCAGCAACCGAAACAAGTAGCTTAGATGAGATGGAATTGAAGTTGAAAAAGGGACAAACCAGTTACTTATCTCCCTTATCTCCCATATCTTCCCTAACTCCCCAATTTCTCTCATCCCAAGAAGATTATGAAACTGCCGTACAACAAGCTAAAAAATACATTCAAGCGGGAGATATTTTTCAGACTAATTTATCGTTGCGTTTTACAACCCAAACCACAGCTTCGGGATGGCAAATTTACCAAGCACTGCAAAAAATCAACCCTTCACCATTTGCTTGTTATTACAAAACACCTTGGGGAGAAGTAGTTAGCTGTTCTCCAGAAAGATTAGTGGAAGCACAAAAATGTACAAACATGATATATCAAGTCTCCACAAGACCAATAGCAGGAACGCGATCGCGTGGTGTCACTCTCGAACAAGATCGACAGCTTGCCCAAGAATTACTCAACAACACCAAAGAACGAGCGGAACACATCATGCTTGTAGATTTAGAACGCAACGATTTAGGACGAGTTTGTCAATGGGGTACAATAAAAGTTAATGAATTATTAACTATCGAGCGCTACAGTCACGTTATGCATCTCGTTAGTAATGTGATCGGAAATCTTAACCCCGATTACACCACCATCGATTTAATCCGTGCCATGTTCCCAGGAGGCACGATTACAGGCTGTCCAAAAGTACGTTGCCTGGAAATCATCGAAGAACTAGAACCAGTGCGCCGTAGCTTATTTTACGGTTCCTGTGGCTATTTAGATATACGTGGAAATTTAGATTTAAATATCTTAATTCGCACATTATTACTGGCTCCAATTAGGAGAGTAGAAGAAGTAAACGAAGATGGTAAAAATAATTCTTTAATTTCTCCCGTTAACACAGTTTGGGGGCAAGTAGGAGCTGGAATTGTAGCAGATAGTAACCCCGAACGCGAATGGTATGAATCCCTCCACAAAGCCCAAGCACAGTTAGCAGCGTTGCAGCAACAAATAATGTAGAGACGCGATATATCGCGTCTTTCCATATTTCTTTCTTTTGCCTTTTTACTTTTGCCATTTCCCCCATTGACTAATCACCGCGAACCATTAACGATTAACTAATGACTACCGATGATTGACAAATGACTATTCGACTGGGAACAGATATTATTTACATACCAAGAATCCGAGCATTAATAGACCGATTTGAAAAACGCTTTTTGCAGCGAGTGTATACCCCCACAGAACAGCAAAATAGTGGTTGCTGCGAAGGTGAAATAACTCCAATGCGATCGCAAAACTAGCTGGACGTTGGGCAGCCAAAGAAGCTGTTGTCAAAGCATTGGGAACTGGATGGCAAGGTATTAATTATACCGATGTCGAAATTTGCCGCAGCCCTTCTGGCGTTCCCTTCCCCATCCTATACAACAATGCCGCAGAAATTGTGGCAAGATGGGGTGTCGAGGGAAAAACTCAATACCCAAATCATGAATGGCAACTCAGCTTGAGTCACGATCGCGATTATGCGATCGCGACGGCAATTTTATTGTCTTCGTGAACTTACTGTGTTGCCCTTAATAACGATAATTTGGGAAAAATTTTCCAGATGCTCGTATTTTAAGCAAATCTTCAGACGAAATGGGTAACTATCGTCTGAATTTTTGTTGGAGAGAGCGAAAAGGTTATATGTACTCGAACATAGTAGTATTAGATGAACTCAGAAAGCCCAGAAACTTATATCAATCATCCAACTTGGGGTTTGCTCTACAGAATTTGCATGGTGGATGAGAGCCAAGAACTTTTTACAACACTTTATGCTCAACGTTTATTTTTCGTTGTCACTGCTGAAGGAAAAACCATGAAGTTTCAGCCGATTGGACGTACCGAAGCTCGGATGATGCTAGAAACTCGCTTGCGGAATCTACGACGCAGTGGTCCTTCTTTTGAGTACGATCAGCTTCAGGGTGTTTTTCAACGCACCTTCAACTAACATCCTCAAGCTGCGCTCTTCCTGAAGTTTTATGAGCAATTCTACCCGCGATTCTCTCAACGAGTCGCTATGCGAATCCCTCCAGGCTATTCGCTCCCAACTACCAGTTTCTGTCCGGTTAATTGCCGTCACCAAAACCGTTCCTGCGGATATTGTTCGCATTGCTTATGCCGCAGGAATCCGTGATTTTGGCGAAAATCGTATCCAAGAAGCTGCCACTAAACAAGCTGAACTCCACGACTTACCTGGCATAACCTGGCATTTAATCGGACATTTACAAACCAATAAAGCCAAAAAAGCCCTCGAATTGTTCCAATGGATTCACTCCGTTGATAACCTCAAACTTGCTCAACGTCTCAACCAACTCGCTGGTGAACTCAACTTCAACCCCAATATCTGCCTCCAAGTCAAAATTCTCCCCGATCCCAACAAATCTGGCTGGAGCATTCCCCAACTTTTTGATGATTTACCCGTTTTAAACCATTGCAAAAATTTACAATTTCAAGGTTTGATGACAATTCCCCCTTTCGGTTTAACTCAGTCTCAAATCTTGGATGTATTTAATCGTACTCATGAATTGGCAGCAGAAATCAAATCTCAAGGTTGGTCGAATATCCAGATGCAGCAGTTATCGATGGGGATGTCTGGTGACTATCAACTGGCGATAGAAGCGGGCGCAACAATGGTAAGATTGGGAACTATTTTATTTGGGGAGCGTTTAAAATCGGTCACTAGCAATCACTAAATAACTAGAGTAAATCCTGTATCAATAACTCGATATCGTGAGTGCGATCGCAGACACCAAAACTCGATCGACAGATGGGTAGATTGAATACTGATATAATTTGATACGTAAAAAAGATATTCTATCCTCGTTCTCTAAGACACACAAAATATAGTATTCACAAGAGTAAATCTAAATAAAATTTGGATTGAAAACAACTTCCCCAACTAGACTACTTAGTGTATAATCTTGACTCATTGTTGTACATAGTTAGTAGCTAACGTTGAAAAATGTCAAGTTCACGACTATAATTTTGCAACTAATGCTACAAACAGCGATACAATTCCTAAATTGTTTGCTGGTAACAGCAACCATTAGAGTTATTGATTTTTGCCTTTTTAGTCAAGGAACCAGCACCAGGAGCGTTTCAAAATGAACAATATATTTTCTAAGCTGAGAGATTTCGTTGGTCTGAATGAGCCTGTCGAGTATGAGGAATATTACGAAGAAGTAGAACCTGATAGCTACCAGAACCTTTATCAAGAGCAAAATCCTCCCCAAGCACAAGCAGTACCTCAAGAACCTGCGGCACAGAATCGACGTTGGCGCGAACCCGTGTCTACAATGGGTACTGATGTAGGAACAAGTACAAAAACAACTATGAGTAATGTGATTGGAATGCCAGGAGCCTTAAACGGGATTTCGGAAGTATTAGTGCTTGAACCACGGACATTTGAAGAAATGCCCCAAGCGATTCTAGCTTTGCGTGAGCGTAAATCGATAGTATTGAATCTAACGATTATGGACCCCGATCAAGCACAACGGGCAGTTGATTTTGTTGCTGGTGGTACTTATGCTCTAGATGGTCATCAAGAACGGATTGGTGAAAGTATTTTCTTGTTTACACCAAGCTGTGTACAAGTCAGCACTCAAGGTGGAGTGTTGCATGAAGTACCGCTTGTGTCTCAACCTCCCGCACGCCAAAATCGCACAACACCCACTAACCAAGCATGGGGAACTGAGCCAAATCGCATGGCACAGTAAGTTTAAATTTTAAGTTTGAAAATTGTGCGATTTGGGGTTTTAGATAAGGGATTGCATCTAAAATTCCAAATCAATCGGTGGTTTAGAGTATCAGTGTTATCAGTACCGATTTTGGGTTTTTTATTCACGCATCTATGGGTTTTATTTATAGGTTTGATACATAAATTAGAATCCTCAAATTATTATTGTTTCGTTTTCCAGGAAACGATACTATTTATCCAGATCGGGTATTGAGTTTTAAGTAGGGAAAATTTGACTTGTCTGTAAAATTCGGTTTAATTGGTGGCGGGGTAATGGGTGAAGCGCTATTATCTCGTCTCTTAAATTTGGGAGTTTATCAAGCGTCGGAGATAGTGGTTAGTGAACCGCGATCGCAACGTCAAAATTTTTTAGTACAGGAATACGGTGTTGGGGTAACGACTGATAATTGCCAAGTATTTACCGCAGGTGTTGAGGTGGTATTTTTGGCAGTGAAGCCGCAGGTTTTTAGCGCGATCGCACAGGAAATTTCTCCTGTTATCGGGCAAGGTCATTCGCCATTGATAGTATCGATTTTGGCGGGTGTACCGTTATCACATTTGGAAGCTGCGTTTCCCAGTTTACCTGTAATTCGTGCCATGCCAAATACACCAGCGACGATTGGGGCGGGTGTGACGGCTATATGTGCTGGTGCCTATACAAAGGTGAATCATTTAGAAAAGGCACATCAATTATTTTCCGCAGTTGGGGAAGTTGTCGAAGTATCAGAAAGTTTGATGGATGCGGTGACGGGGTTATCTGGTAGTGGTCCTGCATATGTAGCTTTAATTGTGGAAGCGCTTGCTGATGGGGGTGTGGCATCTGGTTTACCCCGTGCTGTTGCCCAGAAATTGGCGTTACAAACTGTGTTGGGTACGGCACAACTGTTAAATGAAACGCAGATGCATCCGGCAGAGTTGAAGGATCGGGTGACTAGTCCTGGTGGTACGACTATTGCGGGTATTGCTGAGTTGGAAAAAGCTGGATTGCGATCGGCTTTGATTCAAGCTGTGAGGGCTGCTACAATTCGTTCTCAGGAGTTGGGAAAATAAAATACTTTAACCGCAAATATTTTTATCGTTTTTGGATACTTCTTGGCTGTGTTTGAGGTAGTCGCGTACCCAGTTGCATCCGCGTATAAATAATTCTTTTTCGCTGGGTGCTTTACGTTCGATTCCGGTGAGATTCCACAGTTTTATTGTACCGTCGTCGCTGGTAGATGCGAGGGTTTTATTGTCGGGACTAAAGTTGACGCTGTAAACTGCCCCTAAGTCTCCTTCGAGGGTTTTGAGTAAAATACCGTTGTGACTCCATAAGCGAATGGTGCGATCGTCGCTTGCGGAGGCGATAATTTGACCGTCGGAACTGAAGACTACGCTGCGAACTTTGTTTTGATGTCCTTCTAAGAATTTTCTTTGACCTGTGTTTAAGTTCCACATTACGAGTCTATTATTTTGGCTGCCTGCGATGATAAATCGATTATTGGGGCTAAAGTTGATTGAGGTAAAACGGTCATCTTCTCCGACTAGTGTTTTAATTAGTTTGCCGTTGCGATAATTCCAAATTAAAACTTTGCCGTCGGTTGTGCTTGCGGCAATTGTAGAATTATTTATATTACTTTTTGGACTGAAGCTGACATCAGAAAAACGTTCTCCGTTCTCAGCTTTGAGGTTGCGTAACATTGTCCCGTCTCGATTCCAAATTTTGACGGTTCCATCCATACTTGCGGATGCGATCGCTTGGTTGTCTGGGCTGAAACTAACTCCATAAACCCAGTCTTGGTGTTGCAATATTTTGAGTAGTTTTCCGTCACGATTCCATAAGCGTACGGTTTTATCTTCGCTGGCTGTGGCTATTATTTGTCCGTCGGGGCTAAATGTGACATCCCAAACCCAATCTTGATGTCCTTTGAGGGTTGTGAGATATTTACCATTGCGATTCCAGAGTTTAACTGTTTTGTCTGCACTTGCGGAGGCAATGATTTGATTATCGGGACTAAATGCTACACCCCAAACTAGTTCTTGCTGATGTGCTGGGATAATTTGATGTAATAGTGGTTGGTATGACCAAAGTTTAATATTTTTATCTCCTCCGGCAGTGGCAATGGTTTGGGAGTCGGGGCTAAAACTAACGTCTTTTAAGTCGGATTTATGCCCTTTGAAGGTGTTAATTAAACTGCCGTCTATTTGCCAAAGTTTGAGTGTTTTGTCGTCGCTAACTGTGGCGATGGTTTTTCCATTGGGGCTAAAAACAACGCTTTTGATTCCGTTTCGATGGGCGACAATATTATGGAGTAGTTTGCCAGTTTGAATTTGCCAGAGTTTAAGAGTGCGATCGCTTCCACCTCCGACTGATGCTAATGTTTTACTGTCTGGACTAAAGTTAATGCTGTAAACCCAATCTTTATGTCCTTCTAAGGTTCTAATTAGTTGACCATCGCGATGCCAAAGTTTTATTTTGGTATCGGTTCCACTTGAAGCTATGGTTTGTCCATCTGGACTAAAGCGAATATCTAAAACTTTATCTTTGTGTGCTTCCCAGCTTTTGATGATTTTGCCTTGGCGATTCCAAAGTTTAACTGTTTTATCGTCGTTTGCAGTTGCGATCGTTTGACCATCTGGACTAAAGTGTACGGCTAAAACTGCTGCAAGTTTTGGTTGATTTTCTTTTAAAGTTTGAATTAATTTACCTTGAAGGTTCCATAGTTTGACTGTACCATCTGCGCTTGCTGATGCGATGATTTTTCCATCTGGACTAAAGGCAACATCGGAGACAATTGATGTGTGATTTTTTAGGGTATGAAGCAACTGACCTTGCTGATTCCAAAGGATTACTGTTCCATCTGCGCTTGCTGTGGCTATAATCCCATCTGGACTAAATCTTACAGCTAGAACTTCATTTTTATGCGCTAGTAAGCGATTTTTTTCTTGAACTCCATAGATGGCTTGACGTAATGAAGTTTCTGTTTGATTTTTTAGATTTTGTGGTGCTTTTGTGTCCTGTAATCGACGAGTCGCATTTAAACTATTAATCAATGCGTCGAGTCGATTATCTAATAAAAATAAGGCTTCAGAGACAGAATTTAAAGCTTGAATATTCACAATTTCGGCTTGTTTTTTTTGATTATATGTTTGCGCTCCAAATACAATGGAAGCAATCGTTAAACATCCAATAATAATAGTTCCCATCACAGCAGTATTACGCTGGTGTTTGAGGGAAAGATTTAATTTAGCTTCGACATATTTTTTGTTTTTTTCTGCTCGTTTTCTCCTTTCTTTTTCTCGCTTACTTTCCTCAATTTCTATGGCTTGCTGGGATTGGCGAATAAAGGCAACTAAATAATCATGGACAATTTGATAGCAATCTGTTGGGTCATCGGGAATCTTTAAAATGAGATTTGAGCGGACTAAAATCTCTAAAACTATATCAAGTTTGACAATTTCCGAAATAAAATCGGCAGTTTCTAAATCTCGTGTTAATTCCCCCTTTGTTTTGAGCGGACGCATCCCATTTTCATCGGTGAGTAAATAGAGGATAATTCGAGCCGCACGTTCATTTTCTTCTCCACAATCTTTAATAACTTCTTCTAGAAATCGCTCTACAAGTTTTTCTTTAGGACCAAATTGATAATATTTTTCTAAACTATTAATCCCTTCTGTTTCTAGCTGTGTTCCTACTACTTGTAATTCAATTGGACGTATTTCGCCTAAATCACGCGACAAGTCTTTTAATAAAGCCTCAATTAATGGTTTTTCTAACATCAATTGGGTCTTTTTATTCAGGCTTTGCAAAAATTGATTAGCATATTTTTTAGTAAAGTTACCTAAATAATAAAGGATTGAATTATCTAAAATATTATTACTGATTGCATCAAAATTAATCAGCCGATTATTACATTCCAATAAGTAATGTAAGTAATCCTCCCGCAAAGACAAAATTATTTTCACATAAGGAATTTCCAAGCAATCCCGAATAAATTTATAAAAAGCCCGTCGCATTCTTGGGTCTTGATGAATAACAAAGAACTCCTCTAATTGATCGAAAATCAAAACTACCAAAAGATTATGTTCGACACACATCTTTAAATGTTCGAGAATATGTTTCATCCCGAAATTATCACCCGCTAATAAAGCTTCATTTGCCCTTTGCTCTGCTTCAATATTAGAAATCAATGAAGGACGTTCAATTTGCATTTCTCCCTCTACAAAAGAAATTGCACTTTTATCAGCACAAGGGTCTATTATTGAGGTCTGAGAAAAAGAATCAAGCTTACAAGACCAATTTCCCGTCTCAATCAGAGTCTCTTGAAAACGCTTGGCAAATTCAACCATCCAACCAGTATAAACCTGCATTAAAATTGGCATCACATCACGAGTACCAATACTTTTTCGCTTGAGTGCAGGAACCAACCCAGCTTGCAAAATTGAACTTTTACCAACCCCAGATTGCCCATGAATTACTGTTAATTTATAATCATGACGACCTAAACGTTTGCAAAGCTTTTCAATGTCCTCCTGTCTACCTGAAGCGGTAATTTCTGGGGCAATCTTTCCCGATTTTTCAACTAAAACTAAACCAGGATTTGTGATTTCTTGCTTAGGTTGTAACCTACCCGCACCAATAAACGCACGAAAACCATATTGCTGTTGAATCGATCGCTGCTGTTGTTTAATCGAAAATGCAACTAAATATTCACCCTGTTGAAAATAACTATCGCGCAACTTCCCTAAAATTCCAATATACAATTGTGGGTCATACTGCGGTTTTGTATCATTGCGAGCAGTTTCCAAAATTGCGATCGCATCTTCCAATTCACCTAAAGCATACAACGCTCGACCCAAAGCATACAAATACCATCCTTGATGGTAGGACATTTCCCAATCCAAGTCTGCTTTTAATTCCGCAGAAGCTGCATCAGACACGGCAATTTTGGCATGATTCAAAATTTCCAATGCTTTTTTAGCTGACTTTCGTGCAGGTAAAAACTCTAATTTATGCAGTCGCACCTCTGCCAAAAATCCATATACCCGTGCTAATTTAAACTCATCATTGCATTGTAAATGTAAGTCCAAAGCCTTGTAAGCAACAATCTCCAACTCATCCCAAGCTTCGAGACGCTGCAATACACCACCCAAAGCATTGATAAACTTTGATACTAAATCAATCCGATTTGCCTGCTCAAAAACCTGGATACATTGATGGAAATAAGTTTTAGCTTTATCACAGGCATATTTATACTGACTACGATGTAGCACAGCATACGTGCGCCACCATAAACCCAGACAGTACAGCAAACATCCTTGACGAATCAGGAGGAGGGGATTGGGGGGTAGGAGAGTTGTGTCTTCTATATTTCCGATGTCTCGCTTTCGTTCCTGTTCTTCATCCGTTTGTTGCTGTAAAAGAACCAAGCTACGTTCATAATGCGATCGCGATTGTTCCATTAAAGCATGTACATCTCGTCCCAGGACAAATTCTAAACCTGCTTCAACTTCAGGATTTAGTTTAACCCGACGTTTTTGTAATTCATACCATGCTGATTCAAGTTCTTGTCTGCGGGAAGAACCAACTTGTAAATTTAATGTGGCATTATCAACAAACCGTCCGGAACCTGCTTCTAAAACCTTCTCAAAAACTTCATCTGCGGTAGTTTGAATAAAGTTAATTAACTGGTCAGTTGAAAGGGTGAATTCAACAGTAATTGACCAACTATGTAAATCAGGTGCTTCTCGCATTAGCTTTTGCACTACTTCATCTGTCACCCAAAAAATTACAGGAAAATTAAAGTTTTTTCTAAATTCTTCTCGTACTTGGTTAGCAGAATTAAGCAGTCGTTTGATTGCAATTATAGACTCTAAACCAGAAACAAATAAAGCTTGGCAGCGTTGTGGGCAAATTAAACCAGAAATAGTTTGATAAAGTTGTGTAGTTGTCGGTTCAACGGTAATTTGATCGAACTTAATTAAAGTTGATTTTTGAAGATGTAAAATTACTTCCTGACGAAGATTAAGCGCATTGCAACGCGCCAAAATCAGCGAAAATTCCCCTTGGGATGTCTCAATAATCCAAGCCAACTCTTGTAACGAATTTTGATTTTCAATATCAAGCATGGGATTGGGAGTTAAAAGTTAGGAGTTAGGAGTTAGGAGTTTTGAGTTAGGAGTTAGGAGTTAGAAATTAGAAATTAGAAATTAGAAATTATGATATGTAGAGACGAGATATATCACGTCTCTCTATATTCAATTAAAATAGACGCTGTTGTAGAAATTACGAATTAGAAATTATTCCTGTTTTAATTCTTCTGCGTTAGCTAAAATAGGATTAATGTCAAACCAAAAACCTTGGCGATCGCAATATTCATACACCAATCTACTATGAATTAATTTGCGATAATTACTATCACCTCGAACCTGTTTGCGTTTGTTGACATGACGCAATAACTCCCACTCTTCATCGGTAATTCCTAAACACATTTCATTACAACGAGATGAAATTAAAAGCTCTAATGTCATCCCCGACAAAGGTAAATGACGGTCTTTTTTAATCCACTCATATAACAATCGCAACAATTCTCGGACATGTCCACCACTATACAAGCATAAATTCTCCAAAGTTTCTTGAGTATCAAAAATTTCACTAATAAATTCAGGAGTCGGTTCGGGTTGTTCCTCTGGAAAAGCACGTACTAATACCATTTTTTGCATCAAGTACATTCCTTCCGGACAAATATTCCCATCACGGTATCGTACAGGAACCATCGGTAGTACTTTCGGACGCACGGGAAAACGGTCAATTAACCGACCAAAATCATCCGAAAACCTTAATGAAAGTGGCATTGTATAAACAACATGACATTGTAATTGTCGTAATTGTTCACCCCTGTCTACGAATAAATACTCAGCTTGAGGTCTTCCCCAAGGTTTACGTGCAGTTTCCACCCGATCTAAATTATCGACAATCACAACCAACCCACGTAAGCCAAATTTTTTGAGTTGCTCCTTTGCAGGTTCAAGCAATTCCTGGTTAATTAATTCCAAAATGCCCTTAGTTTGGGGTTCCAGATACTCCCGTAACTTATTGCGAACCTCTGGACTATCTTTCGCTTTCGCAGTTATTTTGCCAATTCCTGGGGCAACAACGGTAAACCCTTGCTTTTTGCTAACTGACATCTCACCCACACCAGCAACCTTTGCCGAAATTTCACCTTCAGTATTCACCGATACATCAGCTATCCCCAAGGGAGAAAATTCTGCATCCAAGGAAACCTCAGTCATCAACAACTTAGCAGCACCCTTGAGAATCCGCTTCAACCCCTTTGGTTCGGGTAATTCCAGCTTCTCCAAACCATCAAGACTTTCGCATACCCGACGCGCGATCGCAAGCATGACATCGGAAATATCAACATCATCAATTTCCAAATCTTGGGTAGATTCAAAATAAACCACATGATAACCCGCTTCTTCGAGTTCGCACTTCAAACGCAATAATTCCGTCGTTTTTCCACAACCTATATGACCTGTAAACAGTCCACAAGTCGCTTCACCCTGAGAAAAGTAAGTAATGTCGCTTTTAAGTTCCTCAATTATCTTGCCACCCCGCACAGCCGCAAAATCGATATAATATTGTCTATCTTGAGGATTGCTCACTACTATAGTTTTGCTGGGGTTACAAGCATTAGCAAATTTTTGTAAATCCAGTTTCATTTGTCACCTCACCACAAGGTTGGTTTTCTTCATCTACACTATGGCTGTAATCGTTTCCAGAAAAAAGTCAGTATTTGCCTCAGTATAAGTTTAGTAATATTTTTTATAAATAAATTTTTAACTGCGAGACATCAAAGAGCTACAGATTAACTCACCTGCGTCATCCTTGCCAAAAGGGATAATGGTGCGATCGCGACTAACACGAACCCGTTGACGGCAATCATAAAGTTCAACTGGAGTCTTTACACCGTCAATAATTACCGATGCTCGATACTCCCAATAACTCTTAGCACTTCTTTTAATGCTGAGAATGCAGATTTTGTGACTGTTATAATTGCGACAGGTGAAAGCTTGAGCAGCAGGTGCAACAGGACAGCTAAGTATTAAACTAAGTATAAACGTAAATATAAATATCTGCATAATTGTAAAAATTGCGATCGCATTCTATTTTGTAAATTTATACTCTGATGGGGCGGGGTTCTCCTGTCCTTAATCATGACATGATTATTTACTTCAAATGTAATAAAAAACAAAAAAAGACGCTACTACCAGAACGTCTTGACTACAATCTAAAATAGATATCCTGGGAATTAACAAATAACCATAATTTACCCCAATTAATTAAAAAGGTACTTAGGAATTAAATCTAAACAATTTACATATATTGTGGAATAAGCATCCTGCCAGTTCTTGATTTAGTAGTAGGCAGGATGCCTGTAGCACAACAGAAATTGCAAATTACTTTATTCACAATCCTTAACAGGTGAACCACTGAGGAAAGTTAAAACTATGCAATTCCTAAAACTTTCCTTAAAATTGATTGGTCTTCCGACTTCACTTTGAGACGACCATTTTCAATATCGCGAATCCAACTTTGACTTTTACCAGCGAGTTTTGCTAATTCACGCTGCGACAGATTCAGGTTTTTTCTAGCTTGTAAAATTTGCTCTCCTAATAATCCCCCCGTAGTTTTCATTCTCTTTTGAGTTCTCTTTGCTTTGTGTTTTTTCGCAGCTTCCGAAAGTTGCTGCTCTAACTCTGGAGGCAATTCAAATGATAAAATCCGGGCATTCATTAACATATTCCATTTACCTCGTGGACCAGCATCAGTTAACCGCGAAGTCCCTCCACCATCATTAATCCAAAATTCGATTGCCTCGTCTGGGTCTTCCGGAATATCAACTAATTTTGCCCATAATGGTTGAATATTTGGAGGATAGGTAATTGGGTCAAACGTAGGTTTCATCCCATAGTGATTTAATACTTCCAAATCACTTTCAAAAGTTCGTAACAAACGTTTTCTATCATCACGTTGTCGGCAAGCTGTAGCAACTTTTGTTTCACCATAGGCAACCCGTAATAATGTTGGTACAGTAATACGCTGCTCCTTACCCATCTTGGTTTTAAAAAGTAGCCATAACATTAATCTTGCTGCCCCTTCGTGTTGCTGCCAAATACTCATAACCGTATTTAACAACGACTTTGGAAGACTTCCATATTGATAGAAAGCAGTACGTTCCTTACAACCTTGGCGATTTAGAAAATATTGTGTCCATAATCCTGCCTTAATTTTAAAAGTTAAGCCAATAAGATATTTACATCCTTTGTCATCTTCTTGAAAATGATGCTGAATATCAAGTAAATGCCATAGAGGAGTTTTTCAATTGAAAATCCTTTGATTCGACCTTGTTGTGCCCAATCAATCGAGACTATTAGCGAACAAAACTTGACGAACCAAGTTTTTTTATTAATGATAATTTTGCAGTTTTGTTGAGGTCTTTACGTTTTTCTAACCCCAAATATTTCTCGATTTGTTTATCATCAATGGCAAATTCTTGCTGCCATGGTTTCTCTATAGCTGTTATGTAAGCAGCAAAAATCAAATGAATACTAGCAGCACGAATATCCAAAGCTTCAATTGCTGCCATTTTTGTTGCCAGTTTGTCATCGCTAAACGGCACTGTCAGATGGAATGCGATCGCACCTTTTCCTTGGTTAACCTGACGACGATAGCAGATATACCCATTTTCATCGGCTTCCCAAGGTAACGATGTCCGTTGCGATAAGACATTACTTGCTTCCCAGATTGCGATCGCGCTAGCAAATGCATTGCTTTTGCCGTTAGAAAATAAACTCGGACTAGTAGCTTCCCTTGGTTCAATTTTGCATCTTCCTCGTTTTACTTGCAGTGGAACCGGGGAATGGGTTGGACATACAGACACACACTGAGGTTCTGAATAAAAACCCTCACAGTTATTACAGAGGCAAGGGTCAATCCAATATTCATCATTTACAAGCTTGATAGCACCCACAGGGCAAAGGTTGCTGCAATTATCGCATCCAGTGCAACTGTTATTTGAAATTGTGTAAGGCATAAGGCAATTGCCAAGTCTCTCTATTCGTATGCTTTTACTCAAATCTCCCCTGGATGTGTTCAATAATTGATTTCTGGCTCACACCACTATATTTACCAGTAAAAATAATATCGTTTTTATTATTTAATTACTGGAGTATTTATCCACATCCGCACTTGTATTCCCCCTAAAGTTAAAAGCTATATAAGGTTACGAACCTCAGCTTTTTTAAAACCTATCTTTTTTAAAATATTTCACAAAAATTGTGAAGTGTTTGTTCGTGTTGAGCGATGGCATAATTTTTATACTATTTAGTTTGTTAGTGGAGAACATCAGTATATCTAATTCGCCAAATCGTTGACTTTATTAATATTATTAATAATTAAATATTATGATAAATATGTAACTAATTTTACATTTTATTTTAAAAATATTATTTTTTAAAATTGTAAATTATTACAGATATTAGAGAAAGCTATATGTTTGTAAGTGAGTATTATTTTGATTCTTTTTGATATTTTATGGGTTTTTAACAGATTAAATCTGCTAGCTAATTGAAAAATAATCTCAAAAATCGTAAAAACAAATAATTTGTCTTTATAAACACATAATAATGATTAAGAATTTCAATATTTTCAGCATTGACTTACATAGAAAATCAACCACAATCAAGTAGATATAGATAGGTAAAAAACAGTAAAAATTAAAGATATACTTACTTTTGCAAATTAGCATCATCAATCACAAAGAACAATAAATTTATAGCCATCAAGAATTTGCTAAAAGAAACTCATAAATTGAGTTATTTAATAACTTAGCTTACTTATATAATATTGCAACTAGAGAGAAAAAATAAATCAGATAAATGCCATAGATTGACTTGAGACATAAATGTTACCATTTCATTGAAAATCATTTGTTAACATCAACAATAGAAAAGCAACAATTTGCTAGCAAGAGGGTAAAACCTCACAACTAACTAAGATTAAACATTGTAGAAGGTTTGAAAATAATGGCGACACTAACAGGATTGACATTCGGTGGTAAAACTTGGACTCCTAAATTCGTTCAAGAAATTGACCAAGATAAATGTATTGGTTGCGGCAGATGTTTTAAAATTTGCGGGCATAATGTCTTAGTCTTGAAAGCAATGAATGAAGAAGGTGAGTTCGTCGAAGATGAAGATGACGATGAAATCGAAAAGAAAGTTATGACAATTGCTAATGCTGATAATTGTATTGGTTGTGAAGCTTGTGCAAAAATTTGTTCTAAAAATTGCTATACTCATGCATCAATAGAAAATTAAGTGCTGAGGTATTTGATTCTCTTGATTTCGGGTAATTATGCTTGGTAAGATTGTGTCACTTTGGATTAATTATAAGTTATGAACTAGAGCTTATAAACTGTAGATTATGGATTATGAAATTATCGCACTGCGGTTCTTCGGCAATCCATTTATCTATAAAAATAGTTCCAAGTGACTTACAGCAGCAGTCAGAAGTAAAACAGCTTTATATATGGCTTTTGAATTGTTTGACTGTACGTTATCTAATTGCAATCTGCTGTATTTAATGGGAAATATTCTCTACAAACTAAATCGTAAATCCTTATTTTCTCTGATTTTATCCAATTGAGTTGAGTTAAGTAAATTATATTGAGTATTGTATTATTTGTTCTTGAACAAATTCTTAATGCTGAAATATAAATATGACTTAATAAAAATAATTTTTCTGTATATCCCCGATTTCTTCGATAAGTTGGGGATATTGGTATTTACAGGTTTTATCAATTTAACAATTTATGACTTTAACTTTTATTTAGAAAATATTAAAAAAACGTGAAAATTAGCCTCTAAGACATTTATCTGTGTCACAACTAAATAAGTAAAATTCTGTTTAATTACATCTTCTCGATTACAGCTTCTCGAAAGTAAGCTTGCAGAATTAAAGTTTACATGGTGCTTTTACAATTTAGATATCTGTAGAGCAAATAAAAGAACTGTTATCAAGGTGTATTTGACACAGGTATTTACTTGTTACTAGAAAAAAGCAAAAAGAGCTAGCAGTAACAGCAAATTTGATTCCATACAATAAGTGGTAGTGCAAAAATACTTATACTTTCCGAAAATCTCAAACCCTCGTCATTGCGAGGAACGAAGCAATCGCAGTATATATTTAATTTTGCGTAACCACTTAGTATCTTAAACAATCATTTACAGAGTTTTGTTAATATGCAACAAATCCCTGTTTCACTATTAACCCTTGTTGCGGGGGTACTTATTGCCCTGATAAGCATGTGGGTTGGTCAACATTCCTCTGTTTTACTTCCAGAACAAGCATCCGCACAAGCACCGTTGGTTGATAACTTTTTCCAAGTAATGGTTATCATCGGTACTGCTTTATTTTTAATTGTTCAAGGTGCGATCGCAATTTTTTTGGTTCACTATCGTCAACGTCCAGGAGATGAACGTGATGGAACTCCCATAGAAGGTAATTTCGCGTTAGAAATATTTTGGACAGCGATTCCCTCCGTCATCGTTATTATCTTAGGAATATATAGCGTTGATATTTACACTCAGATGGGTGGTTTAGGTGTGGGTAGTCATCACATGAATCTTGCCACGGGGAGTATCCCTGATGCCAAAGTTCACACAATGGCTAGTCACAATCAGACAACACTGGGAACTGCTCTTGCTGCAACATTAGATGAAACTAGCGATGTTGTGGAAGATAATCTTGTAGATAGTATTGTTGTTGAAGAAGCAGTAGAAGTATCTGATGAAATAATCCCCGAAACTGCGATTGAAACACCTACAGTATTACCAATTCAAGAATCAGCCGAAACAGTCGAAACATTGAATGAAGCATCAGTCGAAACACTCGAATCACCTGATGAAGTCATCGACGAGACACCAATTGTAGCACCCGTTCAAGTGCCTGTAAAAATACCTGTCAAGAGCAAAATTGCTGCACTTCAACCAACTATAGGTATTGGTGCGAATCCCCAAGTACAAGGAAAAGAACCCGAATTACTTGTAAATGTCACGGGAATGCAGTTTGCGTGGATATTTAACTACCCCGATAGCGAAATTACATCAGGTGAGCTTCATGTACCAATTGGTGCTGATGTCCAGCTAAACTTGGCTGCAAGTGACGTAATCCACTCTTTATGGATACCGCAATTCCGACTTAAACAAGACGCAATTCCCGGACAATCAACACAACTAAGATTCGTTGCGACTAAACCAGGAACTTATCCCATAGTTTGTACAGAACTTTGCGGAGGATATCATGGTTCGATGCGATCGCAAGTTATTGTTCACACTCCAGAAGACTTTGATAACTGGTTAGAAACCAATCAGATTGCTCAAGCAGACAACCAAAAGCAAGTTGTAGCACTTCAACCTCGCGAACTCTCAAAATCGGAGTTTCTCACACCCTACGTTGAAGCGATGGGAGCCACAAATTTGAGATTTTAGATGGTGCAAATGTTGATGGTGCGGGAATTAGAGCAGAAGATATTATCTCATCTGCAAGGGTGGAACTCCCCACCTCTACGGCAGATAACCTGAGCAATTTATTTCTTGGTAGTGGTTAAAATCTACAATCCAAAATCCTATGACATTACAGCTTCCACACAATACCCCACCCGATCAAAAACCTGGGCATATGGTGGTGACTCATACCACCCATTCCCAACCGTGGAAATGGTATCACTACTTCACCTTCAATATTGACCATAAGGTGATTGGAATTCAATATCTAGTGACTGCATTTGCTTTCTACCTCATCGGTGGATTAATGGCAGTAGCATTACGAACAGAGCTTTTAACCCCTGATTCCGACTTTCTCGATCCAAACCTTTACAATGCATTTCTGACAAACCACGGCACAATCATGATTTTTTTGTGGATTGTGCCTAGTGCAATTGGTGGGTTTGGTAATTTTTTAGTCCCATTGATGCTAGGGGCAAGGGATATGGCATTCCCGAAACTAAATGCGATCGCATTCTGGCTAAATCCACCTGCTGGGCTTTTGTTAGTTGCTAGTTTCTTTTTTGGAGGTTCGCAGTCGGGTTGGACAGCATACCCACCACTATCTTTAATTACAGCCCCAATCGCGCAAACATTATGGATTCTGGCAATTGTTCTCGTGGGAACTTCCTCAATTTTGGGTTCCCTCAACTTCGTCGTCACCATCTTGAATATGAAAGTTCCCAGCATGAAATGGGATCAGCTTCCCCTATTCTGTTGGGCGATTTTAGCTACTTCGGTTTTAGCGCTGGTATCAACCCCCGTACTTGCCGCAGGTTTGATATTATTGCTATTTGATATCAACTTTGGGACATCATTCTTTAAACCAGAAGCAGGTGGAAACGTCGTTTTATACCAGCATTTATTCTGGTTCTACTCCCATCCCGCAGTCTATTTAATGATTCTGCCAGTCTTCGGTGTCATGTCCGAAGTCATTCCCGTTCACGCACGCAAACCCATCTTTGGTTATAAAGCGATCGCTTATTCCAGCTTGGCAATTTGCTTGGTTGGTTTGGTTGTGTGGGTTCACCACATGTTCACCAGTGGTACACCTGGTTGGATGCGGATGTTTTTTACCATCTCCACTTTAATTGTTGCCGTACCCACAGGTGTAAAAATCTTTGGTTGGGTAGCAACGCTTTGGAAAGGCAAAATCCGCTATACCAGTGCGATGTTATTTGCGATCGGTTTGCTATCGATGTTTGTTTTGGGTGGTATTGGTGGTGTCACTTTGGGAACTACACCCTTCGACATTCACGTTCACGATACTTATTACATTGTTGGTCACTTCCATTACGTTCTCTTTGGTGGTTCAGTCTTTGGTATCTATTCAGGTATTTATCATTGGTTCCCCAAAATGACCGGACGAATGCTCAACGAAAAATGGGGAAAAATTCACTTTGTGCTGACCTTTTTTGGAACTCACTTGACATTCCTACCGATGCACGAACTCGGATTGAAGGGAATGCCTCGTCGTGTTGCCATGTACGATCCGCAATTTGCTTCAATTAACCAGCTTTGTACATTGGGTGCGTTCTTACTCGCAATCTCAGTGATACCCTTCACCATCAATGTGATTCAGAGTTGGAGACAAGGTGCGATCGCAGGTGATAACCCTTGGAATGCCCTCACTTTGGAATGGACAACTGCTTCACCACCAATCGTTGAGAATTGGGAAGTATTACCCGTTGTCACCCACGGACCATATGACTATGGTATGACTGACTACCATCGTGCTGATTCATTGGTAGATATAGTTCATGGGGCATAGGGGATGGGGGATGGGGCATTGCTAAATTCCCAGTTCCCATTGCCCATTGCCCAATTCCCATTGCCCAATTCCCATTGCCCAATTCCCATTGCCCAATTCCCATTGCCCATTGCCCATTGCCCATTGCCCAATTCCCATTCATCATTTTTTATGACAATCGCAACATCAACGGATACATCACATCATGAGGAACACCCAGATTTAAGGGTTGTGGGTTTATTGACCTTCCTCATTTCCGAATCATTAATGTTTGGTGGTTTTTTTGCCACTTATCTATTTTTCAAAGGAACTACTCCCGTTTTTCCTCCCAAGGGGATAGAAGTTGAGTTATCTTTACCCGCAATTAACACAGCAATTCTGGTTTCTAGTAGCTTTGTGATTCACCTGGGAGATGCGGCAATTAAGCGTAATAGCGTCTGGGGAATGCGGTTTTGGTATTTTGTCACCGCTATTATGGGAGCAATGTTTTTAGCGGGTCAAGTTTACGAATATCAGCATTTGGAATACGGTTTGACAACAAACGTATTTGCTAACTGCTTCTATATCATGACCGGATTCCACGGTTTACACGTTTTCATTGGACTACTTTTAATCTTAGGTGTATTGTGGCGATCGCGTCGTCGAGGTCATTATTCTGCTACTAAACATGTAGGTATCGAGATGGCAGAAATTTACTGGCATTTTGTCGATATCATCTGGATTATTTTGTTTGTCTTGCTGTACGTTATGACTCAGTTTTGAAATCGGGTAACGGGTATTGCCTATTGCCCGTTGCCCATTGCCCAATTACCTAGTTTTTATGCTTTCTTGGTTTCAAGTTCCTGAAGATATTAAGCAGTTATTGATACTTGCTGCTGATAATTGGCAAGATACATCTGTATCTGAAGAGTATTTAAATCAAGCTTTAGCTAAAACCAATGATTCTATTGATGTTTTAGTTGCTGCTTATCGATATTTTTATTACAAAAATAATTATCAAATGGCGCTGCAAACCGCCAGTAGAGTTATTAATAAAGTCAAAATTACTGAGAATATTCCTGATAATTGGGAACAAGCCAAATCAATATTAATTAATCGTCGAGAAGATGAACCAATTAGGTTATATTTAACAGCTTATGCCGCTTCTGGTTTAGTTTTGGCGAAACTGGGAGAGATTGAACAAGCAAAAACAATTTGTATGCAAATTAAAGAAATAGATACAAAAAATGAATTTCAAAGTGCTAGCATTTTGCTTGATATTCTCACACGTCCACCTGAAGAAGATGATTAATACTTAATTCCTAATTTCAGATTTTTACTTGATAAAAGATTAATAGGTTACAGATATAGCAAAACGCAATATTAAAATGTTATCTATGTACAAAAATAAAAATTATAAATTATGAAGAACATCTGAGAACTTTATATAAAATGATAAATTAATAATTAATTGTTCTCTGCGCTTCAGAATATATTCAATTTGTTTAAATCCTACATGCATATCAAAATTTTGATGTTTTGCCAAAGGAATCATCATCGTAAATTTGCACATACGATACTAAAACTAAGTTCCATAAGCTCTTTACTCTTATTAGCAGGGTATTAAAGGCTTATAAACTCAGGATATGTATGAAAAATCGAGATTGGCTTGTAACAGGAAATGGTCAGTATCAAGCCTGTAAAACTGCTCGTGAATGGGATTTACTGCGTGAAAATTACCGAGTTCATCGGTTTTTAACTGAACTTGAAAATCTGTTAATGGATACGGAAGAACAATCAAAATATCTCCCGGAAATCCGCACATTAGTGAGGAGATTAATTGTCAATTCTTACTGGGTACAAAGTCAGTATTTAGAAGCTTCTTCGCAAACGGGAACTTCGGTTTTAGTTTTGTATGATGAGTTGGGTTTTCCGTTTACAGTGCAAACAGTAACATTTGCACCAGGGACTAAATCAAATATCCATAATCACGGAACTTGGGGAGTTATCGCTATCTTAAAAGGGCAAGAAAAAATACATTTTGGAAGCGTGAGTTTAATTCTGATGCTGAAGGTATTGTTGAGCAAGATAGAATTGAACAAACGGGAGAATTAACTCTATTTCCTGGCGACATTATTAGTTTTAGTTCCGATGCAATTCATTCTGTGGAAGCAATAGGAAATGAACCGACGGTAACTTTTAATGTTTACGGAGAAACTGACCCTACACAACGACTTGAATTTGACCCAGTAAATCATATTGCTAGAAGATTTTAAGGAATCGTTAGAGTTAGGAATTAGGAGTTAGTAGTTAGGAGTTGGGAGTTAGTAGTTAGGAGTTGGGAGTTAGGAGTTAGGAGTTAGGAATTAAGAGTTAGGAGTTGGGAGTTGGGAATTAAAGATTTTCGGTTAACTATTAGTAAATAAGACAAAGGAGAGAATGTAATAATGGCAAAAGTTATTTTTTATGAAAAACCTGGTTGCAAAAATAATACTAAGCAAAAAACGCTTTTAGCAGCTGCGGGACATGAGTTAGAAACATACGATATCCGCACTTATGCTTGGACATCTGATACATTACGCTTATTTTTTGGAACTCGCGCGATCGCAGATTGGTTTAACAAAGCTGCACCGAGTATCAAATCGGGTGAGGTGGTTCCCGAAAAAATGGATGCTGATACTGCTTTAAAGCTTATGATACAAGACCCTTTGTTGATTCGCCGTCCTTTGATTCAAGTTGGCGATCGCAGGGAGGTTGGTTTTGATATCGATAGCATCAATGCTTGGATTGGACTCAAACCTGTCGATGCTTCGCAGCAAGCTATTAGCGATGAGTTAATGCGGCAAGATTTACAAGGTTGTGCCCACGGTGGTGAGCATCACCACGAACACGGTAAATGTAAGCATTAGTTTTATATTTTCCCCCATATCCGATACTTCTAGAGAAATCGGGGATATGGGGATATTAAATAACTTTTTTATACATTGATTTTTATTAAATAAATGAGAGTGTAATTGTTACTATTAATTAATGTGAAAACTAATATTCCTGACTTAAATCAGTCGGGTTTATTCGTAAAGGGATATGAATAAAATTATCTAAAAATATTTGGCGAATTATAGATAAGTGGTTATACTATCTTTTAGCTGTAGTGAAAACCTGGAAATCTTCACTACCGCTTGATTGCTGCAAATTACAGTTACATTCGCTATACTGAAAAACCAACATTACTATTCCGCGTAAATGTCGATGACAAAAAGTTAAAGTTAACTTGCTAATTTTTAGTTACATTTGCTACTGGAAAATAATCAATTAAATAACCAGTCAAATGCTGTCTTGTTGCTGTTTCAGATAGTTTTGGGTGCATTGGAGATTAGGCAGAGCTACTAGCTTAAGTGATATTTTTGTCCATTAATTATCAGTGGATAACCTGTTTGTTTACGGAATGTTATTTGCTGAATATGGTAATTTTTACGGATTTGAAAGCTTAATGATGAATTAATTACTTGAAGTGTAGCAAAATTGAAAATTACAAGTAAGATGGGATATTTGTTTTGGGTATATTGGTTTTGCTGAATAAGTAATAGATTGATTATTTTGGCATGGGTTAAATAATTACTTAAACTAATTACTAAAATTTTTGAAAAATGCCATTTTTTATCCAAAAATCTGTTTATCTATAACTGCGACTGGGGAAAAATTCTACTAAAGGAGCGCACCATGAAAAGCGATATAGCTGTCGAACAATTGCGTCGCTATAAAGACTATGGGGAATCAATACTTCAGTGTTTACATTTAGTTTCCGAAAATCCTCCTCCCTCCCAAGCTTGGGTACAAACAACGATTAATGAACAAATTCAAAATCTTTGTTCCCATGCTCAAAAAACGGTAGAAATAGCTTCTTCTCCGGTAAAAATTGGGATTATGGGGGAATTTAGTAGTGGTAAAACTTTATTGCTTGGTAGCTTAATTGGGTATGCTGATGCTTTACCAGTTAGCGAGACTCCGACTACTGGAAATGTCACAGCAATTCATCTTGTCCAGCAATCCGATTTACAAACTACTAAGGTTGGACATTTCATTGTTCAGTATTTATCCCATGATGGTGTGCGTGAGTGTTTGCGCTACATGCTCAAGGAAGTCGAACAACGTGCGATCGCAGCTAAGTTTCCTCCTTCACCAATTGCAACGTTACGAAGTTTGCAACCTACTACTTTTGTCGATGCTAAGAGTATTTTGACTTGGTGTGAGTTAGCTTGGAATCAAACCCAGAGTTTGGAGTTGCGTTCTTTGCTGCGGGAATTAGTGATTTTTGTGCGTACTTATATGTTGTACGGTACTGATATATGCGATCGCAATTATCAGGTGGAGCATTCGATTGCTAAGAAGGGTTTGCGACTTGCGGAAGCACCGATGAATATTCTCGAACTTGAGTTTGAACGGATACCTACACCCTATAGACGTTGGAATAATTTACTCGCTCCATCTGCGGAAGATTTGCAACAGACATTCTCGTTGATTGCACGGATAGATGTGACGGTGGAGGTGTCGCGGGAAGTCTGGGATTTGTCTTCTTTGCAGGGGACGAATGAGTTTATTTTGCTGGATTTTCCTGGTTTGGGTGCGGCAGATTCGAGTGTGCGAGATACATTTTTGTCGTTACGTGAGTTGGCAGAGGTGCAAACAATTTTACTCTTGTTGAATGGGAGATATCCCGGTGGTGGAACTGCGGCAAAAATTCGCAGTATGTTGGAACGCTACAAGGGTGAAGATTTGAAGGATCGGATTATTGTGGGGGTAGGTAGGTTTAATCAGTTACCTCTGTCAACTAGTGACGAAAGAGCGTTGGATATCCTGGTACAGCAAGTTTCCGAACCTGGTGATGATGCTGCGATATTTTCGGTGTTTAATGAACCACTTTCGGAAGAGATGGTTTTGGAGCAAGTACCGATTTTGCAATTGATTATGGCAAGTTCGGGAAATTTGACGACAGAGAAGAAGAATATTGTTTTGCTGTCGCAGTTACATGGGTTGAATAAGCTTGCGGAGATTTCACGGGTTGTACAGGTTTGTTCTCCGGAGTTTTTGCCAGATTTGGAGATACCTAATAAGTTGGATGAATTGCGATCGCGTGATAAGTGGGAGCAGTTAAGTGAGCTTTTACCAGCGAATAGCATTTTGTCGAAGCAACTGAGTGATTATGTTGATGATGGGGGAATTGGGAGGTTGCGTTCTTTACTTAGGGAACATGTTGCGGTTCATGGGATGAAGCAGTTGGTTGAGGATGCACAAAGAACTGCGGAAGTGCTGCGGAAGGAACAAATGAATTTGGAGCAGACTTTACAGGAAATCACTGCTTATATGCCAGTGGTGGAAAATCCTTCTTTTGTGACTTTACGGCAAGTAATTGAGAATTTGGTGACAATTTATCGGCAATTTCAAGAGGATTTGGATAAGCAACCGATTATTACTAATCGTAGTGGAATTTCGGTAAGCGATATTGTTAAGGATGAACTCACGAATAAGATATTTTTTGATTGGAGTGAGTGGACTTTATTATTTGACAGAACTAGAAATGGAATTATTTCGTTAACTAAGAGTGAGAGATTTTTTGAAGAGGATGATTTTGATGATTTGATTCCGACTCAAAGTGAGGATTTCTATCCGGCATTTGTGGAAACTTTGCGGGAGATGCAAGCTTTTGCCCACGATAGAATGACGGAAGCTGTGATTGATTTGTTTAGTAAAATATCGCGGAATGTTGAACTCGAACGTAGCAAGTTAAATTCGATTATTTTGCCGGAGATGGAGCAATATATTCTCCATAATTTTGGGAATAAACAAGGTAGGGTTTACCGCAATTTGTTACGTGCGATCGAACCTACGAATAAATGGCAAAAGTTGGTGGTGGATCGTAGTGGTTTGGGGGGAAGTATTACAGCTATTGATGCTGGTATGTTATTTCCTTTGGCACAAAAAGATAGTAATCATCATAAAAGTCAAATATTTGATTGGAGTTTGGAGAAAAGGTATTCGGTTCCTGCTCGTCCATTTAATCATCAAATTGCGGTTTTAAGATTGCGGGATGAAATTACTGCGAGTTCGGGGTTGCATTTGGTTCAGTATGTGAGTCAGTTAACAAGGCAGGTTAAGGCTTCTTTTAATATTGCGACTAAGGAAATTGTTGATAGTTTACAGGATTTACTTAAGTCGAAAAACGAACCATTGTTGAGATATATTGCGGCAGGTGAGGAACGTACGACTGCACAGCAACCTCGTTGGTTGGAAGCACTTTCGCAAATTGTGACTATTTCTTTTCCGGAGAATACAAATTAAATCAATATATAGCTTATGTGAGTATTGCAAAAAATCAGAAATTTTTCTGCGTTTATCTGCGGTTAATTAGCTATTACATAAAATTCACCAATAATTAATTAAATGAAATTTGGGAAAAATAACTAAATAAAATTTGGGCAAACTAATTAAATCAAATTTGGGTAAACCAATTAAATAAAATTTGGGCAAACAACCGTTTGCCCCTACGGGAAAATCCTTAACTTCTAATTTGTAAACAATGCCGATAAAAATTGAACTATTAAACCGCTATCAATTACGTGTAAAAGAAAATAATTTACTGGTTTTACCTGTTATTGAAATTAAACCTGCTGAAAGTACGAATTTACCCTTTATTTCACGGATTCAAATTACTGTTGCGGGAATGCCAGAAGATTTAGCGATCGCAATTCAAAGTGGATACCGTAGTGTCACTTTTAGCAGTAGCAATCTGTTGAGATTGACTAGTCCACAAAGATTAAAACAGACAGAATGCCCTTGGAGTAAGCTTTTGCCTGCGGGGGTAAATTGTACTTTGGTGGTGACAGTCGAATATTTTGACTCGGATACATCGGCAAATCCCTTGTTGACTAGCATGAAGAAAACAACCGCAGAGTGCAATATCTGGACTTTTGCAAATGAATCTTCACGTTTTCAAATGACCGCACAATTGATTCCCCCCGAATCGAAACCGATGAAGTCAAATCTTACTTATCCCGGTTGGTTTGCAATTGATTTCGGTACTTCCAATTCTACAGTGACACTTTACGATCCTAAAGTGATTGTCACCCCCGATACCCTACCCAGAGAACAAGAAGCGAGACTGCGCGATCGCATTTCTTTGTGGTTAAATCATCGTCCAGTTGAGGAGGTTCCAGGGACAAATCGTACAGCATGGGAAACTGAGTGGCAGAAGTTTTTGAGCGAGTTAGGTAAGGATTTTCCCAATACTCGTGATGCAAATCGTTACAATTTTGGCGAAATTTTGCTACGGGGAATTAGTAGTACACAATTACTCGAAGTGATTCGCCAAATAGAGATATGTTTGGGAAAACGGTTGGATTGGTTTCGACGTGTTGCTAGTAAGAATTTAAATCAAATATATCATGAAGTTTTTCGGGTTCCGGCATTGGAATGGCAAAGTTTAATCCCAGTTGAATTAGATAAAAATCGTCGTCAGCACGAAATTCCTAGCGAATTGGAAGTGATGAATATAGAAGAAGGTGTATTTAAATCGACAATAGATCGAGTTAAAGTTGTGTTGGGGGAACAAGCAAAACAACATCGTTTAGATGCGATTCGTCGCGGTGAAGATGATATCGAAGGTCGATTTTTACACTCACCTAAACGCTATTTTGGGCAGGAACGAACTTGTAAGATTACTTTGGATGGAAATGTCGAATCCATACCTATCAATACACTGTTGCAATCAGCATATGCACATTTGATTGAATTAACAGAAAAGTATCGTCAAAGTAATGCCGGAAAATGTTCGGAAGGCAAATTTTACCGTGCAGTGGTGACATACCCAACAATTGCATCACCATTTGTCAGACGGGAAATTGAGAGTTTGGTACAAAAGCTCGATATTGTTGATGTGCAAATGGCTTATGATGAAGCTGTTTCTGTGGCAATATTCTTTTTATGGCGTGAATTTGGTGGTGATTTGAATGTGGGAATTGAATCATTCAAAAGTCGCTGTCGTAAAGATGGAGAACGCTGGTGGCAGAATGTATTAGTGTTGGATGTGGGGGGAGGAACAACCGATTTAGCACTAATTCGGTTAACCTTGGAAGAAATTAATCCCTTTGAACCAGGAGAAGATCGAGGTGATGGGGGAAGATATTATAAACTCACGCCAAAATTACTCGGTTCATCGGGACATTTACAATTAGGTGGTGAATTAATTACCCTGCGAATATTTTTATTATTAAAAGTTGCCGTTACTGATTGTTTATTAAGTGCAGTTGCTGACGAAAGATTAGCCAAAGACATTTTAAAAGTACAACCCGAAGAATTGAGCGATCGCTTTCTTGTTAATGGTAAATTTCAACCATATTCCTTATTAGAATGTGTCGATAAAGAAATTCGCGAAGACGAAGCATACAAAGAAGCGCTCAATGCTGCCGAGAAAGTCATTCCTACCCGTTGGAAAAACTCACCAACCCGTGCCCAAACATTCTATACATTGTGGGAACATGCAGAAGACGCAAAATTAACATTAGGGCAAAAACGACAAAAAGATACACCCGAACCGCTATACGTACTTGACGGGCACAAAATCGCCGAACTCCTGGCACAAAACGACATTCAACTACCAAATACTATACTCGATAATCTCAGCGTCACCCTAACAGTAGAACAATTTGAAAAAGCAACCGTACCAGTCATCAAAGAAGCAGTTGCGATCGCACAAGGATTAATCGAAAATGCTCTGGGTTCTAAATCAGGAAAATCTAATTACAATACCGAAAAAGAACAAGTTGATTGGTTAATTCTTTCCGGTAAAACCTGCAATTTAGAATTAGTTCAACGCGAACTTTATCGCGTTTTCAGCCAATCAGATTATTTCATTTGGAACAATGAACGAGTCACATTTGAACCAGAATATACCAAATTAGCCACATCAGCAGGTGCATGTTTTGCCGAAAAACTTCGTCAACTTGGTTTTGCACCAAAAGAGTCAAAAGAATTGCTACGAAAAGGAGCAAACCAACTATATATAGATGTCAAAAACCTATTTTACTTCCTTCCCTGCTCCTTTACTCGCGAAGTAATTGGAGCTAGTCCCGAACCCATATTTCATGCAGGACAAGAACTGTATCAACTCGAAGTAGGAGACGGTGTTGCAAAGTTTCGTAGTGGTTGGCAAGGAATGCAGCTAACTAATAATATTATCCGTCAAGACTTTGAAAATATTAAACCACAATTATGGGGTAGTTACAACGGTGATGCACTTCGGAAAACACTTGTGATGACTGAAGATGTTTTTAAAAATCAAATTAAAGTCCAATTTGAAATCAATCAAAAACTAGAAATTGATTTGTTGCTTTGTCGTGGGAAACCACACTACTTTATCTCTAAAAATATTCCCCACATTGATGCAGCTAAAATCATAAATAGTGCCAATATTCTTACTGAAGAAGGCAAAGTCGCAGGTGATATTGCGGTGAACGTTGTCGAATCAGCCAATGCCTTAAAAACAGATGCTCATACATTACTATTCTCCGGAGAAAAGGATTACAGAAACTTATTACAAATCTTTCGCAGTGAAGAAGAAACTACATCAGAATTTACTGGATTAATTGCCGAATTACCACCCTTTCCTGCTAGTGGAAAACACACATTTTACTTTCAATATCACAATCCCAAATCAAACCAATGGGAACTAATTGGAGAATTACCCCAACCCCAAGTTAGTAGCGAATATCCTTGTAGATATTACGTTTCCCTTACATCCAAAGGATTATTGCGTGTCCATGCTTTTGAAATACCCTACTGGACATCAAATAACTATGATTGTTTACTAGAAGAAGGATGCGTATTTAGAGACACCTTACAACCGCAACCAAATGATATTGAAGCAAAACGCGATCCATTTTCAGGAGAACATTAATTACATGAGGAGTTAGGAGTTAGGAGTTAGGAGTTAGGAGTTAGGAGTTAGGAATTAGGAGTTAGGAGTTAGGAGTTAGGAGTTAGGAATTAGGAATTAGGAATTAGGACTTAGGGGTTAGGAATTAGGAATTAGGAATTAGGAATTAGGAATTAGGAGTCAGAACATAGTAATCCTAAATTATTTATAAACCTCTCTCTCTTCTTGGCGACTTGGCGGTTATATAATATTCATATTCCACCTTTTATATGGAAAACTTAAATAAGTTATTAGAACTTGAAGACTCCCGTCTCGCTTGGATTTTACGATTGGGTTTACAAGGTTTACAAGTTCAACTACAACAAGCATTGCAATCTGAAAATTATGATTTAGGTACAACCATTTGCCAAGAATTAATTGAAGAAATAGACTCACTTCTCTTGCCTAAAAATGCAGATAAAAATTCATTTTCTAGAGATGAAAAAAATTATCTAAATGAAAATGCAGATGACAATCTAAATGAGATAAACATAAATTACGTTAATGAAATAAACCACCAAGAAGCAATATATAGCGTTACATGGGAAGATGCACTCGAACCCATTACCGAAAATACGACAAAACAAATTACCGATCGCTTCCAACTACAAAATATTATCGAAGCATTACAAACAGACAAAGAACTATCACAATATATTGGTGAATACAAATTTTGTAGCTGTACCGACGAAGAATTGTGGAACGAAATCCAACGCTTGCTACTAAGAATACCCGAAAAACAAGCTCAAATTTGGCGCGATCGCACTTTGAAATTAGCTGCTGAAGTTGGTGCGATCGCAGACCATAAAGTGTATAAACAATTGCCATTTAATCGCTGTGAAATTATGTACCCCGGTTTGATGGGAACTACCAAAAGTACAGGATTATGTCTATCAGACCGCATACCCATATCATCACAGCTAGTAACAGAAAGCACAACCGAAGAACTCAAATTTTTGGGGGGAGTTGTTTCAACTTGCATCAAATTTATCCATATCGATCCATTACTACATCATGCTCTCAAAAGTGTAGATCGATTTGGAATTAGGTCGTTAAACAGCGATTCCGAACGCTCAAAATATGCGACTGCATTGCTTGAAAGATTTCGTCGTGTCCAAATTACCACCAACCAAATTACTGCCAACAATGCCGATCCAATTGCAGCGCTTCGTGCCAGACTGGACTTAGACGAAGCTATCCACTCATTAGTATACCTACCACCATGCGATCGCTATTCATGGTGGGGTAAATTGCAACAAGAAACTCGTCGCACTCTAGATACAGCTATAGATAGAGTTCGCAGTGCTGGAAATCAAATTCAAATTCGTCCTTTGTGGGGTACTTATGCCGATATTTACGCTTACTCAAAAGACGATTTGCTGCTCGATATTGGTGGCATACCGGGAGAAGTTTCCAGCTGTTTGCGCGTATATACCAAAATTAATGATGAAGTACTACCAGGACGAGTATTATTTCGTTCATCATGAAAAGAGTTATGAATTATAAGTTGTTAATTGATAATTAATTTTAACTCTAAAAGAATGCTTGAAAATGGTCTTTGTTTATACTTTATCAGAGTTTTCAAACATACTCTAGACTCACAACCTTTAAAGTTTAAAGTTTAAATTCTAACTCATAACTTCTAACTCATAACTCATAACTATTTACTTATTCCTTCTTCCTTTGAATTTCTTCTTTAATTTCGAGCAAATCAGTGTAGGAATCAACAACATTAATTAGACTATCGCTAGTCATAGAACTTAGACTAACAACTTCGACTTGTACACCTTGATAAGCAACTGAATTTACAGCATATGCAAGGTCACCATCACCACTCAGAAGCACAATAGTATCGCAATGCCGAGCTAATGTCAGCATATCTACAGCTATCTCAATATCGAGATTCGCTTTTTTAGAGCCATCGGGGAATTGAATTAATTCTTTTGTTATAACTCGATAACCATTACGACTCATCCAAAGCAAAAAGCCTTGTTGTTTTTCATTACCGCTATCGCAGGCAGTATAAAAATAAGCTCGAATTAGTTGACGATTTTTAGTTAAACAACGTAACAATTTAGCATAATCAATTTCAAGATTTAGTTGCATTGCTGCATAAAACAGGTTAGCACCATCAATAAAAATAGCAACACGATTACGTTCTTCTTGAGACTGTCGTCGTTTGCCTTGCGAAAACTCAGGCTGTTCCGCAACATCCATATGTGGAGGTTTATTATTTTGCTCAGAATCTAATTTCATCCGTGATTGATGATTCATCTGAGGTCGTGGAAGTAACTGCATATTGAATATGACTCCTAAGTAATTATGACAGTAACATTTTGATTTAAGTTTTGATTGAAATTTGTTAAGTTCAGCGATACTCATAAACGAAAGTTTGTAGTCAGTAACTTTAAATCCTCAAGGCTTTTATGCCATTGGATAGTAATTATTCACCACAAAAAATAGTTTTTTACGTTTAGTTTTGCTCACTTACTTAAAAATTGCGATTGCTGTAAAGCGGATGCCTTGCACCAAAGCGCTACCCCAACCCGTAGCGTCTCCTGCGAAGAATCGCATTAAATAACTGTTGAGAGATATTCTATAAACACCCTGAATTGTGGCATAAACCAAATTTTATATTTTCTTTATTTTTTACAATCTTTCTGATGGAAAAATACGGTTTTGTAATAAAAAACATAATTTTTTACTCTTCGTAATATTCTGTAGTTTTTGTTATTAGATTGTGCTTATTAAATATTAACTGAGTAAGAGAATGCACTTAGGGGCTATCAATCAGGTTTCTTACCCTTTAAGATGCCATTGTGTACCGCACAATCCGAATTTCGGATGACGATGCTCCAAAGGTGGAGTCTACTCTACTCTTCAACATTTTATCAACACCCTCTTAAACACGGGAGTAGGAGAAATATTTCACTTCTCAACTTTCGCGTCTCTCTTATCCTATACATTTCTTTACTTTTTGGTGCAAACTTTTTTTAATATTTTCTTAAGGTTATAAAGCTATAAATTATGAGTTGGTTGAGACTTCACCTGAAAAACAGTAGTTTAACCCTAACGCACTCAAATAATTTTTGGAGAAATGGGGAAAATTAATCTAATTCTCCCCATTTATAGGTCATAAATCTTGAAACATGACAGTACTCAAATAGCGTTCTCCAAAAGAAGGTTGAATCGCGACAATTAATTTTCCGGCATTTTCGGAACGCTTGGCTACTTGTATCGCTGCACACAAATTTGCACCAGTCGATATTCCCGATAACAAACCTTCTTCCCGTGCCAATCTCCTTCCATAACTCATTGCCTCTTCATCGCTAACCTTGATGACTTCATCAATCAAATCAACACGGAGAACATCGGGGACAAATCCAGCACCTATACCTTGAATTTTATGCGCTCCTGGACTACCCCCAGAAAGAACAGAACTATTGACTGGTTCAACTGCGATCGCACGAAAACTCGGTTTACGTTGCTTAATAATTTCCGCAATCCCAGTAATAGTTCCTCCCGTACCAACTCCTGCGATCGTAAAATCAACTTTTCCATCGGTATCAGTCCAAATTTCTTCCGCAGTAGTCTGACGATGTATTTGTGGGTTTGCGGGATTACGAAACTGTTGCAACATATATGCATTTGGAGTCGAAGCAACTATCTCCTCAGCACGATGAATTGCTCCTCGTATTCCTTCTGTAGCTGGGGTTAGCTCCAAAGAAGCACCATAAGCACGCAGCATTGCTCGACGTTCTAAGCTCATAGTTTCTGGCATTGTCAAAACCAGTTGATAACCCTTTGCTGCTGCTACCATTGCTAGGGCAATTCCTGTATTTCCTGATGTTGGCTCTACTAAAATCGTTTTCCCCGGTTGAATTAACCCCTCTGCCTCTGCCATTTGAATCATGCTTGCTCCAATTCTGTCTTTCACTGAAGCTGCTGGATTCATACCTTCAAGTTTAAGAATTATTGTGCCAACACATCCTTCTGATTGGGGAATCTTGTTGAGTTTAATTAGAGGAGTTCGTCCGATTAGTTCTGTAACATCATTAGCAATTCGCATTTATTTGCTCCTAAAATACTCAATTTATCCTAAAAATGTTTAAAAGTTGAAATTCTTAAGTCTCTCCCCTGAATAAGACTATGGTTTACACACAAGTATTAAGTTTGAGTACACAAATGCAAGTACCCTAGCCCATAAATACTAGTTCCTCACTTCAAAAAAACTAGAACCTTTACCCTGATAAATTATTATATTACTTACCAAATATGAGTTTGCAGCTTTGAGTACTAACTTAATAATTATAATAATATCAATCGGGCTTGCTCAGACAGATGTTTGTAAGGGCAACTGATATAAAAGCAATAGGATTTACGCAGAGATTCCCCTCTACCCCCCTGCAAAGGGGGGACTTCTTAATCCTTCAAACTTCAACTTAAATTACATCTATATATTTAAAAATAAAAATAAAGATTAAATTTATTTTAGTCTTAACTTTAAAAATTCTAATTTATTAATGTTACTAAATAACATAATTAACGACCATTGGTACATCAATAATTAGGTAAAAACATATACCAAATATAAAAATATTTTAAGTTATTTAATATTGACCAATAAAGGAAACTTAAAATGAAAACCAGATTAATTAAGTTTGTCACAGTTAGTTTGGTTACTTTAGTTATATTATCTCCCGAAATATTAGTACTCGGAGTTGTATGGCAGAATCATTTAGGATTAGAACAAATAAATGAAAAAACAAACTTTTTAATTTCATCAGATAATGCCTATCAAGCTAGTAATCCGCAATATGATTATCTAAATAATACCTGGATTAACCAAAACAATGTAGAAAGTGAAAAACATGAATATTTAGACTTGTTGGATACATTTAAAATTATTTTCCTTCTAGAACTATTATTGTTTTGCCTTCCTATCGGATTAGGATTAATATTCTTCCTTTATGAGCGATATCGAATGCATCATCATATTTCCTATCAAAAGCAGATAGAACTATTAGAAAAAGTTTGGCAATATAACATAGAGCAAAAAGGTAAATAAAAATTTCAAATCTGATGTCTAATCACTAAAATCATTAATTATTAACCATGAACGAAGCAACGACACAAACAAATCAAGAAGAACCCCAAGAAAGATTAAATCAATATTTTGGTTTAATTGATAAGTTAATTCGCTGTCCAAATGGTGAGGAACCACAAGTTATAGAATCGCATCCAGAATTACTAGATGCGGGATTAATCCGGACAATGTTAAAAATTGCAGCAATATTTGTTCATGAAGATAATCAAGAAGGTGCAGAGTTTTTAGTTTATGTTGCTCGTCAATTATCAAAGCAACTTGGCTTATATCCAGACGTTTCAGCAAAGGAGTAATAATGCTGTTGTCTGCAAAGGAAGCTGGCAAAATAGCGTTAGATTTTCTCGTGGAAGAATGGAATATTTCCGAGGAAGAAGAAGAGTGGTTTGTTGTCTTTAGTTCACGAATGCTAGGTCCTTATTGGTATGTAGTTGAAATTTGTGTTGAAGGATTACCCGATCGGTGGTTTATTCAAGTTTACGATACCGGGGAATGTGACCCTAACTATACTTTTTCTTCACCGATTCGTGGCTCAGATAGATACATTGACCTCAAACAATTACCTCCAATTATTGCTGAAATACTTGTTTCAGAACGAAACTCTCGTTAATATTTGAGAACTATAAAGTATTGCTATTTAATCAAGTAAGAAAACATATAAATATAAAAGTCTTGCTATATTTAGCAGGACTTTTTATTAATAAATACAATTAGTTAATTTTTTATAAATATACTAATGATGTCAAGCTTAGATAACATAATATGTGTTATATTTTAGAGTGCGAATAGAGTGCGAACAACGCTACAAAAATTAGTTTTGTTATGATTACTGAAGACCTTCTCGCTAGAGAATTCACGAGAATCATAAGACAATATTACCCAACAGTTGGCGAATTATTAGACGGCTGTTATGTCAAAGTTATTGTTTCTTTTTGGGGTAAACCTCCAAAACGTATTCGATATGTAGGTATTTATTGTTCTGAAGAAATAATGCCTCACATAAAAGCAGAAAAGGAGATTTTTAGGGAAATTGCAGATAATATGGGATTAATGCAGGTCGTGTTTTTAAATGCATCACGACTGTTACGTGACCCCAAATCAACATTAAAAAATGCAGACCCACGTTTGTGGCTAGAACTGCACTTTATAGCCGCATAAGATAATAATCTCTGACCTAAAACAAGTGTGTGAATTGTTTAATGTCTCAGAGCTTGAATACATCTTGAATACATCTTGAATATCTGAGGATAAACTCCTAGTCTGCGGCAATACAAGTCCTAAATAATCTTCAGGATGCAAGCAATTTTTTTGTAATTATGTTGATGGCAATTTAGGTGTTTGGTGTACTATTAGTAGACAGTTGGCATTGGTAAAAGCTTTATAATTTTTAGGCATTGAAGAAGCATTTTAATAAATCTAATCTCATCCCTTCAGTCCATCAATTCCAAAGCGGTAATCTAGCGTTTAAAGCTGATTCAATGTACCTGTCAAAAATCTCAAAACTTTACTAACTCAAGACTATTAAGCAAGACAAAATTATCTTTGAATTTTGGTTTTTAGATTTTAAGTTTTTCAAAATAATCTTAAATCTAAAATACCTCTTAGCTAGTGACTATAAAGGGTTTTTGTTATGAACAAATCTTCTCTTTCTCCCGACGATATGCCTCCTGCTAAAATTACGCAGCTTGATAAAATGATTCAGGTAGAATTAGAACGTTCAATTGGCAGATGTATTTATGAAGACTGTGACCAAATTACAAGAGCATTATTATCAAATTGCCAATGGTATCTTACTACTGAAGCCTCAATTTTGAGGTTAGTAATTGATTGTCCTGATATTGTGAGCTATTGGCATATAGTTAGCAATATTCCTCAACTTAGTAATCAACTCGAACGTTTTTCTAAAAATGCGAAAATTCGTGTTTATCCACCAACTGGTAAAGGGATGCCTTTTGAAATCAGCGTGAATGAAATATCTGCGTATCGAGATTGGTTGTGAGATTTAGTAATTAGTAGTTAGTAGTTAGTAGTTAGTAATTAGTTGTTAATGTGTAGTCAGGATATTTTATTTTCTAGAAGTTCTTAATTTAATGGTTATCAGGCTATTCCAGTGCAGTTTTTATCGAAAATCCTGTCGGCTTTAATCTCATTCTTGATAACCTCTTCTCCTTCGCATACTCCTTATCTTTGTAGTGAGTTAATTCCTCTAACTATTAACTATTAACTATTAACTATTAACCATTAACCAATTATACCAATCATTTAATCCTGCATCATTCATTGCAGAAACTTGAAAAATAGTAATTTGCGGATTCACTTGTTTTGCATATTCAATACAGCGTTGCACATCAAATTGTACATAAGGTAACAAATCAATCTTAGTTAGAATCATCACCTGACTTGAGCGGAAAATATGTGGATACTTTATTGGTTTATCCTCTCCCTCCGTAACTGAAAGAATTACAACTTTTGTAGTTTCTCCTAAATCAAATAAAGCCGGACAAACCAGATTACCAACATTTTCAATCATTACTACTGAGTTGAAAGATGGGTCTAATTTTTCCAAACCTTTTTCTACCATAGCAGCATCTAAATGACAGCCAGTACCCGTATTAATCTGTACAACTTTACAACCTGTTTCTTGAATTTTTTGAGCATCATTTACTGTTTCTTGGTCACCTTCAATAACACTAATCTCTAACTTTCGCTTTAAATCATTAATTGTGCGAGTTAATAATGTAGTTTTTCCCGAACCTGGGGAACTCATTAGATTAACAGCAAGAATATTTCGTCCTTTCAACCAACCACGATTTTGAGCTGCTAATAAATTATTTTTGGTTAAAATATCTGCTTCCAAGGATATTGTTGTGCTATGAACTTTCGCATGAATATTTGCATTTTCAGAATGAATGGGTTCGCTCATATTATGATGATGGTGTGAATGCGCGATCGCACTACCATCCGATAAAGTATGCGTGTGATGATGTTGGTTATGATGCAGATTCATCACTGTAATATCACCTGTTCCTAAGTCAGTAACTTTTACCTTTCCATCATCCGAACATCCACAAGTTACGCACATAGCTCTTCAACCTCAATTTCTTTAATTTTTAACTCTTCACCAGCGATTAAATGCAATTCAAAATTGCCACACTGACATTGACCAAATGGTTGATTCAAAATAATCGTATTACCACAGCGATCGCACTTTGCTAATCCAGTAATTTCTTGAATTTCTAAGATTGCATTTTCTAATACGGTTCCTTGCGAACAAATATCAAAACAAAACCGCACTGCATCTGGCATAATTGCCGAAAGTTTGCCAATCTCTAACAGTATGCGCTGCACTTTTTTACCTTGTGCGTGTTCGCAGACAATAGCAACAATATTTTGAGTAATACCTAATTCATGCATGATTTATTAAATGGGAATTGGTAATTGGTAATTGGTAATAATTAATAGCAAAATGAGTAATCATAAAATTAATGACCTATATGAATTATTAAAAATTCCAGGTTCCGATATGGAGGAAGTTTAAGCTTTAAACTTTGGGATTATGAATCAATTATTAACCATTAACCATTAATAATTAACCATTAACCATTAATAATTAACAAATTCTTGGTAATTGTTCACCTACTAACATATCTAAAATACGTTCGGCACCAAAACCAGCATTTAATAAAACAATCTCCGCAGGTACGTCAATAACTTCCCCAATCACACAACTATTTTTCCCTGCTGGATGTGATTTCATAACTGATAAAACTTTATCAGCATATTCCCGTTTAACAATGATAACTAACTTGCCTTCATTTGCTAAATATAAAGGGTCTAAACCCAGAATTTCGCAAACACCTTTAACCTCTTCCTGTATAGGTATGGCTGTTTCGTGAATACGAATTCCAACATTAGCACTAATAGCAAATTCATTTAAAACAGTTGCCAAACCTCCCCTTGTTGCATCTCGCATCGCATTAATACCAGGACAAACATCAAGAATATTTGCCACTAAGTCATTCAATGGTTGACAGTCGCTTTTAATATTACTTTCTAAAGCTAAATCTCCACGCGCAATTAGTATTGCTGCACCATGATTACCCAATTCACCATTAATAATTACAACATCACCAGGTTGAATATTCTTACTAGAAATATTCACTCCTTCGGGTATTACACCAATTCCAGCCGTATTAATAAATAATTTATCGGCAGCACCACGATTGACAACCTTGGTATCACCCGTAACTATTTGTACACCGGCTTTTATTGCCGCAGTTTGCATACTTTTAGCTACAAGACGAAGTGTTTCTATTTCTAATCCCTCCTCTAAAATGACACTACAAGTTAAATATAAAGGTTTTGCACCACTTACCGCTAAATCATTAATAGTACCATTTATAGCTAATTCACCAATGTTGCTACCAGGGAAAAATAATGGCTCTACAACATATGAATCAGTGGTAAAAGCAAGCTTATTTCCATGTTGGATTAAACTGGAAAAATCGATAGTAGCTTGGTCTTCTAATGTGTTAAGCAGGGGATTATTGAAAGTACTAATAAAAATATCATTGATTAAGTCGCGCATAGCTTTTCCGCCACTTCCATGCGCTAATGTAATATATTTATCTTGTACTTTTGCAGTGCGATGTTTACCAATGTTCTCAAATAGGGGATTTTGTAACATGTTATCCCATTCTGTTTTAGGTTATGCTATGTAAGTTTTAAATTAAAAATGATATTTTCCAGTTTTGATAATTAAGCGATCACCTTATCATTCATTTGTAATTCACTAAAAGCCTTAGCAAATCGACCATATTTGTAATATGCTGCACATGCACCTTCTGATGAAACCATACAAGTACCAATTGGATTTTCTGGAGTGCAAACTGTCCCAAATACTTTACATTCCCAAGGTTTTAAAACACCTTTTAAAATTTCTCCACATTGACATGCTTTGTTATCGGAAACTTGAATATTTGGAGTTGTAAATTTTAATTCGGCATCAAATTGAGCGTATTTATCAGAAATTCTTAAACCGGAATTAGAAATATTTCCTAAACCTCGCCATTCAAAATGATCTCGAACTTCAAATACTTCATTGATAGCCTTCAGAGCATTTTGGTTGCCTGCTTGTGTGACTATGCGCGTATATTGACTTTCGACTTGGCAACGGTTCTCTACTAATTGCTTTAATAACATCCAAATCGATTGAAGAATATCGATTGGTTCAAATCCTGAGATAACGATAGGTTTATGATATTGCTGTGAAATAAATTCATATGGTTTGTAACCAATTACCATGCTGACATGACCGGGACCAATAAAACCATCAAGTCGTAAATCAGGGTTATCTAATAATGCTTTTAATGCCGGAATCACAAGAACGTGATTGCAAAACATGCTGAAATTCCGAATATTTTCCGATGCTGCTTGTAGGATGGTAAAAGCTGTACTAGGAGCAGTTGTTTCAAACCCAATTCCAAAGAAAACTATTTCCTTTTCAGGATTTTCTTTGGCAATTTTTAAACTATCTAATGGTGAGTAAATCATGCGAATATCAGCACCTTCGGCTTTAGCTTGTAATAAGCTTAATTTTGAACCAGGAACACGCATTGTATCGCCAAAGGTAGTCAAAATTACGTTATTATGTTTCGCTATTGATATCGCATCATCTAGTTTTCCTCTTGGCATTACACAAACAGGACAACCAGGACCATGAATTAGTTCTATATTATTAGGTAAGACTTCTTCAATGCCATATTTAAAGATGGAATGTGTATGTCCACCACATACTTCCATTATTTTGACATGCTTATTGAGGATTTTCGCTATTTTTTCAATTTCTATCAGTAAGATTTCTGCTTTTTGTGGTTCCCGATATTCATCAACGTATTTCATGTTACTTTGAATTTTTAAGTTGAGATTTTAGATTTATTTAATAGAGCGAATTAATTTGCTTGGATATGATGATTGTCAGCCAATTAATTGCTAAGTGCTGCTTGTGCGGCTGCTAGTTCTTGCAATATTTGCAAGGTTTCAGCCGCTTCTTTTTCATTAATTCGATTCATAGCAAAGCCAACGTGAACTAATACCCAATCCCCAATACATGATTCTGACGGATGATTTTCGTTGACAATACAAGCAATATTTATTTGGCGTTTGACTCCACCAACATTAACAATTGCTAATTTATTTTTAGTATCTGTTATTTCGATAATTTGACCGGGGATGCCTAAGCACATTTGCTTGTCCGTAGAATATAAAGAGGGAAAGTTACGCTAGATGAATACATGAATATTAGATTAAAAATAAATTAATTAAAAATTAAATAATCATAAAATTATCGATCAGTATTAATTAAGTATAAATATCAATTAATTAGTCTCGCGGCTGAAATTACTGCTTGACCTAGTGCAATTCCACCATCGTTTGTAGGTGTCAAGCTGTGGGTTATAACTTTAATATTTAAGGTTTCTAATTGCGGTTGAAGTCGTTCTAAGAGAATAGAATTTTGAAATACTCCACCAGTAAGAACTAATTGATTAATATTGTATATTTTTTGAATACTTGAAACAAGTTTGACTATGATGTTAATTAAACCTTGGTGAAATTTAGCTGCAATAATTTGTTGAGGTAGATGTTGTTGTAAATCGTTAATTAATTCAATCCACATGGGCTGTGAATCGATATACGTAATATTTGCTGATTCAATTATCTCAAAGTTATAACCTATCAATCCTTGTTTGTTTTCAAAGAAATAGCTGTCAATTAATGCTTCCATTTCTATAGCTGCTTGTCCTTCATAACTACACTTTTCGCGACAAATACCAATAGCAGCAGCGACAGCATCAAATAATCTGCCTACGGAAGAAGTAAGGGGTGAATTAATACCTTTAACAATCAATTTATCGAGAAGCTGGATTGGTTGCGATACTCCTAAGGAGTCACTAGGCAATGCTAAAAGCATACGCGATCGCAAAAAATGAAATAATTCTAAATCAGGAAATTTTTTCTCTAATTCTTCCGATTCTAATATTAATCTTAAATGGGCATAAGTACTACGCCAAGGTTGATAAATTGCTTGCTTACCTCCTATCATTGGAACTGGTTTAAAGGTTGCTATTCTTTGAGAATCTCGGTAGTTTGCTAAAATAAATTCTCCACCCCAAAATGTCTTATCATCTCCATACCCTAAGCCATCAAAAGCAATACCTAAGATAGGTGGTGTATCTAGAGGAAGATGATTTTCTACCATACAAGCGGCAATGTGAGCGTGATGATGCTGTACTTCTACTAGTTTTTTATTACTAGTCTCAGCTAGCTTTTTACCAAACTTAGTTGATAAATACTCTGGGTGTTTATCCACTGCGATCGCTTCAGGTTGATGCTCAAATAGGTTTAAATACAAATTGAGGGTTTTTTTGTAACTTTGAAATGTAGCGGCATTTTCCAAATCTCCTAAATGTGGCGATAAAATTGCTCTCCCATTATCCAATAAACAAAAAGTATTCTTTAATTCTGCTCCCATTGCTAAAATTTGAGGTGCTTTTTTAAATTCATCTGGTAACTCTATTGCTGCTGGTGCATAACCTCTTGCACGGCGAATTACTCGAACTTTATCTGCAATAATTCTAACTATAGAATCATCTACAGGATTGACTATTTCTCGATTATGAAACAGAAAATAATCAGCTATTTTACCTAATTTATGCCGTGCCTCATCATTATCAATACATTGTGGTTCGTTAGAAATATTGCCACTTGTAAATACAATTGGGCGGTTCATCCGCTTGAGAATAAGATGATGTAGTGGTGTATAAGGTAAAATGAAACCGAAAGTATTTTGCCCAGGTGCAACTGAAAATGAAATAAGGGGACAAGGTGCAAAAAGCTTTTGATTAATATTCCTTATTCTCTTCTTAATTAAAACAATAGGTGCGACGGGGCTTTGCAATAGTTCTCGTTCTTTGGTATTTAAAGTGCAGTATTGTTCGATTACTGCGATATCACGTGCCATCAAAGCGAAGGGTTTGTGGTATCTTTGTTTCCTCTGACGGAGTTTTTCAACCGCATTTGTGTTTGTCGCATCACATGCCAGATTGATTCCACCGATACCTTTGATGGCAACAATTTCTCCTTTTTGTAACAAAGTACAAACTGCATCAATTTCATCCAGCATCGAAAACATGGAAACTGTAAAAGGTTTGCCATCAGCACGTTCTAACCATGCTTTTGGACCGCAAATGTGGCAAGCTGTTGGTTGAGCGTGGAAACGACGGTTTGTAACGTCATTGTAGTCACGATCGCATGTTGGACACATGGTAAATTTTGCCATGCTAGTATTATTGCGATCGTAAGGTATGGCACGAATAATACTAAGACGTGGACCGCAATGGGTACAATTGGTAAATGGGTAGCGAAACCAACGACTATAGGGGTCAAAAATTTCGTTTTGACACTGCGAACAAGTGGCAGCATCGGCAGCAACTTGAGTATTTATTGCATTATTAACGCTAGGTGCGATCGTAAAATCATTAAAATTAAATTCTCCGATGTAGTTCGTCCGATTTATTTTATTTATTGTTGCTAATGGGGGACATTCTTGTTGTAATTGATGAACAAATTGCGTAACTAATTCTTCACTACCCAATACTCGAATTAATACTCCTTCTCCATCATTAAAAACCTCACCACACAAGCCATTTTTTTTAGCTATTCTATAAACATGTGGACGAAAACCAACACCTTGAACAATGCCAAAAACTCGAATTTCTTCAGCAACCATTTTTATTAAAAATATCAGTAGTATAAGAAGGCATAACTAGGAAAAGACCAGAATATCAAACCCACAATATAACCTTAATAAATTATTCTGAATTGTAGGGGTGGGGTTTCCCCACCCTTACTCCTCCCCATTTTCGTAGAGAATACAATTAATAGATAAGTCTATAGAAATATTTTCTTTTCTGTAATTTCCTAATTCTAAAAGTTATAATTTTCAGACAATTTTCCATAACAAAATACGATTATTACCCGAATCAGCAATTACAGCAATATCATCACAAACTTTGATGCCATAACTCCAACTGACACTGTTACGTTTAGGTAATCCATAGTTCCCGTTTTCGCTTTTACTAGAAAAATTACTTTGTCCGATGATTCCATCTGCATTAGTACCCATTAATGAACTAATAGAGCTAGATTTTTTCCATCCTAGCAAGCGTGAATTTGCAGTATCAGCAACTATTAACCAATCACCCACCGCATCGACACCATAAGGCATACTTAAACTACTTGCATTCGGGAAATAAACACCTTGATTTAATTCAACCAAATCAAATTTTTTCTGACCCAAAACTGCCACACAACATGCATTATTCTCACTTGGTATATTATCCCAAATCATTACTCGATTATTCCCCGCATCAGTCACAACCAAATTTCCACCCCAAACAGTAATATCGTGACACCATCGCATACTCGACGCAGATGCGATACTCCCGCAGGAAGTGACTGCCGTCATCGCACCACCATTTTCATTTCGAGAAACCATATCTGGCTGTCCCAAAACTAAGTCAGCAGGTTGACCATTTTCTGTCGGTAACTGATGCCAAATCAATACACGACGATTTCCTGTATCAGCTACAAATAGCTTACCTTGGTGATAAAAAACTCCATAACACCAATTAAGAGTATTTGCAGCAGCTATCTGCTTACCTCGATTGGGTTGATTCTCATGAAAATTTGCTTGTCCTAATACTATATCGGCTGGAATATTACTACCTTGAGGTACTTTATTCCAGATTAAAACGCGGTGATTCCAAGCATCTGCAACTACTAAACCTTCACCACATCCACAAATACCTGTTGGTACATTTAATGTTGTTTTTCCTGGTGAATTTTTCGCATTTTGCCCCTCATGAAAAAAATCAACTTGTCCAATTACCCAATCTGCGGGTTGACTATCTTGAGTTGGTAAATTTCGCCATCCTAATAATCGATGATGTCCCGTATCTGCAACCCACAAAGGACCTGTTTTTGATACTAAATAAGCACCTCTTGGAGCAAAAATGTCAATAGCACTGGGAGCTAAAGGAATTGGTAATTGTTCATGTCTAATTGATTTACCTAAAATTACTTCTGCACCTAAATGTGAAAGTGGTAATTGGTAACAAGTATTTGCTTCTTCTTCGATAATTTGTGATGTAGAAGTAATCTTAGTTTTAAAATCCATAGTTCTTATTTACTTTTATTTTTTATACAGCATTTTTAGTTTTAAAAAAACATAACATGATTGAGGATGTAAAAACCTTAAGTCTACATAAAAATATAATATAGAGATACTATAATCTCCATATTATTTGTATAAATAATAATTAACCCTAAATTATTACCTTAAAAACTATTTCATTTTAAAATCTCGAAATAAATAAGGCATAACAATTCCAGTGACTAAACTTGATGAAACTACAGCAATTCCTAATGGTATTTCGGTTCGTGCTAACGATAAAAATAGCGTGAGACCAATCACAGTACCAAATACAATTTTTTTGATAAAGTCTACAGGGTCACGTAGCAGTTTACCTTGAAAGAATAGTCGAGTTGCAAACCACGCTATTTCTAACATGATTCCTCCTTATCTTTGTGCGAGTATATTTAAAATTGCCAATCCTAATAATATTGTCGGAATCACACCTGCTGGTCCAAAAAAACCACCCAAAATAGCAGATAACTCATATCCTAAATCTTTCCTAGCAATCAATAATCCTCCGATTGCACCACCAGCCATTGAGATAAATGTACCGACTACGAGCCAAATAAAACCTGTAAATAAATTAACTTCACCTGCAACTAAACTAGTAATTAATTTATTAATCAGTGGGTCATTAATAAGCTCTTCCATTATTTCCTTCCTATAATTATTATTTAAGTAACTATTTAAGTATTTTTTATCAAAATTCACAAAAAGCATTTTGTAGAATTTACTTCATCTCAATTCTTCTATACCTTTTAGTGCTTCTGTAACTACTGCAATCTGTTCAACTTGTTCGTATTTTGTAAAAATCACAAGCGCTTCTTGATAGTAATTACTTGCTTGTAACAAATTGCTTAAATGTCCCTCCTCCACACACTCTAAATCATCAGGAATATTAGCTAAAGCATTAGCTTTATTCGCAATAGTATTCGCGTATTCCAAAGGAGTATCGCGGGGATTGCGAACTTTTAATGCTTCATCGTAAGCAGATATTGCACGTAAATTATTGTCAACGGGATGAGAACTAGGCAAATACTGAAGTGCATTACCCAAATTATTCTGCAACATCGCATACTCTCTGGGGTGTTCCATCAACTTAATATGAGCAAGTGCAGTTTCAAACGATCGCACTGCTAACCCATGTCGCAAACCTTCTTTTTCTGATGATAGCGGCATTGAAAGATGGGCGATCGCAATATTATTATGCAAAATGGCATACTCTTGCGGAAACTTATCCCAAGTAAACACCTCTAATGCTTTCTGATACGCTTTGATACTGTCGGTAATTCGCGCTAAATTATAGCTTGCTAGCGATTGTAATACCAATCCCAAATTCATCTGCACTTCAGCAACTTCCTGTAGTGTTGCTAAATCCTCCAGAATTGGCAACGCTTCCTCATAACCTGCCTTTGCTTGCAAAAGTAAATCTGTTCCTGCTGTAGGAATTGCTTGTAACGCGCTTGCCATTCCTACCATTGTTCTCGCTTTCAACAAAGGATAATCCTCTTTGCACATCTCATACGCTTGATAGTACAGGGATACAGCATTCCGTAAATCTTTTGGTGTTTTCGGCTGCTTTTGAAAACCTTGCGCTAATTCAATCAACATCTGAATCTTGTCCTCAGTTGTTACTGATTCCGATGCGATCGCTTCCATTGCTGCCTTGACCGTTAAATCTGTAATACTAGAAATACTAGAGGACATGTCTGTTCTCTGTAGAGATTAGGATAAATTAAGTCTTTTTTTGTTTGTGCGACTTTACACGAATTTCGGTTCACTCCACTAACCATAATTGGCACAAATACAGATTTTGAAATCACCACACCAAATTTACTTGCTTCTTGAATTGGCTTAAACCAACTCAAACAAAGTATATATGTGCAATTCACCGTGAGTAGTTACTAGTTAACAATTAATTATTTATTATTAGTTCGACAAAATAAAAAAGTATTGAATCTGATACAATAAAATTACCCAATACCTGATATGAAAAAATAAAGGGTTCTATACTCAAAACGGCTATAAAATAGGTTTTTCAGGATAGAAAATTCAACTTATTAAGCCTTTCTCCCTGTGGGAAGAGAAGCGCGTTGCAGGGGTTTCCCCATTGTCGCGACTTTGGGGAGAAAGTTGGAGAGGGGTTCTCTATTCAGTCAAATTTTAAACCGTTTCCAGTATAATTTTAAATTTTGATGAAATTTTGGTTAAATTTTGGATTGTTTTCATCACTGTGCAGATAAAGCTGATAATTGTTGATTACTTGCAACAATCTTAATTTCAACTTTGTCAGTATCAACTTACTGTAGTTATACTAACAACTTGTAGCCAAAAATATCATCCAAAATCTAAAATCTCTTGCTCTAAACCCATAATTTGCAGTAAAAAGAATTGGAAAATATATAACAAATGACAAACTTACTGTGGTTGCAAGGTGGTGCTTGTTCGGGCAACACGATGTCCTTTCTGAATGCCGAAGAACCCACAGCCTGCGATTTGATTACCGACTTTGGTTTCAACATCCTGTGGCATCCCTCGCTAGGGTTAGAAATGGGTGAAAGTCTCCAAGCAATGCTGTGGAATTGCGTTTTAGGTAGAATCCCAGTAGATATCTTGGTGTTTGAAGGTTCAGTTGTGAACGCACCAAACGGGACAGGAACCTGGAATCGCTTTGCCGATCGCCCGATGAAAGATTGGCTGGCTGATTTATCGAAGGTTGCTAACTACGTCGTCGCAGTCGGTGACTGTGCAACTTGGGGAGGAATCCCAGCAATGTCACCTAACCCTAGCGAATCTAATGGTTTACAATTTCTCAAACGTCAGGAAGGTGGATTTTTAGGTAAAGACTTTCGTGCCAAATCTGGTTTTCCAGTAATTAATATACCCGGATGTCCCGCACATCCGGATTGGATAACGCAGATATTAGTCGCGATCGCAACTGGACGCATCGGTGATATTGCCCTCGACGAACTTCACCGTCCTCTCACTTTCTTCAATACATACACGCAAACTGGATGTACTCGTAATAACCATTTCGCCTACAAAGCATCAGTAGAAGAGTTCGGGCAGCGTAAAGGTTGTCTATTCTATGACCTTGGTTGTCGTGGACCAATGACCCATTCTTCCTGCAACCGCATTCTCTGGAATCGTGTTTCATCTAAAACCCGTGTGGGAATGCCCTGCATCGGCTGTACAGAACCCGAATTTCCCTTCTACGACCTCAAACCGGGAACTGTGTTTAAAACTCAAACACTTATGGGCGTTCCTAAAGATTTACCACCGGGAGTTAATAAAACTGGTTATGCAATTCTGACAATGGTATCAAAAGACACGATGCCAGAATGGGCTGACGAGGACTTTTTTACTGTTTAGTTAATAGTTTGGTCAAAAGCAGGACTTACGCATGTGAAGCCAGAATCCCGGTTTATTCGTAGAAACTGCATCACAACTCAAAGGAGAGGAGAATGGGAACTCAAATACTTGATATATCACCAGTTGGTAGAGTCGAAGGTGATTTAGATATTCGCGTCGAAATCGAAAATGGTCAAGTGGTTAATGCTTGGACTCACGCAGAACTCTTTCGCGGTTTTGAGGTGATTTTGCGCGGGAAAGACCCGCAAGCTGGATTAATTGTCACACCTCGCGTTTGTGGTATTTGCGGAGCTTCTCACCTCACGAGTGCAGCATGGGCGCTCGATACAGCTTGGCAAACAACAGTTCCGCGTAATGCAATTCTGGCTCGAAATATTGGTCAACTAGCAGAAACACTACAAAGTATACCGCGTTATTTTTATGGGTTGTTTGCGATCGATTTAACCCATTCCAAATATCAGCATAGTCCCTACTACCAAGAAGCTTGCAAGCGTTTCGCAGCTTTTACTGGCAAATCATACGAACAAGGAATAACACTTTCAGCTAAACCCGTTGAAATCTATGCCCTCTTTGGTGGACAATGGCCCCACAGCAGTTATATGGAAATAAATTGTGGAATTCCTTATGTATTAGGAGTTTGAGAAGCAATCAATCATGATTCCCTGAGTTTTCCTTAAATTAAGCGATAAACCTCCAGTTCGCAAATAGAGCCACTTCTCCAAATCCATTTATTTCTCTCAATTAAAAGTAATTTGATTTTCTAAATTATTACCTAATTTTTCCCTAACGCTTCTAAGTCCAAACTTGAGAAGATTTGCGATCGCTATGGTAAATTTTTAGTATATTCCCAACAGTTCTATCTGCTGTTTCCATCGTATTAACATTATGAAAATTGAACGATTGCAGGAACTCAAGCAAAAACTGATCGATGAAAAAGACCTTTCTAAAATTTGGTTGTTTTACATGGATAATTTTGCAGATAGTCCAAAATTCATTGACTTTGGTAAACCTGCTCGTAATCAATATATAGATGCCATTGTCCATAAGACTTGTCAGCAATTGTTTGGCAAAAAAATAAAAATTACAAATTCTCTCCTAATTCAAATTCCAGAGTATCGGTTTTTTCATGGACCATTCCAAGCAGGAGGACGGATTGGTGGTGTGATTTATTTTGAAGATATCAAAATTGGGTTATTTGCAGTGTCGGCAGATTTCCCCCCCACTGATGCGGTTAAATATTCGCGTTTTACTGAAGTAGTTCGGTTGTCGGAACCTAATGGTAATGACTTGAATTGAGGGAAGTACAACCTAAGTAGTAAAGTATAATTATTTTCTCTAAGTTGAAATAAAAACCCAGGTTTTTCTCAATAAAAATACGTAAACACTAATATTTTGGTTACGATTATTTCAAATAAAATCAAGTATCTTTTACTTTTTTGTTTTTTGCGATCGCAAAACTTTTCGGTCTACTGAAAGTTTCTCCAGTCAGTTCCAGTGCGCTTTAGAAAGTTTGGTATGGCACTCCACTCGATTAAAAAATCCCCCTCCCTAAAAATCGTCTAAACTCAAAGTGTCCGCTATTGCCCATATCCCATGTCTCGCTGGTTCAACACTGCTGGTCCCTGTCAAAAAGATATCCACTATATGTTATCTCCAACAATACGATTACCAAATTTGGAGGAGCTAATCCAACAGCGTAGTTATTTTGTTGTTCATGCACCGCGACAAACAGGTAAAACTACCGCAATGTTAGCCCTAGCGCAACAACTTACCGCAACTGAACGCTATGCAGCAGTGATGGTATCAGCAGAAGTGGGTAGTGCCTTTAATCATGACCCCAGTGCGGCTGAATTAGCAATTTTGGGAACTTGGCGAAATACCATTAGCATCCGTTTACCCAAAAATTTGCAACCGATTACTTGGATTTACGAAGAACCAGGGCAAAGAATAAGAGGTAGTTTACAAGCTTGGGCGAATTCTTCACCAAGACCTTTAGTCGTATTTATCGATGAAATTGATTCTTTACAAGATCAAACCCTAATTTCAGTTTTAAGACAATTGCGCGATGGTTATCCTAATCGTCCAGAAAACTTTCCCTCATCGGTGGGGTTGATTGGATTGCGTGATGTACGCGATTATAAAGTGGCATCCGGTGGGAGTGAAACAGTTACCGGGGTCGGTTTCCGTCCCGGTAAACTGTTGAACCCGAAGGGTGACAGATTAAATACATCAAGTCCCTTTAATATTAAAGTTAGTTCCATTACCCTGAGAAACTTCAACGCTTCAGAAGTAGAAGAATTATACCAACAACATACAGATGATACTGGGCAAATTTTCACACCCGAAGCAACCGCAACAGCCTTTGATTTGACTCAAGGACAACCTTGGTTAGTTAATGCTCTTGCGAAGGAAGTTGTCGAAAAATGGTTAAGGATAGAAGTATTTCTATTACCGAAGAGCATATTCTCCAAGCAAAAGAAATATTAATTGCTCGTCAAGATACTCATCTCGATTCTTTAGCTGAACGCTTACGGGAACCAAGAATAAAAGCGATTATCGAACCAATGTTAGCAGGTTCGGAATTGGGGAATATACCCAACGACGATATTAAATTTGTGATTGATTTGGGTTTGTGTAAAATGCATCCTCAAGGTGGATTAACAATTGCTAATCCCATTTATCGGGAGGTTTTACCCAGGGTGTTAACAGTAACCCCAATGGCTTCCCTACCAATGATTGCACCGAGTTGGTTAACACCTGAAGGTGATTTAAACAAAGATGCTTTACTTGCAGCTTTTATTAAATTTTGGCGACAGCATGGGGAACCTTTGTTAGGTACTACTGGTTATCATGAAGTTGCCCCACATTTAGTATTAATGGCTTTCTTGCATCGCGTTGTTAACGGTGGTGGTACGTTGGAGCGGGAATATGCAATTGGTAGTGACCGAATGGATTTATGTCTGCGTTACAAGGATGTAACTTTAGGAATAGAATTAAAAGTATGGCGGGAGAAAAAACGTGACCCCCAAGCGGAAGGAATTGAGCAGTTAGAATCCTACTTAGCGCGGTTGGGATTAAATGAAGGTTGGTTGCTTGTGTTTGATAGACGTAAAAATGCTTTACCAATTGAAGAACGTTTATCGACGCAGGTTGTTGTGACGGAAAATCAACGAAATATTACTGTGATTCGGGCGTAGAATAAAATTCAAGGATTGTCCTTGTGGTATGTGGTTTGAAGTTTCTAACGATCCCAATCACCGGACATCAATAACTTGTGCAATGAATAGTATGCTTAGAAGTTCCGGTACATTGCGATTGTTAGCTGGCGCATCGAGCCTAAGCTATTGAATATTAGAATCGCAGCCCTGAAAGCGTGAGAAGAGCTTCACAAAACGAGTCCTATCCCAACCAAACTCATAACTATAGCCATCAAAAAAATCATGGCTACCATATTTCTTTTGCCATAGCACCGGAAGATGTCCCCTTGGTGCTGACAAATTAAAAGTTAGTCCAGAATAAGTGATCCAACTACCAAACCCGAAAAGTACTTTTGGTCTCCAACCTACTGCCGCACCAAACTTATCCCAATCTCTTGTTAATTCTTTATATGGTTTTTTGTTATCGAAGCCCGGACTACCATAACTCTCCCAAATTTCTTTCTGTACGCTAAAACCAAATCGTCCTCGACTGTACTTTACCCACAAGCTATTAATATTGTTCAGATCAAAACAGGGGATTTTTCAAAGTCTGATTCGGAGTACTCGCCTATGTATTCAAGCCAGCTAACAGAATGTGATCTAAACGTCGCTAACTGCTGCATTCGCAGATACGTCTCTCTGTTAGCTGCTTTCCAGTCTTTTGCAACTAAGAAATCTCTAAGCTTAGCATAGTAGTCTACTCCAAATCTTTCTGAACTGAGATTATCTCCATCTGTATTACTACTCTTAATGTCTAGTGATTCTACAACAGGTAAAAGTTCAAAGATATGCTTTTGGAAAGCTTCAAAACTATACCAACAGGTATAGCTAAAGTCTATGAGTTTTGAATTCGATAATGAAATGGGTGTCTTATTCGCTAATGAAACTAAGCCTGAAGAAGGAAAACCCAAAAGTCTTTCTTGAGCGGGGAGTCTAGACCAATCTCCTTTTGGCATCCATACCACTCGTACCCATCGGAAATAACCTGCTTCAGTTTCCCGAATCTCATCGTCAAGTACTTCTACAACATGGGTAATTCTATTATGCTGAATCAAGATGATTAGATCACCTCTTACTTGCAATTCCAGAGTACTTCTTGCTTTTAATTTTGTATCTTCTAATTCTTTAATATCTTCTTCTAGGGTTATGCGTTTCCCGGTGAGTGGACTAAGCCAAAAAAGTGGCAGTTCAAAGACTCGACTTTCAACTGATCCCCCTATTTTTTGAATATGCTCAAGGGTGTAAGCCCAGTCATCAGAATCTGTAACAGTCTTGGTAAAAAAGATTTTTGAAAAATGACATTCATGAAGCTCCTTTCGACTCACCTCAGGAGGTGGCAATGAAGGAATTTGGGTAACTTGCTCAGTAGCTTGCTTTTTGAGTCCGCTACGAATTTCTGTTAGTAAGTCAATAATCTCTAAATCTTTTCCCTCAGCCAAAGCATTTAACCGAATGCAGATTTGTTCTGCCAAAGTCGGATCAATCTTTCTGAGTCTGTAAGCATCTAACTTTAGTCGGTCAATGTCTACTTGCTGAGCCTGTTGAGAAAATAAATAAAGTGCTGTTTCTCAATCGGATCAGCACTGATACGGGGGATTTGAGCGGGGATTTTACCATACTGCTCACAAAGAGATGGGACTCGGTGTTTCAGGTAACTCCCCAACCGCTCTACAGTAGCGCAATTACTTTCCTCAGTAAGCTGTAAAGCTTCTAGCAAAGCATAGGTAAATACGCCTTGCTGGAGTTCATCAACTTCCCAGGATTTCTGCGTTGGTTGACAAGATGAAATCTTGAGCAATCCCTTTTGAGGTTCATCACCAATGCCTGTTCTCCCTCGCTGCCCTTCACTGCGGCAAGCATCCAAAATCATAATTACATTATCGGCTCCACAGCGGCTCAAGCGTTCCTCTACATAACTCACTTGCAACCCAGCAATTACTTCTGCCCCACGTGAGTTAGCATCGATTGGCATTAAATAATCTCGATCTTGATGACGTTCACCATGTCCCGCAAAAAAGAACCAGCAGTTATCGCCTACATCGAGAAAGCCTTCCTTTTCGTTAAAACGATCTTGTAAAAAGGTTATTAAATTACCATATGTAGGCTGAGTCGGAATCGTCTGTCCATTGGGTAGCTTCAAGGGTGGCGAGTCGTCTGTAAAGCAATACACCTCAAAACCTGCCACTTGAAAAAAATCTCTCACTCGCTCTGCATCTTGCTTGGCATACTTCAGCGGAGTAAAGTTTAGCGGATTATATGCGTTAATCCCAATGACTAGTGCCCAATTCTTTGCCATTTTTCAGTGAATACATACTAGCTATAATTTTTTTTCTTAAAGTGCAAGGTCATTGCGCCCTTGCCTCCCACTTTTGTCCCTGATCCCAGCAAACTCAGTTGCCCTTCGCCATTAACTTCTACAGAAAGCTCAATTTCATCAAGTTCCATACTGCCTAATTCAGTAGCTCTTGCTTGGGCATTCTTGATAACGCGCCCCATTGCTTGCAGAAAGTCTGACATGCCCTGCTCTAACTTTTCAACGGGGACAGGAATACCAGTCCGATTAGTAGCAGGTGGAGTTTGATCTTCAAAGGGATTCCGAGATACACTCCCATCACGCCCACCTGTAGGAAGCGGGTCAGTTATGACATAGATGTAGTCGTTAACTATTTGCAAAGACTGAGGTTCCATAACGTAGTACTGCCGTTTAGGGTGAAATAAACACTGGGGATACGCAACCAAATGGGAGAATACGCCCATTTTAAGAAAGAGCCAGCTAACTATTTATTATACCGAATGCTTCCATATAATCCCCTTCTACAAGGTGTTTATACCGAACTGTTCTGTTTAATTCCCCTAATTACAGTATTATACCGAAATATTTCCTTATAAACAACCTTTTTAAGCGGGTTATACGGAAAATATTCCGTATAAATCCCCATACAGGGTTATTCAAAAGAACGATTCCGTATAAACCCCCCATTTGCTTGGTTAAACGGAATTTTCAGTGTAAGTATCGGGGTTGTCTCAATGTTATCCGGATAACATGATTTATCAGTATACAAGAAGCGATATCTACCAATAAATGTACTA